>CAKWZF010000006.1:0-39896 GCA_934865005.1 uncultured bacterium | reverse complement strand
CCTGGACAAGACGGGCACCATCACGTCGGGCCGCATGGAGGTCGAGGGCACCTACCCGCTGCCTGTTGAGGGTGTTGGCTTTGGCGTGGACTCGGACGAGGCGGCTGTTCCCGTCGATACCACAGTGCTCGATTTTGCGCTGGCTAACGTGGCACGTGCGACTTCGGCCGATGCCAACGAGACCTGCCAGGCGCTGCTCAACTATTACGCCGATCGCCCGGTCGAGGTGTCTGAGCCGCTGTCGGTCATTCCGTTCTCGTCGTCTAAAAAATGGAGTGGCGCTTCGTTTGCGCAGGGCTCCTATGTGATGGGCGCCGCGCAGTTTGTGCTTTCGGAGCGTGTGTTTTCGCAGGTCGAGAACCGTGTCGCCGAGCTTGCCGATACCTGCCGCGTGCTCGTGGTGGCGCGCGTGGACGGCTTTACACCCGATGGCGATATGGTGGGCGAGGCCGAGCCCGTGGGCTTTGTGACCATCCGCGACGAGATTCGTACCTCGGCGGCCGAGACCATCGGCTACTTTAACGAGCAGGGTGTGACCCTCAACGTGATCAGTGGCGACGACCCGCGTACGGTGTCTTCGATCGCGCGCGTGGTGGGCGTGCCGGGGGCGGACGCTTATGTGGACGCCACGACGCTCGATACGCCTGCCAAGCTCGATGCCGCAGTGGACCGCTACCATGTCTTTGGTCGTGTGACCCCGCAGCAGAAGCGCGAGCTCGTGCAAGCGCTCAAGCGCCGCGAGCACACCGTGGCAATGACGGGCGACGGCGTCAACGACGTGCTGGCGCTCAAGGAGGCCGACTGCTCCGTCGCCATGGCGGCCGGCTCCGATGCCGCGCGCAACGTGGCCGAGATCGTACTCGTCGACAATGACTTTGCCTCGATGCCCGCCGTGGTGGCCGAGGGCCGTCGCTCCATCAACAACCTGCAGCGTTCGGCCTCGCTGTTCCTGACCAAGACGCTGTTCTCGATGGGCCTGGCGGCGCTGTTCATCGCGCTGCCGCCGTACCCCTTCGAGCCCATCCAGATGACGCTCATTAACTTCTTCTGCATCGGCGCGCCGGGCTTTGTGTTGGGCCTGGAGCCCAACAATGCTCGCGTGAAGGGATCGTTTTTGACCGACGTACTCAAGCGTGCACTGCCGGCGTCGATTGCGGTCATTTTGGCTGCGGCGCTCGATATCTTTGTGGCGCGCGTGTTTGGCTTTGGCCAGCTCACACTGTCTACGATGTGCCTGCTTACGTCATGCGCGGCGAGCGTCAGCCTGATCTGGCGCATCTCGCAACCTCTCACGCCCTTACGTGTGGTGCTCTTTGTGTTTGTAGTCGCCGGCATCTTGGTGGGCGTTATCGGATTCCCGGAGCTGCTGTCTATTGCCAACCTGTCGATGGGCCAGATGGTTATCTTGGCTGTCATCGTGGTCTTTACCTGTTCGGTGTTCTTTAAGCTCGCCACGATGATGGATTCGCTCAAGCCGCGTCGTCGTCATGCCGCAACTGGTTTTGGCCGCGGTGTGCGCGTCCGCCTGGGTCGCGGTGGCGGCAAGGTGAGCTCGACGGGTTCGACGGCCGAGCGTTTTGCCAAGCGCGTCGCCGCCGACATGGCGCAGCGCCGCGAAGATCGCACCGCTCGCGAGGCCGAGGCCCGCGCGCTCGAGGGCGTGGCCCAGGCCCAGCCCAAGAAAAAGAAGAGTACCGGAGCCAAGCGCTCTCGCGTGACCAAGTCCGCCCAAGGCATCAAAGTTTCGATGCCAAGCAAAAGGAAGAAGTAGCTACGGGCACTGGCGATGTTGAATTGGTGCCTTGCTCCTGTGGGGCCGTGGCGATGTTATGCTCTAACCTCGATTGTTTGAATTGCTTCGAAAAGAGGATGCCGTGATTTGCCCGCATTGCCTTAAGACTATCGAGGACGGCGCCTCGTTCTGCCCCTACTGCAACGCCTATGTGGGTCCGGGCGATGGTCCCGAGCACACCGAGTTCGTGTTCTGCGAGGGCTGCGGTGCCCGTCTTTCTCCGCATGATCGTACGTGCCCCAAATGCGGACGCCCCGCTCCGGGTATCCTCTCCGAGGACACGGCCGCATCCGACCTGGCAGCGGGCCGCACGGCGGGCTTTCCGCGCCTAACGCAAGAGCAGATCGATACCGAGGTGCCGCATGCGCCGGCCTCTGCCGCTGCGGTGCTCTCGGACGCCGCCGACCCCAATGAGACCTGCGTGCTGCCGGCTTTCGATAAGGATTTCGGTATCCCCAAGGTCGATATTCCCACGCCCGTTTCCCTGCATGACGATGCTCAAAAACCCAAGCGCAAGGTGCATCCCGACGAGGACGCCTATCACAAGCACAAGCGTCATATCCCCAAGCCGCTCATCGTCATCGCGGTCCTTGCCGTCGTTTGCGGCGGTGCCTATTGGTTCGTGACGACCGATCCCATGGGTGTTATGCCTGGCTTCTACGACCAGTTTGGCCAAGCTGCACAAACCACCTTCCCCACGCGCCAAAAGGGCGAGGCGACTGAGGACGATACCAAGCAGGACGATTCTGCCGAGGTGGTCCAGGAAGAAACCGTGCTCACCGATGATCAGCTCTATACCAGGCTCGACGGTCTGTATCAGACCATCGTGTCCTACGGTGACGAGGACCAGATCGGCGAGGTCATCGATTCTTTTAACAACGGCTATCTTCGAACGCCGCTGTCCACCCGTCAAGAACTGTCGCAGAGTGCCTACGCCTTGCGCGACCAGATCAAAAAGACGCAAGATGAGCTCAGCAACCTTAAGTACCAGGACGATACGGTCTATGCGGACGACATTGCCCACTTAAAGCAGCTTGCCGAGTGGATGTATGAGCGCGTCGACGTGATCTGCCAGAGTTGGGACATCTCGCTGGCCATTCCCGATGGCGAGTCGATGAGTTCTCACCAAAGCGAGATCCTGGCACCCATCGCGCAGAGTGGCAACAGCGCGCTTAATCAGTACGACGCCAACGTGGGCTCCTGGAAGCCGCAGCAGCGTTCCTAAAATTAGTTCGCCATAGTCGGCATAACCTACGTGCGCAATTGATGTAAGCCTGTGCTTATTGCTACAATTCGTACAAATATGCCTTAAACGC
Organism: uncultured bacterium; assembly: GCA_934865005.1. GTDB lineage: Bacteria > Actinomycetota > Coriobacteriia > Coriobacteriales > Coriobacteriaceae > Collinsella. The sequence goes on along the minus strand of CAKWZF010000006.1, from coordinate 36,788 downwards.
ACGAGGAAGGAACCACATGTTTGGTTTTAAGAAAGAGCTCTACACGCCCGAGTATCAGCTTGCCGGCGACGAGTGCGCCGTAATCGAGACGTCGAAGGGTACCATCAAGGTCAAGTTTGACGGCGAGGGTGCCCCCATTCATGTCGCTAACTTCTGCGAGCTTTCCACGATGGGCTTTTATGACGGCCTTAAGTTCCATCGCTATGTGCCCGGTTTTGTCATCCAGGGCGGCGACCCCAATACCCGCGATATGTCCGGCGCCGACGTTGCTGCCGGTCTTGAGGGCCCCGATGGCATGCCTGGTACCGGTGGCCCCGGCTACTGCATCAAGGGCGAGTTTGCCACCAATCCGCGCAACAGCCATGTCGATGGCGCCCTTGCCATGGCACGCTCCATGGACCCCGATTCCGCGGGTTCGCAGTTCTACTTCTGCTTGGGTGCCCAGCATAACCTCGATTCCGGTTACACCGTCTTTGGCACCACGGTCGAGGGTCTCGATGTGATTTCGCAGCTGCGTGCCGGCGACGAGATCGTCCATGTCGAGATCGTTCACGAGTAAAGGGGACTTCCTTGAATAGCCAGCTGATCCAACAGGGCCGCGCCGCTTACCGCGCGGGTGATTTTTCCGCTGCAGCCCAGATGCTTGGGGCGGCAAAAACTCCCGATGAGATTATGGGCGAGGCCGATCACCTTCGTGGCAACGCCTTGATGCACCTGGGCATGTATGCCGAGGCCGCCGAGGCCTATGCCGCCGCCCTCAACGACGGCACCTACGGCAAGCGCGGCGCGCTGCTCACCAACCGCGGCAAGGCACTCGCCGCCGTGGGCGACTACACGACGGCCGCTCAGGCGTTCTCTGCTGCTACGCAGGACGCTTCTTATGCCACGCCGTTCAAGGCCTATCTGGGCTTGGGTAACGCGCTGTTCCAGTCGGGCGACTATGCCAACGCGGGTACTGCTTTCCGTCAGGCTGCCATCGACGGCGCTAATCCGGCTCCTGCCGCCGCACTCGGCGAGCTCGGTCGTTGCTTCATTAAGCTCGGCCGTCCGGCGGATGCCGTGGAGACCTACCGTACGGCTATCGACTTTGCCGGTCCCCGTGACGACACGCGCGCGCTCAACGCCGGCATGGGTCAGGCGCTTTCTGCCGCCGGCCGTCCGTCCGACGCACTCGACGCCTTTAACGCTGCCACTGCCGATGGCATCTACCAGCTCACCTCCGAGCAGGCCGATGAGCTTGCCCGCGTGCACGATTCGCTTGCCGCGCTGTCTGCCCAGACGGCTATGGCCACGGCTCCGGCGCCCGCGATGGACGCTCCTGCCGTTGACCCGCTCGATCCTACGGGCGCGACCGGTCAGTTTATGCCCGATCCCTCGGACACCGGCTTCTTTACGCTGTCCGAGTCCGAGATGGTCCAGCAGGACCGTCAGGACCGTAAGCAGGCCAAGGTCCGTCGTCGCCATCGCCACACGGGTCTCAAAGTCTTCATCGTGCTGCTTCTGCTCATTTTGATCGCCGCGGGCGGTCTGGGCTTTGCCTACACGCGCGGCTTTGGCTTCCCGTCTCAGGAGTCTGTCGTTACCGATCTGTTCCAGGCTGCCGGCGACGGTGACACCGCAAAGGCCGAGTCTTGCCTGGCCTCGAGCCTGTCCGAGGACGCCAAGTCGATGATCATCTCTTCGATTCCGCAGGGTGCCACCGTGTCCGTCGAGGGCATGGATCAGTCCATGACCGAGACGACCGCTAAGGTGAAGGCATCGCTGTCCAAGGGCGGCGAGCAGGAGTACACCGTCAAATTCGTGCGCTCCGACAACCATATCGGCTGGGCCGTTTCCTCGCTCGACATGGATTTCTCGGCTGCTGACAACCAGTAGTGACCTTATGGGATTTAGCTTTGCCCGGCGCTTCACCGCAAGTGAGGTGCCGGGCTTGCGCTAGTATGATGAGCTAGTAGTTTTCCAGCAATCATCCAACACATCAGGAGTTGCGTTGTTTTCTTTGATGGATATGTTCTTCGGTAGCTATGCGGGCGATCTTGCCATCGACCTCGGTACCGCAAATACGCTTGTCTCCGTGCGCGGCAAGGGCATCGTCATTCGCGAGCCCTCTGTTGTCGCCATCGACAAGAACGACGAGCGCATCCTGGCGGTCGGTATCGAGGCAAAGCGCATGCTCGGCCGTACGCCCGGCAACATCGTGGCCGTTCGTCCCCTGAAGGACGGCGTCATCGCCGACTTCGATGTTACCGAGGCCATGCTTCGCTACTTTATCGACAAGGCTTCCGAGAAGCGCTATCCGTGGACCCCGCGTCCGCGCGTTGTCGTCTGCGTTCCCTCCGGTGTCACGTCGGTCGAGAAGCGTGCTGTCTTTGAGGCCACGATCCAGGCCGGTGCTCGCCAGGCCTACCTGATCGAGGAGCCCATGGCTGCCGCTATCGGCGCCGACCTGCCCGTCGAGGAGCCCACCGGCTCCATGGTCATCGACATCGGTGGCGGTACTACCGAGGTCGCCGTTATCGCTATGGGCGGCATCGTCGTCTCGCAGTCCATCCGTATTGCCGGTGACGAGTTCGATCAGGCCATCCTCACGCACGTTCGCGATGCCTACAACCTGGCCATCGGCGAGCGTACGGCAGAGGACATCAAGATCAAGGTCGGTTCCGCCGTGCCGCTCAAGGACGAGCTCGACGTCGAGGTCAACGGCCGCGACGTGATCACCGGTCTGCCCAAGACCGTGCGCATCGAGAGCGAGGAGATTCGTCGCGCGCTCAACAAGCCGCTCGACGAGATGGCCAAGGCCGTCAAGGACGCACTCGACGCTACGCCTCCCGATCTTGCCTCGGACCTTATGTACTACGGCATTTTGCTGACTGGTGGCGGCGCGCTGCTGCGCGGTCTCGACGTGCGCCTGCGCGATGAGACCGGTGTTTCGGTCAACGTCAGCCCCACGGCGCTCGATAACGTCGTTAACGGCTGTGCCCGCGTGCTCGAGGCCAATGCGTTTGATGGCGGCTTCGTCCAGACCAATGCTTAATTTCCAAAAGGTGGATTCCATTTGGCACGATCTTCGGGTTTCTCCACAAATCTGAATACCAAGCGACAATCAACGGGTATGCGCCCGTTGATTGTTTTCAGCCTGATTTCGGTGTTGCTGCTCACGTTTTACATCCGCGAGGGCGAGGCAGGGCCGATTCATGCCGTGCGTTCGGGCGTAACGACGATTACCTCGCCGGTGCGCTTTGTGGGCTCGGCCGTGGCGGCTCCCTTCAATGCGATCGGCAACGTGTTCTCTAACCTTACGGCGTCGCAGGACACGCTTGACGATCTTAAGAAGCAAAACGAGGAACTGACCTCTAAGGTTGCTGAGCTCTCCGAGGCTCAAAAGACCGCCGAGCGTCTGGAGGGGCTGGTCGGCCTGCAGTCGACCTATAACCTCAAATCGACCGCAGCTCGTATTGTTGGTGCCTCGGGCGATGCCTGGACCTCGACCGTCACCATCGACAAGGGCTCTGCCGACGGCCTTACCATCAACATGCCTGTGACGAGTTCGGCCGGTGTTATCGGCCAGATCATCGAAGTCTCGGCCAAGACGTCCACCGTGCGCCTGATTGGCGACGAGAACTCGGGCGTGTCCGCTATGGTGCAGGACACGCGCGCCCAAGGCATGCTGCAGGGTCAGGCTGACGGCACGCTGCGTCTTGAGTACGTGAGCGTCGACTCCGATGTTAAGGTTGGCGACATCATCGTGACCTCGGGCATTGGCGGTGTGTTCCCCAAGGGTCTACCGCTCGGCACCGTCTCGTCGGTCGAGAAATCGGCAAACGACGTGTACTACACCATTGTGGTGCGCGCCCAGACCACGGCCGAGAACAACGAGGAAGTGCTGGTCATCACCTCGCTGACCGACGAACAGTCGGCCTCGGATGAGGACGTGAGCACGGCCAACAGCACGCCGCAGGGAACGTCGCGCGATGCTGCGACCAAGACGAAGGACGAGAGCTCGGATGACAGTTCCGACACGTCCGAGACGACCGATTCTGGCTCGAGCGAATAGGGGGCATGTCCATGGATCTACACGAGCAGGGGATGAGCTCCCGCACGTTTGTGATCGCCGCCATTGTGTGTGTGCTGCTGCAGGCAGGCCTGGCACCGCAGATCTCCATTGCGGGAGGTCGCGTCAACTTCATGATTATCCTGGTGTGCCTAAGCGTGTTCTCGGGCGACCCGACCCGTGCCATCGTGTGCGGTTTTTGCAGCGGCTTGTTTTATGACCTGTCCGCTGCCGTGCCGGTGGGCGTTATGTCGCTCCTGCTGACCGTGGGTTCTTTTGCCCTGGTGCACAGCGCCGTCGGTCAGACGGGCGGTACCCCGAGTGCGCGCGGCGTCACCGTGGGCGCCTTTGCGCTCGTCATTAATGTGATCTACAGCATCATCTTGCTGTTTATGGGTTTGGAGACGAGCTTTGTCGTGGCGATCTTCGGCCATGCGCTGCCGTCCTCGATCCTGACGGGTCTGGTTGCCATTCCGTTTTTGATGTCCGGCGTCGTGCCGCAGTCCGGCTATGGATTCTCCGCACGTGGCGGACGCCAGACGGGTATGCGCTTTAAGCCCAAGACCCGCAAGCTCAAATAGGGGAGGCCCGTAGATGTCTTCCCAGATGACGGTTATTATCGCCGGTATCGTGCTGGTTGTGGCCATCGTGGTCGCGCTGGTCATCATGCGTCGAGGCGATTCCCGTTTTACCTACGATACACAGCATGGAACGGCCCCGCGCGCCACCGAGGGCGAGGGCAATACCGCGGCGACCGCCTTTAAGGGCCGCTTTTCCATCCTCACCACGGGTGTGGGCGCGATGTTTGCGGCACTTGCCGTCAAGCTGTGGGGCATGCAGATGGTCTCGTCGGACTATTACGAGAAGCAGGCCAATAGTAATCAGACTCGCACCGTTACCACACCCGCTGTGCGCGGCCGCATCCTCGACCGCAATGGCGTGGCGCTTGTCCAGAACCGTCCCTCACTTGCTGTCGTGGCCTACCGCGACCTTGCCGAGGATGAGGTTCTGGTTCGCCATCTTGCCAACGTGCTTGGAATGCCTTATGTGGCGGTCCTTCGCAATATTCAGGACAATACAGAGGGCGCTCAGAGCCTGCATACCATCGCGACGGACGTCCGTCGCTCCACGGTTGCCTATATCAAGGAACACGCCGGCGAGTTCCCGGGCGTCAAGATTGCCGAGCGTACCGAGCGCCAGTATCCATACGGCGAGACGGCATGCCATATCTTGGGCTATACCGGCACCATTACCTCCGAGCAGCTCGAGGCCCAGAATAAGAAAACCTCTGGCGATGATGATGCTTCTGCTGGCAAGATTACGTACCAGTCGGGCGATATCGTGGGCCAGGCGGGCGTTGAGAGCTACTACGAAAACCTGCTGCAGGGTATTCGTGGCGAGCAGACCGTCAAGGTCGATGCCTCGGGCAATGTGACCGGTCAGGCCGGCGTCGTGCCCGCGAAGGCCGGCTCCGACATTAAGCTCACGCTCGACCTTAAGATCCAACAGGCCTGTGAGGCGGCGCTGGCGAGCGCTATCGAGCTTGCCAAGACCACTGGCTACAGCAATGCCGGCAACGGCGCTGTGGTGTGTCTCGATCCCAACAATGGCGAGATCCTGGGCATGGCGAGCCAGCCCAAGTTCGATCCGTCCGTCTTTATCGGCGGCGTCTCAAATGACGTGTGGACCGAGCTCAATGATGACAAGGGTTCGCACCCGCTGCTCAACCGCGCCATTAGCGGACAGTACATGTCGGCCTCGACCATCAAGCCGCTCTCGGCACTGGCCGGTCTTGAGTTTGGAACCTACACTTCAACGCAGACAACCAACTGCACGGGTTATTGGACGGGTCTGGGCAAGGCTTGGGGCAAGCGCTGCTGGCTGACGTCTGGCCACGGCACCATGACGCTGCAGTCGGGTATCGCCAACTCGTGCGACCCCGTCTTCTACGACATGGGTAAGGCGTTCTTTTATGACGAGCAACATCCCGAGGGCCTGCAGGAGGTCTTTCGTCGCTGGGGCCTAGGCAAGACCTGCGGTATCGATCTGCCGAGTGAGGGCGCGGGTCGTATTCCCGATGCCGAGTGGAAAGAGTCATACTTCACCGACGCCTCTGCCGAGGACCGCAAGTGGAATGCCGGCGATATGACCAACATTGCTATCGGCCAGGGCGACATCCTGGTGACGCCCCTGCAGATGGCGTGCGCCTATATGGGTCTTGCCAACGGCGGCAAACAGTACGTGCCTCACGTATTTTTGTCTGCCGTGTCGCGCGATGGCGACGGCGATGCCTATAAGTACAATGGCAAGGGCAAGAAGAAGCGCCTGGAGGCCAAGATCAACAGCGATTCGGATTTGGCTCTTGTTCGCAACGGCATGCACGACGTGATTTACACGGCATCGACGTCCCTGGCGGCGCACTTTGGCACCCTGACGCCGCAGGTATACGGCAAGTCGGGCACGGGCGAGAAAAGTGGCGAGGACGAATACGCGTGGTTCTGCGCCTATGCACCGGCCGATGATCCCAAGTATGTCATCGCTACCGTCCTGGAGCAGGGCGGCGGTGGCTCAGATACCGCGATGCATGTCGTGCGCGACGTGCTCGGCGTGATTTATGACGAGCCCGATACCTCTTCGGCCTCGGGCGATTCTTCGGTTCGATAGGAGGTTGCGATGGATTTTTCTCCGGCGGATCTGTTCCGTTCAACCAAGACCGGCTCTCGCAGCAGCCTGGACCGCGTCAACAAGCAACTTTCGGCCTCGCGCGGCACGTTTCGCCAAAAGGTGCATATCGGTGTGCTCGTGGCTACTGTGGCGCTCGTCGCCTACGGTGCCATCATTATCTGGTCGGCTTCGCAGTTTAAGGCCGATGCTTCGTTCTCGCGCCATTTGCTGGGAATTGGCATCGGAGCGGTGCTGGCGGTGCTGGTCTGGCGCTCCGACCTGCGCGGTATTTCCAATTTCTCGACGGCGTTGCTCGTCATCGACCTGATCGTGATCTTCTCGCCCAAGATTCCGGGTCTGTCCTATACGGGCGGTCTGGGCATGACGGGCTGGATCAAGATTCCCGGTATCGGCTTGACGTTCCAGCCGGTTGAGCTTGCCAAGCTCATCACCATCTTCTTTATTGCTACGCTTGGCTCGCAGTATAACGGTCGCATCGATACCGTTCGCGACTACGTCAAGCTCTGCGGCATGCTGTCCATTCCGTTTTTGGCCGTCGTTGCCATGGGTGACCTGGGCTCGGGCCTGGTCGTGCTGGTTTCGGGCGCCATCGTCATCTGCATGAGCGGTGCACGCCGCGAATGGGTGCTGTCGACCCTGGCCCTGCTCGTGGGCCTGGTGGCCCTCGTCCTGGCGCTCGATTCGGTCTTTGATTCGCTGCTCGGCCACGATGTGCTCATCAAGCAGTATCAGATGAACCGTCTGACGGTCTTTATCGACCCCGATAATGCCGATTCGGACGATGCCTACAACCTGCAGCAGTCGCTTATCGCCGTTGGCTCGGGCGGCTTCTTTGGTAAGGGTTTGGGCCATGCGACGCAGTCAGCCGCCGGCTTTCTGCCTGAGTTCCACACCGACTTCGTCTTCGCCTTTTTGTCCGAGACCTTTGGCTTCTGCGGCTCCTTTTTGCTGCTGTGCCTCTACGTGCTGCTGATCTTTTCGACGATTCGCGTCGCCTTTAAGTGTGAGTCGCTGTTTTTGCGTCTTTCGTGTGTGGGCATCGTTGGCATGTGGGCGTTCCAGACCTTCGAAAACATCGGCATGTGCATCGGCATGATGCCGATTACCGGTATTCCGCTACCGTTTATTAGCTTCGGTTCGTCTTCGATGATGATTCAGCTGCTGACGGTGGGTATCGTACAATCCATATGGCGGCATCGTTCGGGCGCCGCGTAACCGCTGGAGGGGTTTGCTATGAAAATTCCCGTAGATAAGCTGACCCGCGCTTTTAAGATGGGCGCGTCCGTTAAGAAGGATTCCGATACGCCGGTGCGCGTCTCGGTCTATCTGGATTCGTCCGCCTCGCGCTTTCTGGCCGAGACGGTGCGTGACGCCTTTGTGCCGCAAACGACCTCGGGTATTGTGCGCGTCGAGCGTCTGGGGGAGGAGCGAATTGCTCCAAAGACCGATACCGATGTGGTGCTGGTGCTCTCGTGTGGTTCCGACCGCTTGGAGAGTGCCGTGCAGGAGCTCGTGATCGCCGGCGCGCCCGTGTGCGTGCTTGCCGAGTCTGCTGTGGAGGTGCCGTTTATCGAGGAGTCCACGCCCATGCTCGGCGTGGTAGCGGCAACCGATAAGACGTATCTGCTCGAGACGCTTGCCCGCTGGATTCTCGATCGCACCGACAAGGAAACGGCTTTTGCGGCGAACTTTGCCTTCATGCGCATCGCGGCGGCCAATCGTATCATCACCTCGTGCGCGCTTACCAATATGGCGACCGGTGCACTGGTGTTTTTGCCGGGCGCCGATTATCCCGTTATGGCGCTGGCGCAGGTGGGCATGCTCTTTGAGCTCGCTGCCGTCTTTGGACGCGGCATTAAGCCCGAGCGCGGCTACGAGGTCGCGGGCGTGCTTGCCGGCGGTCTTGTGATCCGCGCGGTCACCCGCGCACTCGTCAAGCAGACGCCGCATATTGGGTTTGCCGTCAAGGCGCTCACTGCTGCCGCGGGCACCTACGGCATGGGCCGTGCGCTTGTTTCGCTCTACGAGCGCGATGTCGACTACAGCCGTGCCAACGAGGTGGTCACTGCCACGTTCTCCCGCGTTCGCGATCTGGTGACCACGGTCGCGGGCGCTACCCGTCCTATGGCGTCCTACCAGGACGCATCAGATCTCGCTGCTTAGGGGTTTTCCGTTGCGCGTTGCATACCAAGATTGTTTTCATTTAATTGAGCCGTTGCTCGCCAAGGTCGAGAAGCCGAGCCGCTATATCGATCACGAGTGGGGCACGCTTTCCAAGGCCGATGCCGACTACCGTTGCTGCCTGATCTACCCGGATGTGTACGAGGTCGGTCTGCCCAACCAGGGCATCGCCATCCTCTACAACATCCTTAACCAGGCCGAGGGCATCTCCTGCGAGCGCGGCTATGTGCCGTGGCCCGATATGGGTGACGCCATGCGCGAGGCGGGTATTCCTCTGCTGTCGCTCGAAGGTGCTGCGCCGGTCGCTTCGTTTGATATCGTCGGTCTGCATGTGCCGCACGAGATGGCGGTGACGAACTTCCTCGAGGCACTCGACCTCGCTGGCATTCCGCTGTTAGCGGCCGACCGAGGTGAAGACGACCCTATCATCATCGCCGGCGGCCCCTCGGTGTACAACCCCGAGCCGTACGCGGCCTTCTTCGATGCCATCCTCATCGGTGAGGGCGAGGAATCGCTGCTCGAGACCTGCCAGCTGCATCGCCGCCTGCGTGACGAAGGGGTCCCGCGCGCGCAGATTGTCGAGCAGCTTGCATCCATTGCCGGCAACTACGTGCCGTCGCTCTATGAGGTTCGTCACGACGAGCCCTGCTCGCCGCATGGCTACACCGTGCCGCGTGAGGGCAAGGATGCGCCGACCGTGGTCTACAAGCGCGTCGTCGAGGATTTCGGCGCCACAAATCCGCTGTCGCAGTCGTGCGTACCCTATGCGCAGCTGGTCCACGACCGCCTGTCTATCGAGATTCTGCGCGGCTGCGCCCGCGGCTGTCGTTTTTGCCAGGCCGGCATGACGTATCGCCCGGTGCGCGAGCGCTCGGCCGACCAGATCGTCTCGTCGGTGATCCAGGGTCTGGAAAAGACCGGCTATGACGAGGTGTCGCTGACCTCGCTCTCCACGACCGACCACTCCTGCATTCGCGACGTGCTCGGCAGGCTCAACCGTCGCCTGGAGGATACGGGTATTCGCGTGTCTATTCCGTCGCAGCGCCTGGATTCGTTTGGCGTGGATATGGCCGAGTCGGTCGCCGGCGAAAAGAAGGGCGGCCTGACGTTCGCGCCCGAGGCCGGCAGCCAGCGCATGCGCGACATCATTAACAAGAACGTGACCGAGGAGGACCTGGACCGTGCGGCCAAGGCGGCCTTCGAGGCCGGCTGGAACCGCATGAAGCTCTACTTTATGATGGGCCTTCCCGGCGAACGCGACGAGGACATCGTGGCCATCGCCAATCTGGCCGATCACGTGCTGGAGCTCGGTCGTTCCGTGGTGCCCAAGGCTCGTCGCGGCTCGATCTCGGTGTCCATCTCGGTTTCGGTCTTTATCCCCAAGGCTGCCACGCCGTTCCAGTGGTGCCCGCAGCTCGACTACGACGACGTCAAGCGTCGCCAGAAGCTGCTTATCACGAGCGTTCGCAACCGTGCCGTTCGCGTTCATTACCACGATGCCGAGACCTCGCTCATCGAGGCCGCGCTGTCCCGCGCCGGTCGTGACATGACGCCCGTCATCATCGATGCTTGGCGCTCGGGCTCTCGCTTTGACGCCTGGGTAGAGCATTTCTCGCTCGATAACTGGAAGGAGGCTGCTGCCAAAAACGGCATCGACCTCAATGAGCTCGTGCACCTGCCCTACGAATTGGACTGGCGCCTGCCGTGGGAGCACGTGAGCCCCGGCTGCACGCGCGGCTTCCTCGAGCGCGAGTACCGTCGCTCGCTCGAGGGCGTCACGACTCCCGACTGCACCCGCACGTCGTGCACCGGCTGCGGGATCTGCCCCACGCTCCACGCCAAGAATGTATTGATGGGTGATCGCGTATGAGTGAGCGCCTGACCGACAACCCCTCGCTCTTTAGGCTTCGTGTTCGCTATGGCAAGCGCGATCGCCTTAAGTACCTGGGCCATCTCGAAGTGATCCATACCATTGAGCGCATCGTGCGCCGTGCGGGACTTCCCTATGCCGTCACGCAGGGCTTCTCTCCGCACATGCGCGTGGGCTTCTCTTCGGCGCTACCGGTTGGTACGTCGTCGACCTGCGAGTGGTATGACCTGTTTATGACCGAGTTCGTGGGGCTCGACGAGGCGTTTGAGCGCCTGGCTGTGGCGTCTCCGGCGGATCTGGCGCCTATCGAGGCGGCGTACATCGACGTGCGCACGCCGGCGTTGACGGCGCAGCTCACGCGCCTGTCGTATCGCATCGACCTGCACTTAGATCCCGAGGCGCCCGTAAGCGCCGAGGAGGTGCGTCGTGCGATCGACACGCTGCGCGCGGACCATGGCATCGACTACGCGCGCGGAAAAAAGAGCAAGCGATTGGATTTGGATCACACGCTCGTGGGCTATGAGCTCACGGCGGGGGAGCGCCCGGACCATTTGGTGCTCATGCTCGACACCCATGCCGACAACGAGGGCTCCATGCGTCCGGAAATTTTGCTTTCCGCTGCTGATGTTTTGTTGCAGGGCTTGACCCCGGGCGTGGATGCACCTATTGTTTCCACCGGTATGCAAGACCTCGTGACCATCTGCTCCTACGATGTCGAGCGTCAGAATCAAGCATGCGAGGACGACGAGGGCCGACTCGTCAGCCCCATACCTGTGCGAACTTGTGGATTTGCTCCACATACTCGTTGACGGGGGTATTTTCGCCTGCTACTATATTCGGCTGTTGCACTAACTGATGCATGAAGGGCAAGTAAACATGTACGCAATCGTTAACACGGGCGGCAAGCAGTACAAGGTCGCCACCGACGATGTCATCACCGTCGAGAAGATCGAGGGCAATGAGGGCGACAAGGTCACCCTGCCGGTTATCTTCCTCAACGATGGTAAGAAGATCGTCACTGATCCCGACAAGCTGGCCAAGGCCAAGGTTACCGCTCAGATCGTTGAGCAGTTCAAGGGCGAGAAGCAGCTGGTCTTCAAGTTCCACAAGCGTAAGCGTTATCGTCGTCTGAAGGGTCACCGTCAGCAGCTCACCAAGCTGAAGATCGTGAAGGTCCAGGCTACGTCCCGCGCCAAGAAGGCTGTCAAGGCAGAGGCCGAGGCTGTTGCCGAGGCTCCCGTCGCCGAGTAGATTACACTCGTAACGAAAGAGTAGGTATACACAATGGCACACAAAAAAGGACTCGGTTCCTCCCGTAATGGCCGTGACTCCCGCGGTCAGCGCCTTGGCACGAAGCGCTATGCCGGCCAGACGGTAACCACGGGCACGATTCTCGTCCGTCAGCACGGCACGCACATCCACCCGGGTGAGAACGTTGGCCGTGGCAAGGACGACACGCTGTTCGCGCTGGTCGACGGTACCGTTGAGTTCCACAAGGGTATCAAGCACAGGGTCAGCGTACGCCCGCTCGCGAACGCGTAATTCACCCTTCATAGAGCACATATGTGGGAGGCACTTGAGTTTTAGGATTCAAGGGTCTCCCTCTTTTTTGTAGGAGGCGATTCTGTTGTCACAGTTCACCGATATCAGCCGCATTAACGTTTGCGGCGGCGACGGCGGAGCCGGATGCATGTCGTTTAGGCGCGAGGCATTTGTCCCCAAGGGCGGCCCCGATGGCGGCGACGGCGGTCGTGGCGGCAATGTCGTCATCCAGGCCGATGCTCAGCTGTCTTCGCTGATCGATTACCGCTTTAAGCATCACTTCCGCGCCGAGCGTGGCACGCACGGGCAGGGTGCCCGTCGTAACGGTAAGAGCGGCGAGGACCTGATTCTCAAGGTCCCTATGGGTACCGTGGTGCGCGAGCTCGACCCCGAGACACAGACCCCGATGTTTGAGATTGCCGACCTTGTGCACGACGGCGAGCGCGTCGTCGTGGCGCCCGGCGGTGCCGGCGGTCTGGGCAACACGCACTTTGTGACGTCGGTGCGCCGCGCTCCGGCCTTTGCCCAGCTAGGCGAGCCGGCCGAGGAGCACTGGATCGAGCTCGAGATGAAACTTATGGCCGATGCCGCGCTCGTGGGCTTTCCCTCGGTGGGTAAGTCATCGCTCATTGCGCGCATGAGTGCCGCCCGCCCCAAGATTGCCGACTACCCGTTTACCACGCTCGTGCCGAACCTCGGCATGGTGCGTGCCGGCGAATATTCTTACGTCGTTGCCGACGTCCCCGGTCTTATCGAGGGCGCGAGCGAGGGCAAGGGCCTGGGTCATCAGTTCCTGCGCCACATTGAGCGTACGGCTCTGATCATGCATGTCGTCGACATGACGGGTGGTTTTGAGGATCGCGATCCGGTCGAGGATTATCGCATCATCAACCGCGAGCTCGAGCAGTATGGCGCCGAGCTTTCGGAGCGTCCGCAGATCGTTGTTGCCAACAAGTGCGACGCGCCGGGCACGGCCGATAAGATTGCCGACCTCAAGCGCGCAGCGCTCGACGATGGACATATGTTCTTTGCCGTGTCTGCCGTGACGGGCGCCGGCCTCAACACGCTGATGCTTGCCGTGGGCGAGCAGGTGGCTAAGCTGCGCGCCGAGTTGGCTGTCTCCGATGAGCCGGTCGACCTGCGCGACGATGAATGGGAGCGCCGCCGCCTGCAGCGCGAGAAGCGTTTCCGCATTGTCCAGGAAGAGCCCGGTGCCTTCCGCGTGGTCGGTCGTGCCATTGAGCGCATGGTCATTCAGACCGACTGGGAAAACGAGGAAGCCGTCATTTACCTGCAGCATAAGTTTGCGCGTATGGGTGTTGACGATGCGCTCGAGAAGGCCGGTTGCCGTGCGGGCGACGAGGCCCGCATTTGCCAGCGCGCCTTTGACTTTGAGGGCGCCGAGGACTTCTCGGAGTACGAGGAGCTCGAGGATGCTGGCGAGGACGTTGCCGTTGAAGCCATTGACGTGGCCGATGCTGCGGATGAGGGCGTCGAGGTTGTCGATGCGACGGATGCCGCGGACGATGTCGAGACCCCGGAGGGCGAGTAAGCCATGTCGCTGCGCGGTGGAATCGGTTTGCCCGAGCTGCCCATAAAAGAAGGCAAAGAGTTTCGGCTTGGCATTATGGGCGGCACATTTGACCCGATTCATTACGGGCACCTGGTGACCGCCGAGCAGGCGCGCGAGTCGCTCGACTTGGACGCTGTGCTCTTTATGCCGGCGGGCTCTCCTGCCTTTAAGCTTGACAAGCCGGTGACGCCTGCTGAGGACCGTTATGCCATGACGGTCCTCGCAACCGCCGCGAACCCGGCCTTTTTGGCGAGTCGGTTCGAGATCGACCGTCCGGGCGTAACCTACACGGCCGATACGCTTCATGCCCTTCGCGACTTTTATCCGCCGCAGGTAAAGCTCTACTTTATTACGGGCGCCGACGCGATTATCGATATTGTGACCTGGCATGATGCCGAACGAATCGCTGAGCTTGCTACCTTTATTGCGGCGACGCGACCGGGCTTTGATATCGATACGGCGCGTGCCCGAATCAAAGAGTCGGGGCTGCCGTTCGACGTGCGCTATATTCAGATTCCTGCGCTGGCGATTAGCTCGACGAACATTCGTAAGCGAGTTGCCCGCGGCATGAGCGTGCGCTATCTTACGAGCGAGTCTGTGCTCGGCTACATTCGCAAGCGCGGTTTGTATGTCGATCTGGGCCAAGAAGATTTTGAGTGATGGGGGTCTACGTTGTCGGTAGAGGATCAGTTTGAGGGCGATGAGCGCGCGCTGCTCAAGCGCATTCAAGAGCTGCTCGATGTTCGCATGAAGGATAAGCGTAAGCGCTATGTGCATTCGCTGGGTGTTGCCGAGACCGCACTTCATCTGGCCGAGGTCTACGGCGTTGACCGCTTTGATGCCGCTGCCGCCGGCCTGATCCATGACTGGGACAAAGTGCTCTCCGACGACGAGCTGGTCACGCGCGCTCTGCATTACGGCATTAAGATTGCCGGCTCTCCTTCCGCCGCGACGCCGCTTTTGCATGGCCCTGTTGCCGCCTATGAGCTTCCGCAGCTTTTCCCCGAGTTGTCGCCGGCCGTTTTCCAGGCTGTCGACCGTCACACCGTGGGTGCCTGTGACATGACGCCGCTCGATATGGTGGTCTTTGTGGCCGATGCCATCGAGCCCAACCGCCACGGCGACTATGCGCATGCGCTGCGCAAGATGGTGGGGGAGTCGACGCTCGATGAGTTGTTCTTCTCCTGTTTTGCGCAGGGTCTGGTCTATGTGATCCAGTCCGGGCGCTATCTTTATCCCACGGCTATTACGATTTACAACCATTACGCCCAGCTGCGCTAGCTCGGGTGCGTCTAGAAAGAGGTATTCCATGGCCGACGAGACCATGACCGACGAGCAGATTCTTGAAGGTGTGGAGCACAAGAGCTTCGTCGCCACGTCCGACCGCACTGCCGCCTCGCTGTCCGCGAGCGGTGTCGCCGCCGAGGATGTCGCCCGCGCCGCCGCGCAGGCCGCCTACGACAAGAAGGGCGAGGACGTTCAGGTGCTCGACCTGACCGAGCTTTCCGACGTGTGCGACTACTTTGTGCTTGCCACCGGTACCAACAACCGCCAGGTCGATTCGATCGTCGACGAGATCGAGGAGAAGGTCGCCGAGGCTTGCGGCGAGCATCCGTTCTCCATCGAGGGCCGCGAGCAGAAGACTTGGATGCTCATGGACTACGGTTCGGTTGTCGTCCACGTCTTCACTCCCGAAGCCCGCGACTTCTACCGCCTCGAGAAACTCTGGGGAGACGCCCCCCAGCTCCCCCTCAACCTCCTCTAGTAGCTCATTTGAGACGGGTTTTAGCTATCCTCCCGCATATCGCCGGGCAGGTGCGGTTTTCCGCACCTGCCCGGCTTTCTTTTTACCCAAAGGCGGTTAATCGTTGAAGCGGGATTGGCGGCCGAAGGATAGGGCGGTGTCGCCGAATTTGTCTCGGACGGCGTCGATGGCGACGGAGAGGTCGCGGCGGTCGCTGGATTGGGCTCCGCGATCATCGACTTCGCAGAACAGGTCGGTCTGGATGCCGCCTTGGTGGTCGAAGTCGCTCATGCCGATGCCCGCTAAGCGAACATGCATGCCTTCCTGCCAGATGTTGTCGAGCAGTTCGAGTGCAACCGCCACGAAGATGTTCTCATCGTCGGTCGGATGAGGCAGCCGGCGCTGTGCCGTACGCCCGCTGCCATACGAATACTTAAGCTTGAGCGTTACCGTGGCGCCCGTCAGCCCCTGACGGCGCAGGCGGCGTCCCACTGACTCTCCCAACAGCGCAATTGCCGCCTCAATATCCCCACGCTCAGTCAGATCTTTAGCAAAGGTGCGTTCATTGCTGACCGACTTGACCTCTCGCTCTTCATCGAGGCTCGTGACTTCGGAGATTTCGAGTCCCAGCGCACGCTGGCGCATGCGTTCGCCGTTGACGCCAAAAATAGAGGCCAAGGTGGATTCCGGTGCACGTGATAGCTCGCCGAGGGTGTAGATGCGCATGCGGCGCAGTCGCTCCTCGGCCGAGCGCCCGATGCCGCTCATGGCAGATACCGGCAGTGCGGCCAAAAAGCGCTGCTCGGTTCCGGGGCGCACGATGGTCAGCCCAAACGGCTTATCCCGCTCGCTTGCGATCTTTGCGACCGTCTTGTTGCAGCCCACGCCAATGGAGCACGTCACTCCCAGCGCTGCCACGCGGTCGCTTATACGCCGCGCAACCAGCATCGGGTCTTCGGGCGCAAAGCGGCCCGGTGTGATATCGATAAAGGCTTCGTCGATGGATACGCGCTCAACGCGCGGGGTCTCGTCGGCGAGAATCGCCATGACCTGCGCGCTCACCTCGCGGTAGCGATCAAAGTGCCCATGCGTCCAAATGGCTTGCGGGCATAAGCGCCGCGCCTCGGCCGAGGCCATGGCAGAGTGCACGCCAAAGCGACGTGCCTCATACGAACACGTGGACACGACGCCACGCGAATCGGCGTCTCCGCCCACGATGAGCGGCTTTCCTCGCCATTCGGGATGATCGAGCATCTCCACGCTCGCAAAAAACGCATCGAGGTCCATGAGGCCCACCGCCGGACCCGTCCAGGGAGGCGGCGTGACGCCCGTGGCATCCTCATAACCGTATGTATGTTCGCGTCTTTCCATGTCATGAGTATACCGCGCAGCTCATGTGGGGTGCGTGTATGTGCTTGCAAATCCCGAATTCTTGTCTAAGATATGGATTTGCCCTCGACTACACCGAAGAAGTTGGTCTCACGGACTTCACCTGCCCGCGTCGATGGCGTATTATGTTCAACTGTTTGTTTGTAGTTGCAGCCTAAAGCTGCTTGGTTGGAGGAGTTTCCTTTGGCAGTCAAGATTCGCCTTGCTCGTCACGGCGCTAAGAAGCGTCCGTACTACCGTGTCGTCGTCGCCGATTCCCGCGCCCCGCGTGACGGTCGTATCATCGAGGAGGTTGGCCGCTACAACCCGATGACCGCCCCCAAGACCATCAACCTCGACCTCGAGAAGATCGCCGACTGGCAGTCCAAGGGCGCTCAGCTCACCGACGCCGTCGCCGCTCTGGTCAAGGCCGCCAACGAGGGCGAGAAGATCGAGACCGTCGTCAAGAAGTCCAAGAAGCAGCTCGCCAAAGAGGCTGAGGCCGCTAAGGCTGCCGCTGAGGCCGCTGAGGGCGCCGAGGAGTAAATCGTGCCTGAGGTTGACGCTGCACAGCTCGAGGGTGAGGCAATGCTCTCAGATCGCATCGCCGATCTCGTCGAATATCTCGTTGTTCAGATCGTCGACGACCCGGATTCCGTGAGCCTTGAGGTCATCGATGGTGACGACGCCTCCACGATTGAGGTTTCGGTCGCCGAGGATGACGTCGCTAAGGTCATCGGCCGTCGTGGCCGTACCATCAAGGCCATTCGCACGCTCGCCCGTGCACTGGCCGCTCGCCTCGACACTGCTGTCGAGGTAGAGGTTCTGGGCTAGGACCTTGAGGTCCCAGTACAAAAACATCGCCCGTGTGGTCAAGCCGCACGGAAGGAAGGGGGAGGTCCTCGCGCAGCCGCTGCGGGGGCTTCCTTCTGTATTAGAGCCGGGCATGCGTGTCGCCCTGACGCCGCCGGCGCTCAAGCGCGACCGCTTTTGCACGGTCGTGTCCGTCACCGATACGGGCGATGGCGATCTGGTCTCGTTTGAGGGCATTGACGACTTGACGGCCGCCGAGGGCATCACGGGATGCTACGTGCTGGCAAATCGTGACGACTTTGAGCTCGATTCGCTCGACGCTGCCTATACCGACCTGATGGGTCGCGAGGTGGTCGACGAGCGCTTCGGTTCGCTCGGTACGATCGTCGAGATTATGTCGACGCCCGCTAACGATGTTTGGGTTGTCGAGGGTGATCGGTACGGCGAGGTACTGATTCCCGTGATCGAGCAGGTCGTGCTCGATCTTCCCGACACAGGAACAATTTCCGTCCACGTTATGGACGGCCTGATCGATATGGACAAGTAGGGAGGAAAACATGCTGATCGAGACCCTTTCGGTCTTTCCCGAGATGTTTGAGCCCGTCATGTCCACATCGATCTTGGGCCGCGCCCGCAAGGCCGGCCTTTTTGATTTTAAGGCGTATAACCTGCGCGACTGGACGCACGACCGCCATCGTACCGTCGATGACGAGCCGTACGGCGGCGGGCAGGGCATGCTCATGAAGGTCGAGCCTATCGCAGAGGCCATCGAGGCTATTAGCTCCGAGGGTCCCAAGCCCACGGTTGTGTTCTTTACCCCCTGTGGCGAGCCTTTTACGCAGCATGTGGCCGAGCGCCTGTTCAAAAGTGAGCGCCTGCTGTTTGTGTGCAGTCGCTACGAGGGCGTCGACGAGCGTGCGTATGCGTATGCCGATGAGCGTCTGTCGATCGGCGACTACGTGCTTACGGGCGGCGAGCTGCCTGCCATGGTCGTTGCCGATGCCGTCGTACGCCTGATTCCCGGCGCCCTGGGCGACGAGATGAGCAATGTGGACGAGTCGTTCTCGACCGCCGAGGACGGAGGACTGCTCGAGTACGCGCAGTACACCCGCCCCGCCGAGTTCAACGGCGAGGGCGTGCCGCCGGTGCTTGTGAGCGGCGATCACGCCAAGGTCGATGCCTGGCGCCGTAAGAATGCCATCGAGCGCACCTGCCGCTGGCGTCCCGACCTGATCGAGACAGCGCGGCTCACGCCCGAGGAGCGTGCTTACGCGCAGGATTTGCTTTCTGGAAGAGGTGAATAACATAGAGGACAATAAAGGCCGCCAACGAGTTCATCTTGAACATGATTTTGGCGAGAGGTCCGTTTTCACTTTGCGGGGCGCCTTGGAATGGGTTTTGGTCATTCTAATCGCGCTCGCCGCCACCTTCCTGATCCGCACCTTTGTGGTCGAGCCCTTTGTGGTGCCCACCGGCTCTATGGAGGACACAATCGAGATTGGCGACCAGATCCTGGCGCAAAAGGTGAGCCTCGAGCTCGGTCAGCCCGTCAAGCAGGGCGATATCGTGGTGTTTCACAACCCCGATGGCACCTCCGAGCATAATGTTCTTGTCAAGCGCGTTATTGCCACGGCCGGCCAGACGGTCGACCTGCAGGACGGCAAGGTGGTCGTTGATGGCCAGGCGCTCGACGAGGACTATACGGCGGGCATGAGCTGGCCGCTTTCGGTTCAAGCGCCCGGCGCTCAGGTGAGCTATCCCTACACCGTCCCCGACGGGTGCGTGTGGGTGATGGGCGACAACCGCGAAAACTCTGCCGACTCACGCTACTTTGGTCCCGTCGATCGCTCTGATTTGATCGCTGTGGCGCTTGTGCGCTACTGGCCGCTCAACCGCATCGGCGCTATCGACTAAAAACCGCTATAGTACAGTACCTAACCGTGTAATCGTTTCGACGAGGGGATATTAGAGGCATGAACGCTTCATCGCTTTCCTTCCAAGACATCATCCTGCGCCTCCAGCAGTACTGGGGCGAGCAGGGCTGCGTCATTATGCAGCCCTATGACTCCGAGGTCGGTGCCGGTACCTTCCATACCGCGACCACGCTGCGCTCGCTCGGTCCCGCCGAGTGGCGCACCTGCTATGCGCAGCCCTGCCGCCGTCCCGCCGACGGCCGCTACGGCGAGAACCCCAACCGCATGCAGCACTACTATCAGTTCCAGGTGCTCATCAAGCCCTCGCCGGTAAACGCCCAGGAGCTTTACCTGGGGTCTCTTGCCGCTATCGGCCTGGACCCCAACGACCATGACGTCCGCTTTGTCGAGGACGACTGGGAGAGCCCGACCCTTGGCGCCTGGGGCCTTGGCTGGGAGGTCTGGCTCAACGGCATGGAGGTCACGCAGTTTACGTACTTCCAGCAGGTGGGCGGCATCGAGGTCGACCCCGTGCCCGTCGAGATCACCTACGGCCTGGAGCGTATCGCCATGTATGCCCAGGGCGTCAACTCCGTTTACGACCTGGTGTGGAGCTATCTGCCCGACGGAACGCCCATGACCTATGGCGACGTGTTCCTCGAGAACGAGCGCGAGTTCAGTGCCTATAACTTTGAGGTCGCCAACGTCGAGATGATGCGTCAGAAGTTTGACGACTACGAGGCCGAGTGCCACTCCTGCCTGGAGCGCAAGCTGCCGCTGCCGGCGTACGACTGTGTCATGAAGTGCAGCCACGCTTTCAATCTGCTCGATGCCCGCGGCGCCCTGTCTGCAGTCGAGCGTGCCAACTACATCCTGCGCGTCCGCGCCGTCGCCAAGGCGTGCTGCGAGGCCTATATGGCCGAGGTCGCCGGAGTCAACGAGAATGCCGATCAGGAAGGCGAGGTGGCGTAAGCCATGGCAGACGCTAAGGATTTCCTGTTTGAGATCGGTACGGAGGAAATGCCCTCCGCGCCGCTGAACAATGCCGTCAAGCAGCTTGGCACCATGATCGCCAAGGGTCTCGATGAGGCCGGTCTGGCCCACGGCGAGGTCCGCGTGATCTCGAGCCCGCGTCGTCTGGCTGCACTCGTTGCCAACGTCGCCACCGCGACCGATGAGGTTCACGAGGTCAAGCGTGGCCCCGCGGCCAACATTGCCTTCGACGCTGACGGTAACGCCACCAAGGCCGCCCAGGGCTTTGCCCGCAAGTGCGGTGTGGCTGCCGAGGACCTGGTCCGTCGCGAGGACACTGACGGTCGCGAGTATGTGTTCGCCGAGAAGAACATTCCTTCCGCACCGGCTACGCCGATTCTGACCGCTCTGTGCGAGAAGACCATCGCCGGCCTGCAGTGGCCCAACTACCGCAGCCAGCGCTGGGGTCACGAGCATGCGACCTTTGTTCGTCCGGTCCGCTGGATCTGCTGCCTTTTGGGCGAGGATGTTGTGCCCGTGTCGTTTGCCGACGTGACGAGCGGCAACACCACGCGCGGTCATCGCGTACTTGGCCCTGGCGACTATGTGGTTGCCAGCCCCGCTGTTTACGAGCAGGTGCTCGAGGACGCCGGTGTGCTTTCTGCCGAGCGTCGTCGTGAGGTCATCCTTGCCGGTATCGCCGAGGTCGAGGCTGCCCGTCCCGGCTGCCATGTCGATACGCCCGAGAAGGTCTTTGAGGAGGTCATTAACCTCTGCGAGTGGCCGACGGTGCTCGTCGGTACCTTCGATGAGGAGTTCCTCAAGGTCCCGCACGAGATCATCTGCGAGTCCATGCTCACCAACCAGCGCTACTTCCCGATCTATGACGGCGAGGGCAAGCTCACGCGTGAGTTCGTGGTCGTTTCCAACAGCAAGCCCGAGAATGCCGAGCGCGTGATCGACGGTAACGAGCGCGTCGTGCGCGCCCGTCTGGACGACGCAAAGTTCTTCTACGAGGAGGACCTGAAGATCTCCCTCGACGAGTTCCGTGAGCGCCTGGCCAAGGTTGCCTTCCAGGAGAAGCTCGGTAGCGTGCTCGCCAAGTCCGAGCGCATCGAGCAGCTCGCGCTCGCTATTGCCCGTGAGGCACACCTGGGTGCTCATCTGGCAGCTGACGCCGGCCGTGCCGCGCACCTGTGCAAGGCCGACCTGGTGTCCAACGCCGTCGTCGAGTTCACGAGCCAGCAGGGCGTGATGGGCGGTTATTACGCGACCGCGATGGGGGAGAACGACGAGGTCGCCCACGCCATTCGCGATCACTATCGTCCCCGCTTTGCCGGTGACGAGCTGCCCGAGGGCACCGCTGGCTGCATCGTGGCCTGTGCCGACAAACTCGATACCATTGCCGGTATCTTTGCCATCGGCGAGCCCCCGACCGGCTCCTCCGACCCCTATGCGCTGCGTCGTGCCGCTATCGGCATCATCAACATCCTGCGCGACCGCCTGCCGATCGACCCCACGTCGCTGATCGACTTCGCCCTTGAGCTCTACAGTGAGCAGGGCATTGAGTTCGACGCCGCCGAGGTCGCCCAGCAGGTTCGTGACTTCTTCCATGGCCGCCTGGTGAGCATGGCCCGTGACGAAAAGATCCCGGCCGATACCGTTGCCGCCGTCTCCGCGGTGCACATCATCGCCCCGTCCGTCTTCTTCGCCCGCTGCGCCGCCCTCGACGAGGCTCGCAAGAACGATGCCGAGACCTTTGACAACCTGGCTACCGCCTATGCCCGCGCCGCGCACATCTCCAAGCCCGAGCTGGGTGCGGAGTACGACCGCGCCCTGATGGGCGAGGCCGAGCTCGCGCTTGCCGACGCCTCCGAGGCTGCTCAGACCGCTGTCGACGCCGCCCTTGCTGCCGAGGATTACCCGGCCGCATTTGCCGCCCTTGCCGCCCTGCGCGCCCCCATCGACCGCTTCTTCGACGAGGTCATGGTCATGGACAAGGACGAGCAGCTTCGCGATAATCGCCTTAAGCTGCTCAACCGCTTCGAGGCCGTTTTCTCCGGCATCGCCAACATCGGTGAGCTTGCCCGCAAAAAGTAAGCCAGCCTGCGCGTAAGCGCAAAAGGAGCCCCGCATGGATTGCCCGGTCACAGCTTGTCCCACCGTTATCGTTATCTCCGACTCGCTCGGCGATACCGCTTGTGAGGTGGTGCTTGCGGCGTCCGGGCAATTTGATGAAGGGGCTTTTCGTCTCTTGCGCCTGCCCAAGGTGAACTCTGTGGAGCAGGTCAAGTCATTTGTGGGGCCGCGCGTCGATGCCGACCATCGCGATATCGCCGTGTTCCACACCATTGTCGACCCGGCCCTTCGTGCTCGTGTGCTCGACTACTTGGGCATGCTGCACATTCGCTCGGTCGACCTGATCGGTCCAACGCTCGCCGTGCTGTCGTCGCTCGTCGGCGTGCCGCCCAAGGGCGTTGCGGGTGTGATTCACAAGACCGATGACCGCTATTTCCATCGCATCGAGGCCATGGAGTATTTCGTTGAGCACGATGATGGGCGCGGCTGCGACGATCTGTCGGGTGCCGATATCGTGCTGCTGGGCGTATCCCGTACGTCCAAGACGCCGCTGTCGATGTTTTTGGCCTATCAAGGTTACAAGGTTGCCAATGTTCCGTTGGCCCATGGTATGGAGCCGCCGAAGTCGATTTACGAGGTTGACCCGATGCGCCTGTTCGGCCTGATTTCGACCGTCGATGTGATTTCCGAAATTCGCGATAGCCGCTTGGGCGACGACTACGCCCGTGCCGTCGCCGGCTCCTATGCCGAGCCCGAGAGCGTGCGCAGCGAGCTCGAGGAAGCTCGCGCCCTCATGAAGCGCCTGGGCTGCTTTGTGGTGCGTACCGACGGCAAGGCGATCGAGGAGAGCGCCTCCGAGATCATTAGTCACTTGGAGGAAATCCAAGAAGCCCGTGCCCGCCGCGCCGCCCGCCGAGCCTAGCAAAGCTAGCTTATTGGGGTAGCTAAAAATGCCTGTCTTTATAAGACTACCTAAATATAATGCGCGATAATGGTAAAGCGATTTAGCAAGAAACTGGCATTTGACCTGCAAGCTTCTTGCATTGGTATCTTCATAAGTTAACCAACTTTACCTACCGTTTACCGCTAGATTTACCACGTTTACCAACCCCCGCGCTCTCTGCGCAAGCCCGCTCAATGCCCGCCGTATAGTACCCTCACGGCTCGCATTCGGCGGGTCGATTCGTTACCACGGTCGTGCGCGTAAGCGCATGGAAGGGGAAGTATCGTGAGCGATTGCAAGAGGGTTTACCGTTTTGGAACCGACGCCCAGGGCACCTGTGTCACTGAGGGCGACAAGTCCATGAACTTCGTGCTTGGCGGCAAGGGCGCAAACCTTGCCGAGATGAGCCGCATCGGCCTGCCGGTTCCCGGTGGCTTTACCATTACCTGCCAGACTTGCGTCGAGTACTCCGGTGCCGGCAACGTCTGGCCCGAAGGCGCACTCGATGAGATCGTTGCCGCCGAGGCCGACCTCGAGGCCCGCTGTGGCAAGAAGCTCGGTGACGACAATGATCCGCTGCTCGTGTCGGTTCGCTCGGGCGCTCCATTTTCCATGCCCGGTATGATGGACACGGTCCTCAACTTGGGCCTCAACGACGACTCCGTTCAGGGGCTCATCGCCCAGACGCAAAATCCGCGTTTTGCCTGGGATAGCTACCGCCGCTTTATCCAGATGTTCTCCAACGTCGTTATGGGTGTTGATGCCGACCTGTTCGAGAACGCCCTGACCCAGGCCCGCCTGGTCGCCGGTGTTCGCGTCGATTCCGAGCTTTCGGCCGAGGACCTTCAGGAGCTTGTCGAGACCTTCAAGGGCATCTTCTCTGATAACGTCGAGGCCGCCCTGTATCCCGAGCTCGAGGTCACCGGCGGCAAGCCCGTCTTCCCGCATGATCCGGAGCTCCAGTTGCGCCTTGCCATCCAGGCCGTCTTTGGCAGCTGGATGAACGAGCGCGCCTGCATCTACCGCAAACAGCACGGCATCTCCGACGAGCTCGGTACTGCCGTCAACGTCCAGGCTATGGCTTTTGGCAACAAGGGTGAGACCTCCGCGACCGGCGTCGCCTTTACGCGCAACCCGGCCGACGGCACTAAGGAGTTCTACGGCGACTTTCTGGTCAACGCCCAGGGCGAGGATGTCGTCGCCGGCATCCGCAACACCGAGCCCATCGCCGACCTCAAGGCCACCCCGGGCCTCGAGTCCGCAGGTGAGGAGCTCGAGCGCGTGTTCCTGACGCTCGAGGATCACTATCGCGACATGTGCGACATCGAGTTCACCATCGAGCAGGGTAAGCTCTGGATGCTCCAGACTCGCGTGGGCAAGCGCACTGCCACCGCCGCCCTGCGCATCGCCATCGAAATGGTCGAGGAGGGCCTGATCACTCGCGAGGAGGCCGTGAACCGCATCGATCCCGCGCAGCTCGACCAGCTTCTGCACCCGCAGTTTGACGCCTCCAAGAAGTACGAGGCGCTGGCCAGCGGTCTTAACGCCAGCCCCGGTGCCGCCGTGGGCGAGGTCGTGTTCTCGAGCGATGACGCCGTCGCGCGCGCCAACGAGGGTCACAAGGTCATTCTGGTTCGTTGGGAGACCAACCCCGATGACCTGAAGGGCATGGTCGCCGCCGAGGGCATCCTGACCAGCCACGGTGGCAAGACGAGCCATGCCGCCGTTATCGCCCGCGGCATGGGTACGCCCTGCGTCTGCGGCGTTGAACGCTTCCACATCGACGCCGCCGAGAAGGTCGTGCGCATCGAGGGCAGCGACCGCGTATTGCACGAGGGCGATGTCATCTCCATCGACGGCACCCAGGGCATCGTCGTCGACGGTCCCGTCGACCTGGTCTCCGCCGAGCTTACCGGCGACCTGGACACTATCCTGTCCTGGGCCGACGAGATTCGCCTGGACGAGACCTGTGGTCATGCCAACCATGTGCGCGTCAACGCCGACAATCCCGAGGATGCCGAGCTTGCCCTCGAGTTTGGCGCCGAGGCTATTGGCCTGTGCCGCACCGAGCACATGTTCCTGGGCGATCGCAAGAACATCATCCAGAGCTTTATCCTGTCTGACGATGAGGCCGTGAAGCAGCAGGCCCTGTCCGACCTGCTTAAGGTTCAGACCGAGGACTTCCTGGCGATGTTCAAGACCATGTCTGGTCGCGATGTGGTCGTCCGCCTGCTCGATCCGCCGCTTCATGAGTTCCTGGATAATCCTCGCGAGCTCGAGGTCGCCATCACCAAGAAGGAAGCCGCTGGCGCCAGCGAGGAAGAGCTTGCCGTCCTGCGCACCCGCCTGCGTCGTATCGACGGCATGGTCGAGTCGAACCCCATGCTCGGCCTGCGCGGCGTGCGCCTGTCCGTCGTCTTTGGCGATCTGCCGCTTATGCAGGTCCGCGCCGTCGCCACGGCTGCTGCCCGCCTTATCAAGGAAGGCGTCGACCCGCGTCCCGAGATCATGGTCCCGCTCGTCTCCATCACGGCGGAGCATGCCCAGACCCGCGAGGTCATCGAGCGCGTGATCGCCGAGGTTTCCGCCGAGGAAGGCGTCGAGCTCAATATTCCCGTGGGCACGATGCTCGAGCTGCCGCGTGCCTGCATGGTCGCCGACGAGATCGCCCATCATGCCGACTTCTTCTGCTTTGGCACCAACGACCTCACGCAGATGACCTTCGGCTTCTCCCGCGACGATGCCGAGGCCAAGTTCATCCCGCTGTACATGCACAAGAAGATCTTGAAGGACAACCCCTTCGAGACCATCGACGCGGCGGTGCTCGAGCTGGTGCGCATGGCCGTCGAAAAGGGTCGCGCCATCAACCCCGACATGCACTTTGGCGTGTGCGGTGAGCACGGCGGCGACCCCAAGTCCATCAAGGGCCTGTTTAACGTGGCCGATGTGGACTATGTGTCCTGCTCGCCCTACCGCGTGCCCCTCGCACGCCTGGCTGCCGCCCAGGCCAAGCTCGAGGCGAAGCGCTCCGCCTAACGTTTTGGGTATAGACGCCTAGCGTAGCCCCCTTCATGCCGCCCGCCTCATTCGTGAGGCGGGCGGTTATCATGTGCGGGTTTTGTCTTTTTGTCTGCGTAAAAAATTGTTCTTGCAGCAGAAACCCGCGCGTGTATACTCGAATACGTTTGTTCAACTACGTGCCGGCCAAGGTGGTACGGCACCTCTAGAAGAGTAAGGAATTGCACATGGATTACATCCGCGCAATCGAGCGTCAGCAGATCCGCGAGGACATTCCTCAGGTTCGCGTCGCCGACAACGTCAAGGTTCACTACCGCATTAAGGAAGGCGACCGCGAGCGCATCCAGGTCTTCCAGGGCGACGTCATCCGCATGGCCGGCGCCGGTGCCCGCGAGACCTTCACCGTCCGCAAGATGTCCTTCGGTGTCGGTGTTGAGCGTACCTTCCCGCTTCACAGCCCCAAGATCGCCAAGCTCGAGGTCGTTCGTCATGGTCGCGTCCGTCGCGCCAAGCTGTACTACCTCCGCGACAAGGTGGGCAAGGCTGCTCGCATCCCCGAGAAGCGCTAAGAAGATCGCAGCGTCTGTCCACTCGTTTGGACACAAGGGTCACCTTCGGGTGGCCCTTCTTTTTATCTGATTTGCATGCAAGGAGGGCCTGGTATGGCCAATATGACGAGCTCGGTTTCGGCATCGCAGGTTGCCGGCGAGCTGGCGAGTGCCACGTTTGAGGAGATCCCCGCCCTCGTGGAGCATTATCGCGAGGACCCGCGCCAGCAGGTGATCAAGGCTTGTGAACGCGCCCTCAAACGCCATTCCAAAGAGGTTGCCGAGCGCGAGCGCGTCAATGACATGTACGAGCTTATGCATGAGCTTGGTGGCGATGGCGTGGTCGTGGGCGTCGACGAGGTGGGTCGTGGCTCGGTAGCGGGTCCCTTGACCGTGTGTGCCGTGTGTCTTCCGATGGAGCCGCGCATCTGGGGCATCAACGATTCCAAAAAGCTCACGCCGGCGCGCCGCGAGCTGCTCTCAGTGAAGATTGCCGAGGTGGCGACGGCGATCGGTTTTTGCCATATCGCTCCCGCGGATATCGATGAGATGGGCATGGCCCGCGCCATCCGCGCTGCCGTCGCGGGTGCTGTGGCCGATACGGGGCTTGAACCCGACTGCGTCCTCATGGACGGTAATCCTTTGGGTGCCGTTCCCAACGAGCGCGATGTGGTGAAGGGCGATGCCAAGATCGCCTGCATCGCCGCGGCGTCCATCATGGCCAAGGTCACGCGTGACGAGATGATGGTCGAGTACGACGCCGAGTATCCCGAGTACCATCTGGCCGAGTCGAAGGGCTATGCGAGCCCCGAGCATATCGAGGCCATTCGCAAACATGGACTTTGTCCTCTGCACCGCGTGAGCTTTTGCGGAAACTTTTTGCAGACTGACCGCCTTTTCTAGGTTAATTGTGGAGACAGGGACCTCCGGGGTTTTATAAACCTGCTGGTAGCGGGCCGTGTGTAACGTGATTGTTGCGTACGGCCCGTTTTTTGACGGCATTTGGTCAGCTTTTGGTTTGCTTCCGGTACTTACCCGCATGAAAGGTGCCCTCATCATCGGGGCAATGCAGTGTGCGGGAAAGGAGATCCCATGAGTGCCGCAAGCAAAAAGAGCAAGACGCAGCAGCTCAAGGAGCGTTGGGAAAACGGCGAGCTCGACTGCGGGGCGATGACGCCCGAGTTTATCAAGGGGCTCAGTCCCCGCGAGCTGGGTATGCTGGGCGAGCTGATCACCATCGACTACTTTAACGAGCGCGGCTACACCTTGCTGGAGCAGGGTTATCGTTGCACCGAGGGCGAAGCCGATCTGGTGCTGCTCGATGAGCTCGACGATGTCGTGGTGATGGCCGAGGTCAAGACCAGACGCGTCGCCCTGGATTGCAACATGCGGGTCTTTCCCGAGGAGGCCGTGGACGCCCAAAAGCAACGCCGCTACCGTCGTATCGCGAGCTGCTATCTCATGGAGCACTATCCGCTCAAGGCGATCCGCTTCGATGCCGTGGGCGTCACCATCCGCGGCGGGCATATCGCCGAGATCGAGCACCAGTACAACGCGTTCGATTGGCAGGTGTCGTGATGGCGTTTGAGACGTTTGCCGTTCACGCAGCCTGCATCCGCGGCGTCGAGGCGATTCCCGTCACGGTCGAGGTATCGCTTGCCGGCGGCGTTCCGGGCATCCAGATGCTCGGCATCCCGAGTATGGAGGTGATGGAGTCACGTGGTCGCATTCGCTGTGCGATGCGCTCTGCCGGGTTCGAGATCCCACGCTCGGGCATTACGGTCAATCTGGCGCCTGGCGATATTCGCAAGACCGGTAGCGGCTTTGATCTTCCCATCGCCATCGCGGTATTGGCGGCCGATGGTCAGATTCCCCGCGACAACCTCGATCGTTGTCTTATCGCCGGTGAGCTTGGCTTGGACGGTACGGTGCTTCCTGTCAAGGGCGAGGTGGCGTTTCAGCTGCTGGCTCGCGACATGGGGCTGTCTTTTATCGCCGGCAGATCAGACCAGCATGTGCCACTCGCGGGCGTGGATTGCGGATTCATAGATCATTTGTCTCAGCTTGCTCATGGTATGGGCGATGCCGCGCGGCATTATCTGGATTCCGAGGGTGTGGAGGCTACTTTTGAGCCCGAACTCGACTATGCCGACGTGCTGGGGCAGGAGGTTGCCAAACGCGGCATGGCACTGGCGGCAGCGGGTGAGCTCGGTTTGCTTATGATCGGGTCCCCGGGATCGGGCAAGACGATGCTTGCGCGCCGTATGACCGGCATCCTGCCTGAGCTTTCCGTTGAGGATCAGCAGGAGGCGCTGTGCATCCATTCGGTTTTGGGTGAGAACATTGATGGCTTGTTGGCGGGGCACCGGCCCTTCCGCAGCCCCCACCACAGTATTTCGACCGCAGGCCTTATCGGCGGCGGGCGCCCGGTGCACCCGGGTGAGATCAGCCTGGCTCATGGCGGCGTGCTCTTTTTGGACGAGCTTGCCGAGTTTCCCACGGGTGTGCTGCAGACGCTGCGTCAGCCCATCGAACGCGGCTACGTGAGGATCGTACGCGTCGACGGGGCCTTTACCTTTCCGTCGCGCTTTCAGCTGCTGGCTGCGAGCAATCCCTGCCCCTGCGGTTTTTTGGGCGATCGCGAGGTTCCGTGCCGCTGCTCGGCATCGATGGTCGAGCGCTATCGGGCAAAGCTGCGCGGTCCTTTGGCTGACCGTATCGACATGATGATCGATGTGACCCGTCCCGATCCCCAGGTGATTATCGAGGGCGCGGAGGGTATGTCGTCGGCCGAGTTACGTGACTACGTTGTGCGCGGTCGCGCTTTTCGCGCTTGGCGCGAATCCCGTATGGACGATGCGGATGCCGAGGCCGAGGATGACGAGACGCGGTCCATTGACGGCGTCGTTTCGACCTTTGAGCTCGATGATGCGGCGGAGAAGTGTGTGCTCGGCCTGTCGAAGCGCACGCATCTTACGGGTCGCGGCATCGTGCGCCTGGTGCGTATCGCGCGTACAATCGCCGACGTCGCCGAGAGCGAGCAGGTGACGCAGGACCACGTGCTCGAGGCGGCGATGTACCAGGGAAGGAGGGACCAATGATGGCCGAGGGGACCTTCGAGCTGCATCCAGGTGACGCGTTGTATCCCGAGACCGTTTTGGAGCTTTCTGATGTACCTCAGACGCTCTATGTGCGCGGCAACCCCGAGGCGCTTTCGACGCCCGCGCTCTCCATCATCGGCGCGCGAAAGGCCTCGCCGTATGGTCTTGCCGTGGCAGAGCTTGCGGCAAAGGTTGCGGTCGAGGCGGGAGTGACGGTAGTTTCGGGCGGCGCGGTCGGTTGTGACCAGGCCTCGGGTTGGGCTGCGGTCAACGCCGGCGGCAAACACGTCGTGGTGCTGGGGACGGGCGCCGACGTGGTCTACCCGCGTTCGAGCGCGGGGCTTATTACACGCACGCTCGATATGGGTGGCGCGGTCGTGTCGATCTCTCCGTGGGGCATGGGGCCGCGCAAGTTTGCCTTTCCGCGCCGCAATCGCGTGATCGCGGCCCTGTCGCAAGCCCTCTTTGTATCCGAGGCGGGTATGCCTTCCGGGACGTTTTCTACAGCCGAGGCTGCTATGGATTTGGGGCGCGAACTTCTTGCCGTGCCGGGGTCGATCCTATCGCCCGAGTCGCGTGGCACGAATTACCTCATTGCGAACGGTGCCTGCTGCATCATCGACGAGGAATCTATCGAGATGGCTATCTCACGCATCTACGGCACCCTGCGCTACTCTCGCCCCGATGCTCCCGGCATTGCCGACCTGAATCCAACACAGCAGACCGTGATGCATGCGCTCATCGCCTCTCCGCTCAAGGTCGACGACATCGCGGCGCTCGTCTCGCTCGATGCTGTCGGCGTACTCAAACTCCTGGGTTCGCTTGAACTCGAGGGCCTTATCGAGCGCATGATGGATGGAAGGTATGCGCCCTCCAAGTTTGCTCTTCACGCCCAGACGCCCTTCGGTCACAATGGAAAACGTGTCAATTAGAAAGGTGTTTGCAGATGCAGTTCGATCAGGTGACGGTTATCGGTGGCGGTCTGGCGGGTTCGGAATGCGCGATCCAGCTGGCAGACCGCGGGTTTGCCGTAAAGCTGTGCGAGATGCGCCCCCAGGTGAGCTCCCCGGCCCACCATACCGATCACCTGGCAGAGCTCGTCTGCTCCAATTCGTTTAAGTCGACCCGTCCAGATTCCGCTGCTGGCCTACTAAAAGCCGAGCTCGAGCGCATGGGTTCAGTCCTGCTCGATTGCGCCCATCGTGCGGCCGTTCCCGCTGGCGGCGCCCTGGCGGTCGACCGCGTCAAGTTTTCCGAGTTTGTCGAGGCCGAGGTTGCCGCCCGCCCCAATATCGAGATCATTCACGGCGAGGTCACGCAGATTCCCGAGGGTCACGTGGTCATTGCTGCCGGCCCCTTGTGCTCGCCGGCGCTGAGCGAAGAGGTCATGAAACTCGTCGGCGGCGACGCTCTTGCGTTCTTCGATGCCGCGGCTCCGATCGTCGATGCCTCTACGCTCGATATGGATGTGCTGTTCTCGCAGTCGCGCTACGAGGAGCAGGGGAGCGGCGACTATCTCAACGCTCCGCTCAATAAGGAGGAGTACGAGGCCTTTATCGAGGCGCTTACCACGGCCGACCGCGTGGTGCTCAAGGATTTTGAGGGCGGCGATCTGTTCCAGGCCTGCCAGCCTGCCGAGGAGGTTGCACGCACCGGCAAGGATGCCATTCGCTTTGGCGCCATGAAGCCCGTCGGCCTCACCGACCCGCGTACCGGACGTCGCCCCTGGGCGGCGATTCAGCTGCGTGCCGAGAACAAGGAGAAGACCGCCTATAACCTGGTGGGCTTCCAGACCAACCTGACCTTTGGCGAGCAGAAGCGCGTCTTCCATATGGTGCCGGGCCTGGAGAACGCTGAGTTCTTCCGTTACGGTGTCATGCACCGCAATACCTTTGTCGATGCCCCGCACGTGCTCGATGGCACCTTTGCCGTGCCCGGTACCGGCGTGCGCCTGGCCGGTCAGATCACCGGCACCGAGGGGTACATGGAAGCCGTGGCGACGGGTCTGCTCGCGGCGCTCAACACCTATGCCGAGGCTATCGGTGCTGCGGGCGTCGAGTTGCCGCGCGTGGGCGCCCTGGGTGCGCTCGTGGGCTATGCGACCGATCCTGCCACCGTGGGCTATCAGCCCATGCATGTCAACTTTGGCCTGGTGCCGCCACTCGAGGATGGTAAGCGCCGCAGCAAGCGCGACCGCTACCAGGCCTATGCGGACCGTGCGCTCGAGGCCCTTGATGCCTATCTGGCCACTCGACCCGATCTGTTTGGAGGCGACCGGTCATAGCCTGTGACCTGTACGACACCGTCGACTCGTTTATCGCCTACATCGCACGTGTCGAGGGTCTTTCTCCCAACACGGTGACGGCCTATGGCTCGCGGTTGGAGCGCTTTGCTGCCTGGTGCGAGCGCGAGGATATCGATGCTTTCGCTGCCGACGTGCGCACCATTCGTCGCTATCTTGCCGAGCTTTCGCGTGAGCAGGTGGCTCCCCGAACGCTTGCGGCGCACCTGTCGGCTATCCGATCTCTCTATCGCTGGATGGCTGCCGAGGGGATTGTCGAGGGCGATGTGGCCTCGGCGATCGCATCGCCCAAGCTGCCGCGTGACCTGCCGGGCGTCCTTACGACCCATCAGGTCGAGGCGCTGCTCAAGACGCCTGATACCTCGACGCCCGCGGGACTGCGCGATGCGGCGATGCTCGAGCTGCTCTATGCCTCGGGTGCTCGTATCTCTGAGCTCGCAGCACTCAATGTGGAGTCCATCGCTTGGTCCGAACGCACGCTGCGCCTGTGGGGCAAGGGGAGCAAAGAACGTATTGTCCCTCTGTATCGTCGTGCGCTCGAGGTGACGCGTCTCTATATTGAGGAGGGGAGGCCGGAGTTGCTCGCTCAGGCAAAGCGCCGTGACCCCGCTACCGGGCCGCATCCGCTGCTTATATCGGCGCGCGGCAATCGCATGAGCGCCGCCATGCTCAGGCGGCGGTTCCATACGCTGGCGACGCTCGCCGGCATTCCTCCCGACATCGCGCCGCATGCGATGCGCCATACCTTTGCGACCGACTTGCTCGAGGGCGGTGCGGACCTGCGCTCGGTTCAAGAGCTGCTGGGTCATGCGAGTCTGTCCACGACGCAGATCTACACGCATCTCACGCCCGATCGGCTTAAGCGGGCCGTGGCTCAAGCCCATCCCCGCGGCGAATAGTTGCTGGGACGTCCCGCGCTGCACTCAGGTGTGTGGTTTTGATTGCGGGTTGGCAGGAAGATGCATTCCTGCTATCATTCATCGGGTTGCTTCACGGCAACATGTTTTTATCACGCACGCGCGGCTACTTCATACCGTGGTGCCCGGGCTTTGGTAGCACATGTCCGGGTTGGTTTTGGAGGATGACCCCGCGCGGAGGCAAACCACAGGAGGTTTAACATGGCTACCAAGATTAATATCCGCACCCTGCTCGAGGCCGGCTGCCACTTCGGTCACCAGACCCGTCGCTGGAACCCCAAGATGAAGCCGTTCATCTTCGGTGAGCGCAACGGCATCTACATCCTCGACCTCAAGCAGACCATCCTCGACGCCGACCAGGCCTACACCTTCGTCAAGAACGTCGCCAAGGGTGGCAACGTGCTGTTCGTCGGCACCAAGAAGCAGGCTCAGGAGGCCGTCAAGAACGCTGCTGAGCGCGCCAACATGCCTTACATCAACCAGCGTTGGCTCGGCGGTATGCTGACCAACTTCGTCACCATCCGCTCCCGCATCAACCGCATGGAGGAGCTCGAGGCCATGGTCGAGGACGGCCGCATGGCAGTGCTCCCCAAGAAGGAGCAGGCTGTGCTCGGTAAGGAGCTCACCAAGCTCCAGACCAACCTCGGTGGCGCCCGCGACATGAAGGGTCTGCCCCAGGCTCTCTTCGTCATCGACACCAAGCGCGAGGAGAACGCCATCAAGGAGGCCCAGCGCCTGAACATCCCCGTCGTCGCTCTGATCGACACCAACTCCGATCCCGACGAGGTCGAGTACGGCATCCCCTGCAACGATGACGCTATCTCCGCTGTCACCCTTATGTGCGAGCTCATGGCTGACGCCTGCCTCGCTGGCTCCGGCAAGGAGCAGGTCTCCGAGGCCGAGATGGCCGCTGAGCCCAAGGCCGAGTAAATCAGTCTTAGTTAATTCTTTTTCATCTCTTTGAAAGGAACCACAATGGCCCAGATTACCGCCGCTATGGTCAAGCAGCTCCGCGAGATGACCGACTCCCCGATGATGGAGTGCAAGAAGGCTCTCGTCGAGGCTGACGGCGACATGGACGCCGCTGTCGACGTTCTGCGTAAGAACGGCCTTGCCAAGGCTGCCAAGAAGGCTGGCCGTGAGACCAACGAGGGCGCTGTCGCCGCGTTCGTCTCCGAGGATGGCAAGACCGGCGCTCTGCTCGAGCTCTCCTGCGAGACCGACTTCGTTGGCTCCAACGCCAAGTTCACCGGCTTTGCTTCCAAGGTCGCTGAGGTTGTCGCTACCACCGAGCCTGCTGACGTCGACGCTCTGCTTGAGAAGCCGATGGGCGAGGAGACCGTTTCCTCCGAGCTCACCGAGATGATTCACATCATGGGCGAGAACATGAAGATCTCCCGCTTCGCCGCCCGTAAGGCCGAGAACGGCGCTCTCGCTTCTTACATCCACATGGGTGGTAAGATCGGCGTCCTCGTCGAGTTTGCTTTCGAGAAGGCCGAGACCGCTCAGGCTGAGTCCTTCAAGACCTTCGCTCACGACGTTGCCCTTCAGGTTGCCGCCGTCGCCCCGATCTGCGCTACCCGCGATCAGGTTCCGGCCGAGACTGTCGAGCACGAGAAGCAGATCTACATGGCTCAGGCTGCCGAGTCCGGCAAGCCCGAGGCCATTCAGGAGAAGATGGCTGTTGGCCGTCTGGAGAAGTTCTACAAGCAGTCCGTGCTCACCGAGCAGGAGTTCATCAAGGACAGCTCCCTCACCATCAAGAAGTACGCTGAGCAGGTCTCCAAGGAGCTCGGCGACACCATTACCGTCGTTGCCTTTGACCGTCTGGTCCGTGGCGAGTAAATAAGCTCTTGTAGCTGGTAATGAGCAGGCTGTGGGTTTTACTCACAGCCTGCTTTTTCATGGCTCTTCTTAGAGCCTTTGATAGAATGTTGAGAGTTCAATCTAAAGGAGGATCGCTTTGTCCGACATCCGATATAAACGCGTGCTTTTGAAGCTTTCCGGCGAAGCACTGATGGGCG
Source organism: uncultured bacterium (assembly GCA_934865005.1). Classification (GTDB taxonomy): domain Bacteria; phylum Actinomycetota; class Coriobacteriia; order Coriobacteriales; family Coriobacteriaceae; genus Collinsella. The sequence goes on along the minus strand of CAKWZF010000006.1, from coordinate 1,144 downwards.
ACGGCCAATATGGCATCGACCCCAAGGTTACCGACCATCTTGCCAAGCAGGTCAAGGAGCTGCTCGCCGTTGGCCATGAGGTCGGCGTCGTTGTCGGCGGCGGCAATATTTTCCGCGGCATGGCCGGCGCTGCCGGTGGCATGGAGCGTGCTCAGGCCGACTACATGGGCATGCTGGCAACCGTTATGAACGCGCTCGCCCTGCAGGATGCCTTCGAGCATAACGATGTTCCCTGCCGCGTGATGAGCGCTATTCAGATGAACGAGATCTGCGAGCCCTATATTCGCCGTCGCGCCATCAACCACCTTTCCAAGGGCAACGTCGTTATTTTTGCTGCCGGTTCGGGCAATCCGTACTTTACGACCGACACCGCCGCGGCTCTTCGTGCGTGCGAGATCGGCGCCGAGATTCTGATCAAGGCCACCAAGGTCGACGGCATCTATGACAAGGATCCCGTCAAGTGCGCCGATGCCGTCCGCTTTGACAAGATCACCTACCATGAGGTGCTCGTCCGCGGTCTGCAGGTTATGGATTCCACGGCTACGGCACTGTGCCAAGATAACCGTATGCCGATTTTGGTCCTCAACATCGATGGCGAGGACACTGTCAAGCGCGCGCTCGCGGGTGAGCCCGTCGGCACGCTCGTCTATCAGGAGGATTAAGCATGGCAGAGAACATCACCGCCCATATGGACAAGTCGCTCGAGTCCCTCAAGCATAACTTCTCCAAGGTCCGTACCGGCCGCGCCAATGCCAACATTCTGTCCGACATCACCGTCGATTATTACGGTGTTCCCACGCCGGTCACGCAGGTTGCCGCCGTCAAGACCCCCGAGGCCCACATGCTGCTCATCGAGCCGTGGGACAAGGCACTCATCAATGCTATCGTCAAGGCCATCGGCGCTTCCGATCTGGGTATTACCCCCAACTCCGATGGCACCGTCGTTCGTCTTCCGTTCCCGGCTCCCACCGAGGAGCGCCGTCGCGAGCTCGTCAAGGAGTGCCGCGAGTACGCCGAGCAGGCCAAGGTGTCTATCCGTAACATCCGTCGCGACTTCAACAACAAGCTTGAGCGCGATGAGGAGCTCACCGAGGACGATGTCCGTCGCGAGCAGGCCAAGGTCCAGAAGCACACCGATGAGTAT
>CAKWZF010000005.1:0-41855 GCA_934865005.1 uncultured bacterium | reverse complement strand
CTATGCAGCCGATACCATGGAGGCCGCAACCAAGCTGGCCCATATCGCCGGCGGCGAGCTCGACGTCCGCGACGAGGACATCGCCGCGCTGACCGCCGCGCTCCCCTACAACGATTGCCTGGGCGTCAACACCTACAAGTGCCAGTTCCTGCGTGCCGCCGAGGGCGAAAACGACATCAACCACAATGGCACCGGCGACAAGGGCTCCTCGCGCTGGTTCCTCAAGGGCGTAGGCGAGGCATGCGTGCGCGAAGGCATACCCACCACCGATTGGGACTGGATCATCTATCCCGAGGGCCTCTACGACCTGCTGCTGCGCATTAAGAACGATTACCCCAACTACAAGAAGATCTACATCACCGAGAACGGCATGGGCTATAAGGACGACTTCGAGGACGGCTTTATCGACGACGCCCCTCGTATCGACTACATGCGTCAGCATCTCGCGTGGATCCTCAAGGCAATCGACGGCGGCGTGAACGTCGACGGCTACTTCGTGTGGTCGCTGCAGGACCAGTTCTCCTGGACCAACGGCTATAACAAGCGCTACGGCCTGTTCTACATCGACTTTGAGACCCAGAAGCGCTATCCCAAGGCAAGCGCGTACTGGTACAAGAACGTCGCGGAGACCGGCCTGCTCATGGCCTAATTCAAGCCGCATACCCCCTGTCGGCCGCATGCGAATCCCCCACGGGTTCGTATGCGGCCTTTTTGTTTTGGCTCGGCCCGAACAGGCCGTTTGTCTCGATCTGTAACATCTAACCGAGTATTTCGGCCCCAGCTGTTACAAATCGAGACAAACAGAACGCCCGAGCAGAAATATCTAAATCTATAACACGTAGCCCACTTTCGACCGTCTACCTGTTACAGATAAAGACAATAAGATAGTCGAATCCGAACTTTCCAAGCAGTTATGAAGCATGGTTTCTAGTTTTCGGTATCACGAACATACTTTCGGTATCATTTAATGGTATTATGATATCGAAAGTATGTTCGTGATACCGAAAGGAGCCGCATGCGCCAGTTCGATTACACCACAGTCCCAGCGGAACTCGAAGCAACTCCAATCACCAACCTCCTCCTCTCGATACGCGAGCATAAAGGCCGACAGCTTGCTCTGAGTCAAGTCAAACCCGAACTTCTATCGTCACTTATGGAGGAAGCTAAGATCCAAAGCACCCAATCCTCCAACGGACTTGAAGGAATTGTTACCACCCAAAAAAGACTCAAAGCAATCATGGCGTATTCCGCCAAGCCAAGCTCCCGCGCAGAGGAAGAAATCGCTGGATACCGAGATGCGCTGTCGCTTATTCACGAGCAGCACGATTTCATTCCCGTAACGCCATCGGTCATTTTGCAGTTGCATCGTGACCTCATGGTACACACAGCAATCTCGTATGGGGGCCATTGGAAAGATAGCGATAACGAAATCATCTCCATCGACGATCAAGGCAATCGATTTGTGCGCTTTAGGCCGCCTTCGGCCCTAGCAACCCCCGGACTTATCGAAGAAGCCTGTCGGTCCCTCAACGACGCCTTATCTCGTCAAGTTTGCGACCCCCTCCTTATATCATTCCGCTTCATCTTCGATTTTGTCAGCATTCATCCCTTCAACGATGGCAATGGCAGGATGAGCCGGCTCCTTACAACGCTGCTACTCGAAAAGACTGGATACGACGTTGCGCGTTACATCAGCATCGAACGACTTATTGAAGACAACAAGGCGCTCTACTACAACGCCCTCGCTGCAAGCTCCATTGGATGGAATGAAAATCAAAACACCGAAGCACCCTTTATCCGTTTCATGCTCGGAACAACCCTGGCCGCCTACCGACAGTTCGAGCAGCGTACCCTAATTGAATCAAGCACTCGTCCCATGTCGAAGCAAGCGCGCATCGCCGTTCTATTTCAACAGAGACCCGGCGTCATTAAGAAATCCGACATCCGATCCAACTGCCCCGATATCAGCGAGGTTACCGTTAAACGAACCCTCGGTCAGCTTGTTAGTTGCAGCGCAATCGAAAAAACAGGAGCGGGTCGTTCGACGGGCTACATACTCAAAGACGTCCATGCTCTAGAACTATTCTTGCAATCCACAATACCCGATAGCGAAGCCGCAATAACAAAAGAGGCTCCAAAGGATAAGCTCCTTGAACGTGTAAACCACGCCGAGGATGAAAGCAGAGAGGGGCTCTATTCATTCTCAAGGGACATAAAGACGAAATACGGAGTCTAGTCATATCCCAGAATAGCCCCATCCATGTTGCCAAAAGTTATTTACGCGTCATTGTGAAGCGATAACCCCTGCGCTGGCAGAGGGCAGAAGTGTCTCCTGCTGCGCTAGTTAGCAAATGATCTGCGTGTGCTCCTCGATGGCGGCACGATCTTCGGCGGCGATACTTGGCTCGCACACCACGGCATCCAGGCTGTCCAGGCGGCAGAAGGTGTAGAAGTCGCGCTTGCCGATCTTGCTGGAGTCGGCGATCAGATAGCGCGAGTCCGCTTTGCTAAAAGCGAGCTGCTGGATACGGCCCTCGTCCATGTTGGACGTGGACACGTCGCCGTCCAGAATGCCGTTGGCACCGATAAACGCCGTGTCAATCCCTAGTGCGCGCAGGGTATCCTCGGCCATGGGGCCCACAAAGGCGGCGGTGCGGCGACGGTACATGCCGCCCACCGGGCACAGCTCGCAATCCTCGCGCGCCTCGAGCAGGCTAAAGGCCGAAAGCGAATTGGTCACATAGATGGAAGACAGTTTGTCGGTGACTCGGAGAGCGCCAATGCGATCTCACGACGGTTGCGCGTATTGTCTCAATTAGATACTCAACGAAATACGGCCCCGCAGCTCAATAAGCTGCGGGGCCGTACCATACACCGACGAATCAACGACGAAGTGCATCCACTATTTGGCCAGCTCCTGAACGATCCAGTCAATTGCACCTTCGGGATCGTTGGTAAGGTCGATATACTCCTTGCCCCTTGTGGTGAGCAGTTTAATTCCAAGGCGATCGGTATCGGCCTTCATAGCGTCATAGTACATGCGTGCCTGGGGCGCCAGAACAATCACGTTGTACTGATCCATCGTCTCATAGTGGCTTCCGTACGCACCGGACTGAGAAACCAGATCGATACCCTTAGCAGCGGCACCTTCGCGAAGAGCATTTGCCAAGAGAGTCGAAGTGCCGGCACCCTGGCAAAGCACAAGCACGCGGATCTGCTCCGCCTTGTCCTTTACCGCCTCGAGAGCTTTTGCGACATTTTCCTGTGCGGCAATAGCATCTGCATCCGAGGTTCCTGCAGTCTCCTTTGCAGACTCTTCCAAACAAAGCTGATGGTCATACGCCTTGCAGAACGGATAGTAAATCACAAAGTCGACGACCAACAGCACTGCCATCAATACGAGAGAACGCAGATCGAGACCCGTGGTGAGGAACGCACCAATTGGGCCGGGAAGCGCCCACGGCATGGTATACATGGGGGCGTTCATTCCAATGACGTCAATGAAAAATTTACCGATAATGGCGTTGACCATAGGAGCCACTAGGAAGGGCACGAACATATAGGGATTGAGAACAATCGGCATACCGAAGATAACGGGCTCGTTAACTCCAAAAATCACCGGGATAATCGATGCCTTGCCCATGGCTTTAAGCTGCTTGGAGCGCATAAACATGATCAGGATAATAGGAACGATGAACGTGCAGCCAGAACCGCCCAGACCGCCGATGAAGCTTGTAAAGTCCTGCGTGAGAGCAATTGACGGGTGTCCACCTGCTTGGAAAACCTCAAGATTGGTAACGGTATTGCCGTAGAGCGCAGCATTGATCGGACTCATGACAACCGAAGCACCGTGGATACCCATAAATTGGAAAAGCGCGACCGCGCCTTCGATAAGCGCCATGCCAGGATAGGTGTCGACCGCGGAGAACAGCGGCGAGATGAGAGCGGATACCAAATTGGCGAACGGCACAGCAAGCAGCTTGCGGCTCGCAAGATCGATAAAAGCGCACGCAAGGATCGAAAACCCAAATGCAAAGATATCGCGAAAACTCTGCGCAATAGAGCCAGGGACCTCTTTGGGAAGCTTGATCGTCACATTATGGCTAATGCACACCTTATAGATATTAACGGTCAAGAATGCGGCTACGAACGCAGCGAGAAAACCCTTGGTTCCCATATAGCCGGTTTCAAAAACAGATGTATCTGCTCCGCCAATCGAGACAACATCGTTCGTCACCGATAGCAAGAGCATGCCGCACATGGCACAAACCATGCACGAGGTGGGGTTGAGAGATTTACCCGAAGGCATGCGACGGTTCATCGACATGGCAAGTGAGCTCGCCGTGGTGCCGGCCACCATAATGCCAAGAAGTCCCATGGTATATGCATAGATTTTATTGAAGAAATCCAGCACCTCAGACGGAAGCGTGATGCCTACATAGGCAGGGAGCGTCGAAAGAAGAAGGAACAGGCTCGAGAACAGCACAATTGGCATATTCGAGAGAAAGCCATCCTTAATCGCCACCAGATAAATGTTCCTCGAGATTTTGTCGAAGAGGGGCTGGTGTTTTTCAAGGAATTTGACGATAGCGTCCATAACACATCCTTTCATGATTCCCGGGCACACAACGATTTATCCGGACTCAACCGTCGTCGTCCCCGTTTGTATCCACTTATGTAAGTGAATACGTTCTTGTGCGAAATGTAATATCATTTGCGCGATTTGTCATAACCAATTCTTTTTCCGCTTTGTCGATATGTCAAGAATTCAAATACTTATTCGGTGAACGGTAGTTGATTAATATAATGTTTTCCCAGCTAAAGGCTATTTTTTCCGAGCAATACAATAAGCTTGCAACCGTTCACCGATTGGATATAACATATTGAATATATTGTTGTAACAATATTAGAGACAATGTCACAAGCCTGTCGTTCTAGTCAAAGGAAGTAACAATGCCCAAACGATTACTGAACATGTCCGCATCCGATTTTGCCGCCACGTCATCCATGGATCTAAAACAGGCAATTCTGGCTTCCGAGGGACGTACCATCATGGCGGAAAACGTACCCTCTTCCCAATTTCTCGGCGGCGTTACTAATGCAGAAATCGAACGTGCCGCAGGTGCCGACCTGCTTCTGTTTAACGCGCTCGATGTGTTCGATCCAGTTATTGCCGGTATTCCAGATGATCTCAATGAAAACCCGGTCACTTGGGTGAAGCGAGCATGCGGAAGGCCCATTGGCGTCAATCTGGAGCCAGTTGATAACGAGGCAGAGATGTCTGAATCCCGAACGGAAATCCCCATGGGTCGTCGCGTCTCTCCCAAGACCTTAGAAAAGGCTAACGAACTCGGATTTGATTTTATCTGCCTGACGGGCAACCCTGGAACCGGCGTCTCCAACGATGCAATCGCCCATTCGATTAAACTCTCCAAAGAGCATTTCAATGGCCTGGTCATAGCCGGAAAAATGCATGGAGCGGGCGTTGCGGAACCTGTCATGACGCTCGAAATTGCGCGCAAGTTTGTTGACCTCGGCGTCGATATCCTTCTCGTGCCAGCCCCCTACACCGTCCCTTGCTTCCAAGAAGCAGACCTGCGCGCCATCGTAGACTTTGTACGATCCCACAACGTAGGCAAGTCAATTGAAGAGAAGGTTCTCGTCATGGCGGCGAACGGGACGAGTCAAGACTCCTGCGACAGCGAGACCATTAAGAAAATAGGCCTTGCAGCAAAAGCAGCCGGCGCTGACCTCCAACATATCGGGGACTCCATGAACGGTATTTGCCTGCCCCAGAATATCTTCACGCTCGGACAAGCCCTTCGTGGATACAGGCATCAGATAGTCTTGCTGAGCCGATATGTTATATGTTATGGTTACCTTGCCCACGTTACTTCCCGACTGTGGCAACCATCAGGTATAACCAACATGCAAACTGAGGCTCTAATGCTCGATACACACGAAAAACGGCCACTCTATTTACAGCTCACCGACGCGCTGCTCAAGCAGATCGTCGATGAATATCAAGCAGACGATAAACTTCCAACAGAAATGGAACTCTGCGACGAATACGCCGTAAGCAGAACAACCGTCCGACTTGCCATGAGTGAGCTGGAGCGTCGTGGAAGTATCTATCGAATCCAAGGTAAGGGGTCGTTTGTTGCACCGAAACGCGTTAGCGAGCTCAATTCACTTTTAGACTTTGACTTTGCAAGCCATTGCGATGGCGTTGATCCAGATGCCATTACCAAACATTTCGGCGGCCTCACATCAGGTCGTCCAATTTCCGTAATGATGCTCCAACAATTTGGATGTCAAAGTCGCGACAAAATTCAGCGTCTTGAATTGACCTACGAACTTGAAGGCAGCTTCATAGGCGCTGATACGTTCTTCATTTCAAAGTCGCGCGTTCCGAATAACCAGTTAGATTTTCAGGCATTTAGCAGAATCATGGACGACTTGTCCAAGTCTATCCAATCTGTTAGGGAAAGCTATAGAGCACGTCAGCTTAGCGATTCCGAAGCCAGTAATTATGGTGTTGCAAAACTTCCGGTCATCGAACTGACTCATTATGCTTACGACTCCGGAGGCAAACTAATCTCAATTGTCTGCCGCACCGTCTTAACTGGGCGAATCCCTTATCAAAACTTTATTTTCAAGTCCTAATGTTCTTTTTCTTTTGTCTCGATCTGTAACACGTAGCCGAGTTTTTAAGTCCTAACCGTTACAGATCGAGACAAACAAGGTAGGCCCCGCCGAATTGTCTCAATCTGTAACATCTGGTTGGTGGTTTCACCCCTACCTGTTACAGGTTGAGACGATTTGATAGTGGAGTCCTTATTTGCGCGTCATATCGCGTAGCGCTGACGCGCTGGTTTCCACAATGACAGGAGGTAAAAGTCCTCCCGCATCACCCGTTGGCAATCCCGTAGCGATAACTAGCAAATAACCTGCGTGTGTTCCTCGATGGCGACACGATCCTCGGCGGCGATGCCCGGCTCACACACCACGGCGTCCAAATTGTCCAGTCGACAGAAGGTGTAGAAGTCGCGCTTGCCGATCTTACTGGAGTCGGCGATCAGATAGCGCGAGTCGGCCTTGCTAAAGGCGAGCTGCTGGATACGACCCTCATCCATATTAGACGTAGACACGTCGCCATCCAGAATGCCGTTGGCGCCGATAAACGCCGCGTCGATACCCAGCGCACGCAGGGTATCCTCGGCCGTTGGTCCCACAAAAGCGGCGGTACGGCGACGGTACATGCCGCCCACTAGGCACAGGTCGCAGTCCTCGCGCGCCTCGAGCAGGTTAAACACCGAAAGCGAATTGGTCACGATGCGCAGACGAAATGCCGGCAGCATCGAGGCCATCTGCTCAACCGTGGTGCCCGTACCCAAAAAGATGGTCGAGCCCTCCTCGATGAGCTCCACGGCGCGGCGCGCGATCTGCAACTTTTCCTCGGCATGCTTGGTGCGCTTTTCGCTGTGCGAATACTCATGGCGCAACATAGCATGTGGACGGCCCTGCGCACTGCGGGCTCCACCGTGCACGCGCTCGATCTCGCCCAGGCTCGCAAGCTCCTCGAGATCGCGGCGGATCGTCATATCCGAGACACCCAGTGCATCCGAAATCTCCTTGACCGAGACCGTGCCCTGCTCCTCGAGCAGCTGACGAACCCTATCCTGTCGCTCTGCCTTAATCACGATGAATCCTCGCCGTTCTATGCGTGCATATCATTCAAACAGTAACGAACAAATTGTATCAGACCCGTGCGTGTCAAAAATGAACGCCCGTACAGCTCAATCATCACTTTTTTGAGAAAAATACCCCCTGCTTTAGTGGGGTGTAGTGATAATCTCGCCTGTTCGCGCTACAGTTTGTCGGAAATACCTCGATGTTAGGAACCAAATGATCACTTCCGAGCTTTTCGGCACCGCGCCGTGCGGTACCCCCGTTCATCGTTACACCCTCAACGGGCCCGAGATCTGCGTTCGCATTATGGACTTTGGCGCCACCGTGCTGGGCATCGACGTGCCCGACATCCCCGGCAACGTGCGCGATGTGGTGCTGGGCTTCGATAAGCTCGAGGATTACTTTGACAACCCCGCCTGCTTTGGCGCGACCATCGGCCCCGTGGCCAACCGCACTGCGGGTGCCACGATCACCATCGCCGGCACGGACTGGCATATGCCGGCCAACGAGGGCGTCAACAACCTGCACAGCGACCTTGAGCACGGCCTGCACAAGCGCGTGTGGGACGTTGAGCTCGACGAGGTCCACAATGCCGTGCGCATGACCACCTCGCTTGAGGACGGTGAGCTGGGTCTTCCCGGCAACCGCACCTTTACGGCCGTGTTTACCGTGACGCGCACCGGCTGCTTCCGTATCGAATACGGCTGCGAGAGCGACCGCGCCACCTACGTGGCCATGACCAACCACACGTACTTTAACCTTGCCGGCCATAACGCCGGAATGGACTGTGAGCACTTCTTTGTTGCTAACGCTGCCCACTACCTGCCCATCAACGAGCAGAACATCCCCACCGGCGAGATTGCTCCGGTCGAGGGCACGCCGTTTGACTTCCGTGAGCTGCGCCCCATCGCGCCTGGCATGGAGGCCGACGATCCGCAGATTAAGCAGGCACGCGGCTACGACCACTGCCTGTGCATCGATGACTATCAATACGGTCGCAACCTGCGCCGCGCCCTGCATGTCGAGGAGATGTGGACCGGCCGCGAGCTGGACTACTACACCACCGCCCCGGGCGTGCAGCTCTACACTGGCAATTGGCTGGGCGACGAGCACGCTAAGGACGATGCCAACTATAGCTGGGGCGCCGGCTTTGCCCTCGAGGCAGAGATGTACCCCGACACGCCGCACCAGCCGCTGTTCCCGCAGGGCATTGTGGGCCCGGGTCACCCATACAGCAATGTGATCGAATACCACTTTATGAGGCACTAGGCCCACAACGCGACATATTGCACAGCAACGCCCGCCGGCACCACCGCCGACGGGCGTTTTTTCATCTTTTGGGCTCAATTTCGCTGTGACTGTATGAGTGACATATCAAAACTATGCCCATTTACTACGTTTAGCCCGGGATGCTCGACCATGCACCGGTTTTTGCTAAATTCGCGAGCCGCCTACCTGCGGTTTTGTTTTTCTCAAATTCGACATGCTCGGCGATAGCCGATCAAACGTAGTAAATGGGCATTGTTTTTGACAGGCAGCATCGCACGCGTCCCTCGCAAGGGCAAAATGATTCGTTTTTCTCCGTCCCCAAGGGATCAGTTGAACAGATTGCCGATGGGGTCGGGGTTGGAGCTGGGGAGGTAGCGGATCTCCAGCTCTACTCCGAGCTTTTGCAGTTCTCTGAGAGCAGCGACATCTGCGTCGTCTACGGCAACTGCGGGCGTTGCAGGACGCTTGCCCTCCCCTGCCTGCATATGGCCAATGCTGATCTTGGTAATCGGCACACCACCCTTGACCAGCGCGAGCGCATCCGCGGGCGACGCCACCATGATCAGAATCCATTGACGCGGCGTTGCGGTATGAATGATATCGATGGTCCTTTGCACCGAGAAAAACCGTGTCCAAACGCCTTCTGGCGCCGCCACCCTCATGGGTGCCCATTGGCGCGAATCCGCCGCGATCTCATCGTTGACGATTAGGACGAGGTTGGAACCAGTCGCCTCGTTCCACAGCTCAATGTCTTGCCCGTAAATAAACCGGTCATCGATGCGTGTGAGAAGAATCTTGGGTTGAGCCATCGCTGCCCCATTCTGTTTGAGACCCGCAAGAGCAAGACATCGCGTCTCCAATATTAGTGCATTTAAAGTGAGAAAAGCCGTCAGAACACTTGCGCGGATGTGCGATGTCCCGTATCATAGACAGCTGTTGACGCCTCAGTTGCGTCACCACATGGCCGCCAGCGTAGCTCAGTTGGTAGAGCACCGCTCTCGTAAAGCGGGGGTCACCGGTTCGAGCCCGGTCGCTGGCTCCATTGCACAAGATAGCCGCCTTCGGGCGGCTTTTTTGTTGCCGATTTCTGGCGAACATCCGCCAGCCCAAGCACAACGCCGCTGGTAACTCCCCTACTCAACAACAAGCCCCGCCAACCGCAATCCCCAAGGGGACCGCGATCAGCGGGGCTCAAACGCGCTCCCCAAGGGGAATCACGCTAGTTCACGAGCAGTGCGTTACTCCTCCCAGTAAGCGTCTGCAAGCAGCTTAAAGCAGATCTTCTTGACCGGCTGTGCGCCATCGCCCGGGAACTCGAGCGTGGGCATGTGAGGCTCGCCGGCAACAAACAGCGCGAACTTGTCGTCGGCAAGATCGCCGGCGATCGAAGCGTCGGAATCGACCAGATCGTAGTCGTCCTTCTCGTCAAACTCCTGAACCAGCGTCAGGCTGCCCGTGGCAACCTTAAAGGCCTCGCGACCCTCGACGTCGATCTGCAGGTCGTGATAGCGCTGATGCGTCTCATAGTGAGCCTCGGCTTCGGGACGCGTCGTGGGAGCCATGACGTTCGCAAAGACCTTGTCGCCCAGAATCGGATGGCTGCCGACCTCGAGCTTCGCCGGATCGTTCTCCTCGAGCCAGTCGATCAGCACGTCGAGGCCCTTGAGCATTCCACGGTACTCCTCGATATCGCCCAATGCACCGTAAATCATCTAAATCCCCTCTCGGATCGTTTCTTTGGCGGCTACTCGGCAAACGCATTACCGACGCTGTTGCCACCCACATGCGTCTCGACCAGGGTAAGGTCGGGATTGAACACGACAACGTCGGCGTCGCGCCCCGACATAATGCTATCGCACTTGTCGTCGACATGAGCTAGCAACCGATGCCGGGGCCGCAGCACAAGCTCCTACAGCTCGGTCACGACAACGCCGTTGTAAACCTCGTCCCAACGATCCATAACCAAGTGGCCAGTCATGGGATCCATGGCATTGAGCTTGCCGCAGGTGTTGGCGGTACGCAGCACCGTCTCGTCGTCGGCGCCGGCAGCAATCGCATGTGCGAAACCGGCAATGGTCGAATCGCCAGAGCCCGTAGCGTTAACGGCGGGGATATCGGGGGTCTTGGCGCGGAACGCACGGCCGTTATGGAAACCAACGGAGCCGGCAGCGCCCATGGATACGACGACCCAGGGGATATCGGAGAAGCGGGCGTCAGAGGCGAGCGCGGAACGGAGCTCGTCCACATCGTCGGTGGTAAAGCTCGTGCCCAGAAGGCCGTTAATTTCGGTCAGGTTAGGCTTAACCAGCTCAGGCTTGACCTTGGACTTGAGCGCAGCCTCGAGCGAGGCGCCCGAGGTATCGAGCAGCACCTTGGCGCCGGCGTTCTCTGCAATGCCCGTGATCTTGGCGTAGTAGTCCGCCTCGACGCCGCGGGGCAGCGAACCCGAGATGGTAACGACATCGGCCTTGCTCGCAAGCTCGGCGAACTTGGCGGTAAAGGCATCGAGCTCCTCGGGGGCAATCGTCGGGCCGCTCTCGAGCAACTCGGTCTGGTTGCCAGCATGAAGGATATTGAGGCAGATGCGGGTCTCGCCCTTGATGGGCACAAAATCATTCTTAATGCCGTTGGCATCCATGAGCTCGGCCATATAGGCGCCCATATGACCACCAAGCAAGCCGGTTGCCACAACGTCGTCGCCCAGCTGGCCCAGGACGCGGGCCACGTTGAGGCCCTTACCGCCGGCGGTCTTTTCGGGCGTCACGCGGTTGACGTCGTCGATAATGAGCTCATCGAGCTGATAGCGCGTATCGACGGACGGGTTCATCGTAACGGTGAGGATCATTTCTAGCTCCTTATCTCGCAGGCTCCTTATGCCTTGCAAAACGAATTGGCTACATGCGACTACAGAATCTCAATCGTGAACGAGCGAACGACGGTCTCCTTGGGCTTGGCGACAAGGCAGCCGCGCTTATGCTCAAGCACGTCGTCCTCATCGGAGCAGGTCGAGAGACCGCCCCAAGGCTCAACCGCCACAAAATCGCCCTCGGGCTTGCTCCACACAATGAGATATGGGAAGCCCTCAAAGCTCAGGCGGACGCCCTTGTCCTCGCCCTTTTTGGAAAGCGTGACCTGACGGCTCTCGAGCACGTCAAAGATGGTCTCCGCAAAATCGAAGAGCTCGTGCGACAGGGGCAGCGTCTTTCCCACCATGGGGTTCTTGGAGCGGTTTGCCATGTCAATCAATCCAGTCGAGGGAACGGCGGTGCAGAGCTCCGCAGCCTCGTCTTTCTCAAAGCGCAACTCGTAGTCCGTATAGGCCTCGCCCTCATCGAGCGGACACCTAAAGCCGGGATGACCGCCGATAAAGAACGGCATGTCCTCAGTCCCCTCGTTGGTCACCTCATAGGAGACGCGAACGGCATCCCCCTCAAGCGTATAACGAGCGACAAGCTTAAACGGGTACGGATAATCGCTCAGCAGCGCGGCGTTATCCTCCGAAGCCAGGCACATCGCCAGCTCGTTCTCGCTCTGGCTCAGCAGCTTCCACTCCTGTTTGCGCGCAAACCCGTGGCGAGCGAGCTTTACATGATGCCCGGCAAACGTCATGGCGCTGTTGTCGCGCAAGCCTCCGCAAATCGGGAAGCAAATCGGTGCCTGGCCGGACCACACTGCGGGATCGCCCTGCCACAAATACTCGCGACCTCCGGCCTCGATCGAGGTAAACGAACCGCCAGCCGTGGACACCTTAATAGAAATCGAATCGTTGGAGAGAGCGTATTCCATTGCCCATCCTTTCGAACAACTGCTTTTTGCTCGCAAGTACCCGTCTCGGCCCTAACCAAAGGACAAACCCGCACGTTCATCGATGCGTCCGGTATCCCAGCCATGCAACGGGGTACCATACAGACATTGATGCAATTACAGCTGAAAGGCCTTCTTATGCGAACCATCATCCTCTATGCCTCGCGCCACCACGGCAATACGAAAAAGCTCGTGGACGCCATCGTCGAGGCACACCCCGAGATCGATACCCTCGATGTGAAGTCACTCGGTAAAAACGAGTACCCAGACCTGCACGAATATCATCTGATCGGTGTCGCCACGGGCATCTATTATTCCGAAATCGACAAGGACATGGCACGCGTGCTCACTAACGTGCTGCAGCCGCAGGACAAGGTGTTTGGCCTTATGACCTACGGTGGCAAAAACAAGTGGTACGGCAAGGATATCGATGGCATCTGCCGCATGAGGCAGGCCATCTTTATGGGCGTCTACGGCTGCCCCGGCTTTGATACGTGGGGACCGTTCAAACTCGCCGGCGGTGTCCAAAAGGGACACCCGACCGCTGAGGAAATTAAGGGCGCCGTCGACTTCTTCGACAAGATCGAAGACGAATATGGCGATATCATCGTCGAAGAGTACGCCAAGCGCGAGAAGCGTCTAGCATACGAGAAGGAGCATCCTGCAGGAGGCCTGGTGGCCGGCGTCAAGCGCACGGCAAAGAAGATCGCTAACAAGCTGTAACTGTGAAGGTGCTTTTGAGCGTTTAACCCATACGGCGGGTCCGAGCAGATTCGGGCCCGCCGTCTTTTTCTATCGTTACTCGGTAAAGGCGTTGCCGACGCTCTGGCCGCCAACATACGTCTCGACGAGGGTAAGCTCATGGTCGAACACGACAAAGTCGGCGTCGCGACCCGGCATGATGCTGCCGCACTTATCCTCGATGTGCGCGGAGCGTGCCGGCACCTCGGTTGCCATGCGAATGGCGATATCGGCGCTGGCGATGCCCCAATCGACAATGTTCTTGACGCCCTGGGCAAGCGTGAGCACCGAGCCGGCAATGCTCTTGCCGTCGGCGAGCCAGCACAGGTTGTCCTTCATGATGACGTCCATGCCACCACTGGTGTAGCTGCCCTCGGGCATGCCGCCGCAGCCCAGGCAGTCAGTGATGAGCACCGTGTGTTGCCAGCCCTTTGCCTGCAGCAGCGCCTTGATGGCGGCAGGGTTAACGTGCTTGCCGTCACAGATGATCTCGGCGTAGGTCTCGGGCGTGGACATGGCAGCGCCCACGACACCGGGCTCACGGTGATGCAGCCCGCGCTGACCGTTATAGGTATGCGTAAAGCAGCTGGCACCGGCGTTGATGGCGGCGATGCACTCATCGTAGGTGGCGTCGGAGTGACCGATGCTGGTCACCACACCCTTGGCGTTCAGAGCAGCCGCATAAGCAGCGGCACCGTCGCGCTCGGCCGCCATGGCACTCTTGACGATGCGACCACCCGCAGCCTCCTGCCACTGATCGAAGACCTCCTCGGAGGGATCGATGAGGTAAGCGGGGTTCTGCGCGCCCACGTGCTTCATAGTAAAGAAGGGGCCCTCCAGGTAGATGCCCTGAATGCGAGCACCGCAGAAGTCGGGGCCGCGGCCCTCGTCAGCCTGGGCGATGGCGGCGCAGGCATCCTTGATCTGCTCGACGCCATCGGTGAACGTCGTGGGCAGCCAGCTGGTGGTACCGCGACGGGCGAGCTCGGTCGAGCTGATATCAATGCCCTCGGGATCGTTATCGGTAGTCGAGTGGTTATAGAAGCCATGGATGTGAGTATCGACCATACCCGGTGCGATCCACGATCCCGTGTAGTCCTTAATCTCGCAAGAGGGCTCGTCGGCCTGCCAGGCGCCAAAAACGCCATCCTCGACCATAAGATAGCCGCCCAGTTGCGGGCCTGCCGGCAAGAAGAACTTGTCAGCCTTAATTGCGTACGTGCTCATATGCACTCCTTGCTTCTAAAGCAGTTGACTTTGGTAATGCTTATACCCGGTCCATGTAAAAACAAAAAGCGCCCGCCCGCCGTTATGAGCGGACGGGCGCCCTTACAGGGGGACGCGATTAAGCGGTGAAGGGGTGAATCGTCACGCCCTTAACCACGCGGTTGACCGTGCCGGTGGGGCTCGGCGTATCGGGCGTGTTGCCCACGCGCACGGAGTTGAGCAGACTGATAGCCTGGGCAAACATCACGAACGGCAGAGCAAGGTAGCCCTCGGGAAGCGCCTCGTAGCCCTTAAAGGTGAAGGACTCGCCCTCGTAGACGGTAGCGCCATCCTGCTGAACGGCAACGGTGTGCTGAGCAATCTTGTCGCCACCGATCTCGTTGAGGATGTCGATGTCGTACTGACGGGTGTAGGCGTCGTTGTTGACGAACACGAAGACGAGCGTCTTATCGTCGACGAAGGACTTAGGTCCGTGACGATAGCCCATGGAGGTGTCGTAGGAAGTAGCGACCAGACCGTGAGCGAGCTCGAGGATCTTGAGCTGGCTCTCCTGGGCAAGACCACCGAAGGAGCCAGAACCCAAGTAGGTCACGCGGTTGAAATCGCCAGCGAGGTAATCGGCGATCTCAGGCTCACGGGAGATGACCTCCTCGCCCATCTTGGCAATCGTCTCGACCCACTCGGCCTTCTGCTCGTCAGAGGCAGTGTCGAAAATAAGGGTGGAGAGCAGGGTCATGCATGTGTAGGAACCGGTCATGGCGAAGCCCTTGTCGTTGGCGCGCGGGATGAGCAGCGTCAGCGCATTGGGATCATCGGCGGACTCGACGGCGAGCTTGCCCTCGGGCGCGCAGGTGATGTTGAGGAACTTGACGTTGTGGACGAGCTCCTTGGCAACGGCAACGGCGGCAAGGCTCTCGGGGCTGTTGCCAGAGCGGGCAAAGGAAACCACGAGCGTGGGATCCTCGGCGCGCAGGAAGTCGCGCGGGGCGCTCACGATGTCGGTCGTGGCGATGGGCTTAAAGTCGTAGAGATCAGTGTTGCCAGCGTGACGCAGGTACGGGGCGCATGTATCGCCAACGTAGTCGGACGTACCGGCACCGGTGAAGACAACGGACAGACGACCCTCGCCCATAGCGCGAGCCTCGGCCAGGAAGGCCTCGATGGCCTCCTTGTTCTCGCGATAGATGTTGAGCGTATCGCGCCAAAGCTCGGGCTGCTGAGCAATCTCGGCCGTGGTGATCTGGGCGCCAAGCTCGGTGAGCTCCTCGACACTCTTCTCGAACATTTTTAATACCTCTCTCTAGAAGTAATCCTCTGACGTGCAATTATACACTACGGTTGGTTATCTGGTAGTAACCAGTTAAATGCAAAGAATCACCATATGGAAACGATGCGAGCACTAGTTGCTGCGCTGGTGGTAAACCTTGTATTTAAACTGATCGGCACGAGCAACCGAGAGTGTGTACTCCACTACCTCGTTTGACTCGTTATACGTAGTCCTGACCAAATCGAGCACAGGCGAGCCCTCGACAATTCCCAAAAGGTGGGCATCGGTGGGACGGGCTATGCTCGCATAGAACTCCTCTTCGGCCACGCGAATCTTTTGCTGAAAGTCCTGCTCAATCACATCGTAAAGCGGCTTACGCTCTAGCAGTGGTCGCTTTAGGGATAGAAATTGACGAACCGGTAGATAGCTGCGTTCGACCATCATGGGCATGTTGTCGGCAGAACGAAGACGCTTGAGCTTAAAAATGCGATCACCGATACGCAATCCCATATGCTCAGCCAGATTCTTATCGGCCTCCATCTCGCAAAAATCGAGAATCGTGGTCTCGGGTTCTCGACCCATCGCGCGCATCTGCTCGGTAAAGCTGTAGGACTGCATAAGATTGGTCGCCTTTGCCGAACGGTCGGTCACAAAGGTACCGCGACCGTGCTGCCGAACCACCAGTCCTAAACGCTCCAGTTCCTGCAGAGCCAGGCGTACCGTAGTGCGCGAGAGACCATAGCGCTCCGAAAGTTCGCGCTCGGAAGGAATCATGTCACCGGCGCGATATTCATGGTCGATCTTTTCGGTCAGAATATCGACCAGCTGATCGTACAGCGGTTGCTTACGCGCTCCGATCGCCATCCTATCCTCCCTTTTGCTCGAATTCGGCTAACTACCTAGGGTGTTTAGCATTATCTGTCTGCCACACCCGAATCATCAAGAAAACAAAAGCCGCGCGCTCTTTCGAGCACGCGGCTTTTAACATACACATGGCTTAAGGGGTCGGGGTGTGAGCCGCGTAGGGACACACCCCTCAAGCTAGAGCCTTACCAGATGCTCGGCCAGAGACCAAGCGGGCCAGCGCCCAGGATGCCAAGGACGAAGAGCAGGAGAATGCCCTTGGTCGGGGTCCAGCTGTGCTTAGCGAACATGTAGTAAAGCAGCAGCGTAAGCATAAGCGGGACGAGCTTCGGGACGATGGTGTTGAGGGTGTCGGCAACAGAGAAGTTGACCGGATCCTCGGTAACGGTAGCGTAGGTCACGGACTCCATGCCGTTGCCCAGATCGGCGACGCCGCACTTGACCTCGTTGCCGTCGGCATCGGTGGCGGTGAGGGCGTTGCCGTCCTCATCGGTCATGGCGATGGTACCGGCCTCAGCGGTCTCGGTATCGATACCCTCCATACCGGTGAAGTTCTCGGCCTCCTTCTCGGAGACGATCACGGTAGTAGGGGCAAGGCCACGGGTGGTGCCGTTGGGGATCTGGAGGTTGATCTGGGTGCCACCCATGGTGACGACCAGGCAACCGACGACGAAGACGCCCATGATGGAAGCGGCACGCGTGAAGGCCTGCATGTTGGCGGTCAGAGCGTCAATAGCGCTGGTGCCAAGCTTGTAGGACCAGTTCATGAGCCAGAAGCGCAGAGCGAACTGGACGGCGTTGAAGATCACCAGGAAGATGATCGGCGCAGCGGCGTTGCCGTTGATGGCCATGTTGGAGGTGATGCCGGCCGTGATAGGCACGAGCGTCAGCCAGAACAGGGCGTCACCGATACCACCGAGCGGGCCCATTGCGGCGACGCGGACGGCGCGGATCGTGGGGATGTCAACCTTGTTCTGCTCGAGCGAAAGCACGATGCCCATAACAAAGGTGACGAGGAACGGGTGGGTGTTGAAGAACTCCAGGTTGTGGCTCATGGAAGCCGCGAGGTCGTTCTTGTTGGTGTGGATCTTCTCCAGACCGGGGATGATGGAGTAGAGCCAGCCAGCGGCCTGCATACGCTCGTAGTTGAACGAGGCCTGCAGGAAGCAGGAGCGCCAAGCCATCTTGTTGAGGGTCTTCTGGTCGAGCTGCGGAGCAGGAGTGAGATCCTCGTAGTGCTCCGGGATCACATACTCATTAGATGCCATCTTCGAAGTCACCTCCGTCAGAAACAGCTGCACCCTTCAGCTCGGTCTGCTGCTGGAAGTCCCAGAAAGCGATGCCGAAGCCGATGAGAGCGAGGATGAGCAGAGCAGGGGTTGCCAGCGAATCGTTGGCAACGGTGATGAGCGCGAGGCCGAAGCCCATGAGGAAGAAGCCCCACATATCGCGGTTCATCATAACCTTGAGCAGGACGGCGAAGCCGACGAAGCGCATCATGCCGCCTGCAGCGGACAGACCGGTCTGCAGCCACGTCGGGATGGCAGAAGCGATGGTCTGACCGATGGTAGCGCCAGCGATGAAGAACAGGGTGACGACGACAGCGAAGATCAGGCCGAGCAGAGCCATGGCGAAGTAGTTCAGGCGCTCGATGCCCTTGGTGTCCGCGTTGTGAGCCATGTTATCGGCCGTGGACATAAGCGGGGACATAAGCGTGAAGACCAGGGTAACGCCAAGCTGGCCAAGCAGAGCGAACGGAATGGCGAGGCCGACTGCCGCGTTGGGCTCGAGGCCCGTGGCGATAGCGAGAATGGCTGCCATGATGCCGCCGATGACGGCGTTAGGCGGCTGAGCGCCTCCGATCGGCATGTTGCCGATCGTCATGAGCTGATAAGTACCACCCACGAGAAGACCGGTGTTGAGGTCGCCAAGGATAAGACCGATGACGGCGCCGGTGACGATGGGCTGATAGAGAGACTCGAGGAAGTCAAACTGGTCGATTGCCGCGATGAACGTGACGACGAAGACCAGAGCGATCTGGATGATCGAGTATTCCATCTTGCTCCTCCTTTCAAAATGAATGTACGCACTTTGGATATCACGTACAGAACGTCAGGGTTTCACTCCTGACAACGTGGATCACGAGGATTACGAGAAGAGCTTGCTCGTGTCCTCAACAGGCGTGCTCGGAACGCGCCTGATCTCCAACTCCACCCCCAATTCCTGCAGCTCTTTAAACGCAGCGACATCCTCGTCGTTAACTGCGACGGAGGTGGCGACTTGGCGCTTTCCTTCCGACATGTGCATGTTGCCGATGTTTACCTTCTTTATAGGCACACCGCCCTTGACGAGCGTAAGCACGTCTTCCGGTGTTTCGGCCACGATGAAGATCTTCTGGCGCGGGCTCGCCTTGCCAATGACGTCGATGGTCTTCTGCAGGGAGAAGAAACGCGTAGCGACGCCGGCGGGAGCGGCCATCTTCATGAGGTTCTGGCGCATGGTGTTGGTCGCCACGTCGTCGTTGGCGACGAGGATGAGGTTGGAGCCCAGAGTGGAGTTCCACTGAGTGGCAACCTGACCATGAACCAGTCGGTTATCGATGCGGGTAAGAAGAATGTTGGGTTCTGCCATGTTGATCAGCTTCCTTTCGTTATTTGCTGACGACAGTTACTTGATCTCCTGAATCGCGTAACGCGAAACATCTACGACGGCTCCGGATCGGACTTTGATCTGGACCTTCTCGCCTTCGATGCCTTTGACGGTTCCGTAGATACCGCCGGCGAAAAGAACCTCCTGACCCGGCTTGAGCTCGGTGTGCAGCTCCTTGAAGTACTTTTGCTTCTTCTTCATGTTGATTTGCGACCAGATGGTGTAAATCAAGCCCATGATGGCGAGCAGGCCTAAAAGGGCGACCGAGGAGCTCAGGACGTTGGCTCCGAAATCGGCCATTAGATGCCGTCCTCGTCGCCGAAGATATCCTCTTCCTCGGAGCCGGCAACGGATGCGACCGTCTGGGCGGTGATGCCCGTCTGGCCAACGGTCACGGCCTGCTCGCCAAGCTCGGCGAGCGTGGCGTTGCCGCGGAGGAACAGAAGCTCAATAACCATGGGAAGGTTAGTGCCGGTCAGAACCTCGACATTGTCGACATCCTGGGCAATCATCATCGACTGGTTGAACGGGGTGCCACCGAGCAGGTCGGTAAAGACGAGCACGCCATCGCACTCCTCGCGCATGGCGGTAATAGCGGCGCGGAGATCCTCACCGTAGGAAGCAGCCTGGTCGCCCTCAAAAGGAACGACGGTAAAAGCGGGCTGGTCGCCGGCAACCATAGCGATAGCGCTTGCAAGGCCGGGTGCGAACTGTCCATGACCGGTAAGAATAAAGCCAACCATTCAAATTTCCCTTCCGAAGGTGTGTACAATCTGAGTCCGATGATTTTCGGAAGCCAGCGGGCGCTCGCCCTTAAAGCTTCTTGGAAAGCGTTCTTTAAAGACCAGTGGTTTCTAAACTGGTAGTAACCACGTGACGTGTTGTTGTCACTATATCACCCCAGAAGAGGCCGCTTCCGTTGATTCATACGGTAAAACGTTTTTGCACCGTTCACGGTGATAAATCGACCGTTTACCGGTCGTTAACACTTCTACCTGCGGTTTTGAAACCGTTTCGAAATGCTTTGGCAAAAGATCGGATCTTTTCCTGTCCCTAAACAACGCAGGGCGGCTAAAAATAGCGTGAAGAAAAATTGCAGGTCATTGTGAAGATGTGTGAATTGGTCTTTTTGACTTAATACCAGTTAGAACCAGTTTTGAGATTATCGGTGAACGGTAGTTTTCGACCGCTCACCGGTTACTTGCAATCGTTTGCAGTTGTTTTCCCAGATGAATTAGGGAAACACAATGGAGCGCTTGCGCGATCACGGGAAGTTTTGACATTTGTCCTCATCCCCCGCGCGCCGAACTCCGACATTCAAAACGAGCTAATAGTTCATGCTAATCGTTTTCAATCATTACTTAGTCAGTTTTCGTAATTATTTATCGTTTGTCATTAATTATGATATAAGATACAAGTATCATCCAAGAGATTGGTTGGAGGGGCTATGATCCGCCGGAACGCATCCACATCGAATGAAGCCATCGGTCGCGAACAGACAATAGCCGAGCTGAGGAGGCTCACCCGCATCTGCAAATGGGCCACAATCTGCGCCACTGCGGCACTCGCTCTGGGACTCTTCGCAGTCATTGCAATCGACCTTCTACTCATATTGCCCAGTCTCTCCCAAGGATTCTGTCTCCAATCCGTAGAACTTCAAGCCGGCGAAGGACCGTGCCTCGCTCTCGTCGGTGCCAATGCACAGACCCCACTTATGCTCATCGCGCACGACGGTCACACCGCCATGGGGAGCGTCATGATGACATTCCTCGCGCTCGCTATCGCACTGAGCGCATACAAGCTTTTCTCCATCATTGAAAAGGCGGGCAGGCCCTTTGACCTTGAATGCAGCCGTATGCTACATCGAGTTGGGCTTTTGTTCCTTATCGGCGGCGCTGCCGTGAGACTCCTTGGTGCCATAGTCACGGGATTGATGCTTTCGGGATTTGGCGGCAGCTTTACAGATGCCTTCGGCGGCCAGCTGTTCGAGCCCTCTATGCTCTTTGCAGGCCTGATTATTATCCTGATTGCCAGCATCTTCCGCTACGGGTGTATCCTGCAAAAACAAGATGACGAGTTGCTCTAGGGGGAATCCATGATCATTCTGCGGCTCGACCGCATGCTCGCCGAACGCAAGATCTCATCCAAAGAACTTGCGGAACGCGTGGGCATCTCCCAAGTCAATATGTCGCGCATAAAGACTGGCAAGGTTTCTGCCGTGCGTTTTTCAACTCTTGACGCGATATGCCGGGCACTCGATTGCCAACCGGGCGATGTACTGGAATATATATCCGACGATGAAGCCGATAGCCTTTTTGGACTTAAAGATGAATAGCCATAATTAAGCCACCAATCACGCCTCAACGCAAAAAGTCCGCCAGAACGACTTCCGTACTGGCGGACTTTCTGCTGTCTATCGGCTAGATGCTCGATGAGCCGTGCGACTCTTTACGCAAACAGGCCGTAGATGCTGATGTTGGCCTTGGCGTAGAGGCCGTTAGCATACTCGGTCCACTTGGAGCTGGCGCTCGAAGCCTGCGAAGAGTACTGCTGGTAAGCAGTGTAGTAGGCGGTCATGGCCTGCTTATAGGTAGCGCTATCGGCCGTAAAGGCATCGTCGGCAAAGGCCTTAGCGTAGGTGCCGTTCTCGTCCTTCCAAGTGCCCTTTGAGCTATCCCACTCATCGCCGGCAAGGTTGATGATGTAGTCGGCGTAATCCTTGCTCGCGGTCTCCTCGTTGCCGTCAGAAGGCTCGGTCGGGGCGGTCGGCATGCTTGCGGAGCTATCGCCCACCTTCTTCTTGTAGAGCTTCTGCAGCGTCGCGGACTGGCGGACGATCTGCTTGGCCTGGTCCTTGGACACGCCATACTGCGTGGCCATGGTCTTGTAGTCAGAAGTGCCGATGGAATCCTCGGCGTACTTCTTCATCTCCTTGGAAGAGACGGTAATGCCCTCGTCCTCGGCGGCATCGAGCAGGATCTTGTTGCGCACGTAGGACAGGATGACGTCGGCAGAAGGAGCGGTGTAGTTGCCATCACTATCCTTGACGGTATCGAGGCTGTACTGGCTCTCGATGGCCTCGCGCGCGGTGATATCGCTCTTCTTGCCGTTGTAGCTATAGCTTGCCACGGTCGAATCGAGCTGGTCCTCGGTCAGGGTCGCCGAGCCGACACCCTTGCCGCCAAAGCCGCCATTGCCAATAAAGAAGCCGACCACCGCAGCGACCACGACGGCAACCACAAAGGCGGCGATCATCGTCTTCTTGTGCTTGGATACGCGATCGTCTTCATCGGAACCCAGGATATCGTCGTCCTCATCCTGGGCCTCGGGCATCAGATTCTCGTCAGCGGCATCCGCGGCAATCTGAGCCTCCAGACGGGCGTCCTCCTCCTCGGCCGTCGTACCGGCAGCAATGTGCTCGGCAGACGTACCGGCGACCAGGTCGATCTTCTCGTCCTCGTCACCGTCGGGGCCTTCGCCGCGCTCGATGATCTGGATGCCGTCGATCTCGTCCTTCTCGTCCTTCTTTTGAATCAGACCCATATCGGTTACTCCTTGTTAGGAAACATAGTCCTCAATAGAATACGCCCGACAGAGCGCCGGGCGTATTGATTCTCAGGTTATACGCAAACACTTAAGTACTATTTAGGCGTTTGCAGCACGCATGCCTTAGGCCAGGTGCGCGATAACGGCATCGGCAAAGGCCTGCGTGCCCACGGCCCCCTCGACGGAGCCGGTCTGGGCACGACGCACGTCACCGGTAACCTGCTCGCCCTCGTCGAGCGTGGCAGATACGGCGGCGCGAATGCGATTAGCAGCGTCGTTCTCGCCCAGGTGATCGAGCATCATCGCAGCAGAAAGGATCTCGGCCGTGGGGTTGGCGATATCCTGGCCAGCGATATCGGGCGCGGAGCCGTGCGTTGCCTCGAAGATGGCGCAATCGGCACCGATGTTGGAGCCGGGGGCCATCCCTAAGCCACCCACCAGGCCGGCGCACAGGTCGCTCACGATGTCGCCGTACAGGTTGGGCAGCACCAGGACATCGAAGTCGTTGGGGTTCTGGACCAGGCCCATGCAAGTGGCGTCGACAATCTTGTCGTTGAACTCGATATCGGGATAGTTGGCGGCCACCTCGCGCGCAACGCGCAGGAACAGGCCGTCGGTCGCCTTCATGATGTTGGCCTTATGCACGGCCGTCACCTTTTTGCGGCCGCAGCGGCGGGCATACTCAAAGGCATACTCCACAATGCGGCGGCTCTTGGCGATGGAGATGGGCTTGATCGAGATGGCGGAATCGGCGGCGAAGGTCTTCTGACCCGAGCGCTCGACAAGCTGCGAGAGCTCCTCGACCTCGGCAGCGCCCTCATCGAACTCGATGCCGGCGTAGAGGTCCTCGGTGTTCTCGCGCACGATGACCAGGTCGACATCGCGGAAGCGCGAGCCGTCGCCCGGCTGCGACAGGCAGGGGCGCACACAGGCATACAGGTCGAAGTGCTTGCGAAGGGCAACGTTAACGCTGCGGAAACCCGTGCCGACCGGCGTGGTGATGGGACCCTTGATGGCAACCTTGGTCTCGGCGACCGCATCGAGCACGTGCTGGGGCAGCGGCGTGCCAAACTCGTCCATGACGCCGGCACCGGCCTCCTGGACATTCCAATTGATCTGGACACCGGTGGCCTCGACCACGCGGCGCATGGCCTGCGTAATCTCGGGACCGATACCGTCACCGGGAATCAGGACTACATCGTGCGCCATAATCTGTTACTCCTCGTCTTCGGCGGCGTCAGATTTTTTAACGCTAGCACGCTTCTTCTTTTTGGAGAGATCAAGGTCAAAGCGTTTAACAAGCATTTCGCAAATCTCGCTCGAACGGGCCTTGAGATAGCTGCCCTTGCCGTTCTCGGCATCGAACTTAAGGCGCAGCGCAAGCTTCTCGGCGACCTCGGCGTCGATCTCGCCCTGGCCAAACTCGTACAGGCAACCGAGCATGTCGCGATACTCGAGGTCGCCGTGGTAGCACTGAATGGCCTCGTCCAGGATGGGCCAAGCCTCGCGCGAACGCTCGACGCTCGTGGCGCCCCACACGCACAGCAGGCGGAAGGCGGCATAGCGCAGCGTGGACGAAATCTCGTCGAACAGTGCGGTCTCGGCGCCCTCAAAGGCATCGCCCAGCTGCTCGGGACAGGTGGTGGCGAGCGCCGTCAGGGCATCGAGGGCCTCCCAGCGGGTCTGAGCCTCGGGGCGGTCGAGTGCCTCGATCAGCGCGGGTACGCAGGGCACGACGCGCTGCGGATCGCGCTCGGCGAGCAGGTGCAGCACGCGGGCGGCAAACTGGCGGATGCGGCGCGTGGGGCAGCCGAGCTCCTGGACCAGACGGTCGACGGCATTCTCGTTCTCCTCTGCCAGCTGAAGCTGCGCCAGCTCCTCGTCGGTGAGCTGTTCGTCTTTGTTTTCTGCCATAGTTACCTCTTTTTACTATTTCTTAGCGTGCTTGCCAGCACCCTTGCTGTCATCGGTGACCGAGATGAGCTGTCGGTCGGCAGCGCCATTACGACGCGCACGGCGGCGTTCCTCGGCATCGCCCGCGTCGGCGGCGGCGCGGTGTGCCTTGTTGACGTTAAAGACCTCGTCGTGCTTGCGCCACGGACCGACGGACTCGCCAAAGCTCATCTTAAGGCCGGCGATAAAGCCGCCGAGCCAGCCGATCGGCGCAAACTGCACCAGCGGGAACAGCGAGAACACCCAGGTCAGCAGGACGACTGCCGCCGCTCCCGCAAAGTTGGCAATCCAGTAGTCGCGCTTGGTGATGACGCGCTTTTCGCACGCCCACTGGCCGCACAAAAAGCCGATGTAGATCGCGAAGAGAAAGAGCGCCAGCGCAAGCACCACGAACGTCCAGCTCATGGGCGCTACTCCCCGTGATGGTGGCCGCAGCAGCACTCGTGGCCGTCGTCATGACCGTGACCGCCGCAGCACTCGTGGTCCTCGCCATGGTGGTGGTCGCAACCGCACTCGTGATCGTCGCCATGCTCGCCGCAACCGCAGCCTTCCTCGTGAGCACCATGCTCCTCGGGACGATACTGCGACCAGTCCAGACCGGCGGCGATGGCGTCGGCCTCCTCCTTATAGAGGACCGTGACGGCCTGGGTACCCAGCTTGGCGCCACCGATGGCATCGAGCATGTCGTAAAGCGTAAAGGCCACGTCGGCGCCGGGCAGCGCAAGCTCGCGGTCATCGGCGTAGGCGAGCGCCAAGCGCAGGTCCTTAATGAAGTGCTCGACCATAAAGCCGGGCTTGTAGTCGCCGTCGAGTGCCTTGGGCGCCAGGCTCTCCATGGCGCCGGACTTGCCGGTGCCGCCCAGGATCATCTGACGGGTCTTCTCAAGATCAAGGCCGCTCAGCTCGGCAAACGCCATGGCGTCTGCCATGCCAACCATGCAGGCGCCCAGCGACACCTGGTTGGCAAGCTTGGCAGCCTGACCCTTGCCGGCGCCGTCGAAGCAGCAGATGGTTGCCGCAAAGGTGGAAAGGATGTCGCGGACCGGCGCGATGTCGTTCTCGGTGGCGCCCACGATAGCCGTGAGCGTGCCGGCGATGGCACCCGACTCGCCGCCGGTGACGGGGCAGTCAAACGCCATGCGACCGGAGACCTGGGCGGCCTCGGCAATGTCGCGCGCCAGCTCGGGCGAGCTCGTGGTAAGGTCGATCAGGACCGCGCCGGGCTTAGTGCACGCGAGCAGACCGTCACCCGCCAGGTAGAGCTCCTCGACCTCGGAGGGATAACCCACCATGGTAAAGACGACATCGGCGTTAGCCGCGGCCTCGGCCGGCGTATCGGCCCAGACGGCGCCGCGCTCGATAAGCGCTGCGGCCTTGGACTTGGTGCGGTTGTTGACCGTGACGGGATAGCCGGCATCCAGGATGTGGCCGGCGATGGGGGCACCCATGATTCCGGTGCCGATAAATGCGACGGAGAGCTTGTTTGCCATGAAACCTTTCCTTTTGGGTTGGGTGTTGTTACCAGGTTGAATACTCGGTGCCAGCGTTTGGACTGCGGGGCGCCTGTGGTCGTAGCGCCTGTCTACTCACCGCGCACACGGCGCGCGATGCGGTCGGAAAGCGAGGCTTTCTCGGCACGGTTCTTGCCCCAAAACGCGCAAGCCACCATGCCGGGGCCCACATGCGAGCCGATGGTGGGACCGACGGAACTACGGATGATGGTGACGTCGGCGCAGCCTTCCTCCTTGCGGATGGCGGCCTCGAGCCAATCACCGTCCTTCTCGGCATCGGCCGTCATGATGGCGATGGGCATGGTGCGGTCGGGCACGTAGTTCTCGCGGAACGACTTGAGGATGGACTTGAGCGCCTTCTTGCGGCCGCGGTTGACGCCGATCAGCGACAGCGAGCCGGCAAGGTCGTAGGAGAGCTCGGGCTTGACGTCGAGCTTTGCCGTGAGCTGTGCCGCCGCGGGCGGAATGCGGCCGCCGGCAGCCAGCGCGTCAAAGCTCTCGAGCGTAAAGTAGCCGTGGACGTAGGTCTTTGCCTCGTTTGCCCAATCGACCAGCTGCTTGGCGGTCAGTCCCGCTGAGCGCTGGCGCACGGCCTCGAGCGCCAAGAGCGCACCGGTCGCGCAGGGCAGAGCGTTGTCGACCACGTAGAGCTCAAAGTTGGGATACTCGGCGCGCACGGCATCTGCCGCCTGGCACGCGGAGTTGTAGCTCGACGACAGCGCCGAGGTAAAGCACAGGTAGACCGTGGGCGTGCCCTCTTTGGCGCACTCGGTAAAGAACTCGATATAGCGACCGAGCGACACGGCGGAGGTAGACACGCGAGCGCCGGCGCGCATGCGGTCGTAGAACTCCTTAGGACTCATGCTCGACCAGATATCGTCCGTGCGCTCCTCGCCATCGATAATGAAGGGGAAACCCAGGATATCGACATCGAGGTTCGCGGCGACCTCGGGGCTAAAGTCGCAGCAGGTATCGACGACGATGCGGCAGCGGTCAGAATGGCCGGTAGATGCAGCCTTGTCCATCAAAGCGACTCCTTACGTAAAAAGGCGGCCATCCGCATGGGATGGCCGCCAACCGTTAACTCATGCAAGTTAACGTATTTTACTCGTCAAGTGTTTCGATACGGGGCTTGATGATGCCATATCCACCATTCTTACGGTGATACACCACATTGATGAGGCCAGTCGTCGCGTTCTCGAACACGTAGAAGTCGTGGCCGAGCAGATCGGTCTGCACCAGCGCCTGCTCCTCAGTCATCGGGGTGACATCGATGACCTTCTCGCGGACGAGCAGGTCGTCCTCCTCCTCGGGCAGCAGCAGGTCGGCCAGATCCTCGACGCGCTCGACCGGTGCGACATCCGCCGCGCTGGCACCGCCCTGGCGGTTGTCCACGACCTTGGTCTTGAACTTGCGCAGCTGGCGGGTGACCTTATCGGCGGAGAGGTCGATGGCGGCGTACATATCTGCACCGTGCTCGGCAACGCGAATCACCGAACCGCGGGCACGAACCGTAACCTCGACGATTGCCGGGTTGGGGTTCGAGGGGTTCTTCTCATAGCGAAGCACGACGTCGACCGTCATGGGCTCGATATCGAAAACCTTGAGCGCCTCGCCGATCTTCTCATCCACATGCGCACGCAGAGCATCGGTTACCGTCGTCTTGCGTCCAGAAACCTTGATATCCATACGTGGCTCCAATCTGCCTCGGGGACTTACTGTACTGGCTATGTACCCATTGCCGTGCATTTAATCACGCGGATTCCTAAAGACCCGAATAACGATTGCTTGATACCGCATACCGAAGTCTCGCACTTTTCTGTGGCAAAGTGCGCTATAGGAGAGCAACGGCGACTTTGGTTTGGTACTTAAAAAATGTCTTTGACCTGCTGGTTTTACGGAAACGAAAAAGCCGGGCTCTCCTGTTGGGAAAGCCCGGCAGTGCGTGTTGAAACCGTGAAGAGGTGTCCTTTCCAACGTATAGGAGACAACACCCCTAGCAATAACTAGCTATTGAGTTTGTTAATGTCGTCGTCGGTGATGGTGGCTTCCTGGCTGGACGATTTGTCCTCGGAGTTTGCACCCTCGCTGCTCGAATCGGAGGATGCGGACTCGCTGGATCCGGTGTCGGTCGACTGCACGTCGGCGCCCGAGACCGTCTTGGTGGTGAGGTCATAGGGCATCGTACCGTACCAGACGGAGTGGACCGCCTCGAGCGTGCCATCGACCGTGATACCGTCGAGGGCATCGCTCACGGCACGGCATAGCTCATCGTTGGCCGCGAGGCCCGCGACGCCGAGCGTCGAGGGTGTCTCGAGCGCGCCGACGTAAGAGATCTGGCTCATCAGGCGCGCAAGGTAGCCGCCGGCCGTGGAATCGCAAATCACGTAGTCGATCTCGCCGAACTCGAGCGCCTCAAAGCACTCGTTGATGTTGGAGAAGGTCTTTTGGTTGGCCGTGATGCTCTGCTTGGCGAGCACTTCCTGCGAGGCCGAAGAGGTCTGAACGCCCAGGGTAGCGGCGTTAAGCGTTTCGGTGGAAACGCTCAGCGACTCGCCGTCGCTCGTCTTTCCGAACACTGCCGCAGCGTCGTACAGGCAAGTACCAAGCGTGCTGATGTCACCATCCGTGGAATTGATGTCGCCAATGAAGATGTCGGCCTTTTTGTCACCAAGCGCGGAATCGGCAGAAGACGCATCGACGAAGGCAACCTTAAGGCCCATGCGGCTTGCAAGGGCGCGGGCAGCGTCGACCGCGTAGCCCGTGAGGTTGCCATCGGCGCCCTGCATGGCCTGCGGGGCATCGGAGGTGTCGAGGGCAACCGTCAGGGTACCGGGAGTGACCAGGGCATCGTCCGACACCGTAGGGGTAACGGTCTCGCGCTCGATCTGGTCAATCGTGGGTGTCGTGAACGTGGACAGCGGATTGAACGCGCATCCGCTCAAGCCCAATACGGCAATGACCGCCGCGGTCCCAGCACCTAACCGAGCCGCGTGCATCAAGCTGCCCCTCACCATGTCCACTACCCTGCCTTCTGTGTCGTATGCAATCCGTGCGTTGCGCGGAATAACGGGTTGTTCCCACCAGCTGACCTGGTATTTGACCCCACACTTGCGCACCGGGGTGTTTGCTCGGGAGGCCGTAGCCACCTTCACGACTGGCCCGCTCGCCCGCGAGGCGGTATTGCCCCAAAGAAAGTAGAACGGACGGTGCGGCTTACATCTAGGACGCGCCATGATCGCGCCGCGCGCACGCGGTCGCTTACGTGGATCCCTTTGACCGCGTCTGTCTTGGACTAGGATGGACATTTCGTCCGTCCGCAACCACAGCCTGGCAGGAACGTAGCGCATTATAGCTAAGTTCAAGCTAAAGTTTAAGGTTAGGGGCGTCATTCGCACCGTGAGCACAGATTTTGCAGGTCGGAGCGGACCATTCGTGCCCCCATGAAGCCCGGAGCTCCCCTACGGGAAGCTCCGGGGCACCCGTCTCAGGGTGCCGTGTGCAAAAAACCGCAAATATGAGTTCTATTAACCATTTAGTTGCAGCGGTTTTGCGCCCCACGAGCCCGGTTTGAGTTTCGCGCAGCCGGCGTGGCGCCAAGATATTCCACATTCGTTTATTATCTCTTCAATGAATCCAGATTTTTGACCCAAGTTTCTTTGTTTTTGCTGCCACTAATCTAGTAACAGTACTCATATTTGCCGTTTTTTGCACAGGACACATAGACAGACCCCCTATAAAGCCATAGTTTTACGCCGGCTTGAGCCCAAAGCACGCTCGGAGCGTATTCAGCAGAGCATCTTGCCTCTTTCGGCGAGCCTCTACGCGATTCTGATATCGCTTACCCATGCGCTGGTGGATGCGCCATGCGAGCGCTTCCATCGCTTCCATGTCGCAGAGCATTTCGTTGTTGACCGTCGCGACCTCGATTCCCATAGTAATCAAGCCCGTGTTGCGTTTTTCATCATGGATACGTCCCCTCCGGGAGGAATGGCCCAGCTCACCGTTGTATTCCAGATCAAACCGGGCTGCTTCCTGATACGCATCGCAAACTGCATGCGGCATCCCCGAGATTGCCTGCGCGCGGTCATCGAACTCGATCTTGTAGTCGGTCTTAAAGGGACCGCAGGCAAATCCGCCATAGGAAAAAGGAAGCGAAAACAGAGCGAGCATGATGCACTCCATGGGCGAGAGCAGGTTTTCTGACAGGTAGGGACACAGGCGCAGCAGCTGTTTGGCCACATTCCCCCTGCATACCGCAAGGTAATCTGCCAGTCGATCGGGCGTCAGCACCGGCTCGACTTCAAAGTAGCCCACGTCTGCCGGTTGATCCTTGTCCTTTGCAAGTCTATTCGCAACAGGCGAGGTGTAGGGAGGCAGATACTTCCCGCGATCGCTCAGTGAAATCTTGGAACACAGTTCCTGGGCCAGAGCAAACGCCTGGATACAGCCGACCTCGCGGGCGACGGCAACACAAAGGGCCTCGGGAGATAGGCTGTACACCCCCGGTTCCACCTCTAGAATCGAGCCGGCAGGCAACCCAGAACATACGGACCAGCCCACGCCAGGCATGCGGCGGCGCTGCGCCGCAGATCCCACCAGCAAGCACAGATCTTCTTGCACCTCGCCGCTTTTGGCTCCGATTCGCACCAGGTCGGAAAGACAGATATCCTCGGCCGAAGGTGATGACGTACACAGCACGCGGCGCTCTTCATCGGGATTGAGGTCCTTCCAGCCGATGTAGCCCATCTGCCGGCGCTCGGCTCGAATCATACGCAACGCCGAGGCACCCGTCAGGATAACGGAAGCCGCTAGCTGCTCTTTTATCGGTTTGTTGCACTGCCTGATTGTTACCGCCACATGAATCACCCCTACCAAACGCGCGCGATAGCGAGGCCATCAACGGCCGCGGCACCGGCGCGCTTGAGTTCCGCCGAAGCCGCTGCCATCGTCGCACCCGTGGTGATAACGTCGTCGATAAGCAGCAGGCGGCGGCCCAGCACGTCCTCAACGGTCTCGTACATGCCTCGGGCGCGTTCACGGCGTTCTTCACGACCGAGTTCACGCTGGTCGCCATGGCCGTACTTAACGAGGGCGTCGAGCAGCGGAACACCCGACAGCTCGCAAAATGGGCGCGCGACGGCTTCCATATGATCGAAGCCTCGCCGCCGAAACGCCGCCGCCGTCGCGGGCACAAACACCACTGCATCGGCACCGGACAACACACCACCGTAACGATCGGGTGCCGCGACCTGGGCATGTAAGGCGGTATCGTATAGCAGCTCTGCCAGATACGGCGCCAGGCGTCGCTCGCCCGCGTCTTTGTACGCTTTAATGATCCGCGGCAGCGGGTGCGTGTAAACGGCACATGCCAGGCACCGGTCGAGTGCTTCGGCCATGGCCGAGGACGTACCCTCGACCGAGCACTCGGTGCACAGCAAGTCTCCAAACGGGGCACCGCATCGGGTGCAGCTATAACGTGGATCGATGAGCGCAAGCGCGGCCAGGCAGTCTTGGCAAATAAGCGCACCGGCGCGCTCGCAGCCGGCGCATCGCGTGGGCGACAACGCCTCAAGCGCCTCGTGCGCCGCCCGCTCGGCAAACGGTAGAAATTCATCCGCAAACGGTAGGATGTCGGCACCTTGCAGGCATCCCAACACATTCAAATGTCTCTTCACGACACAACCCTCCCTACGCTCGGTCGCAGGGAGGGTCGTTGATTCAGTGCTATGGTACCCCGACGCGTTTGGGGTCAGGCAGGTTAAATCCGTTTGCGGGCGCTATTCGCCGGTGGGCGGTTGCGGTGCGGACGAGTTTTGGGTCGAGCCCTCGCCACCATCTTGACGCGGCTTGCGGGAACGACGACGGCGACGGCGCTTCTGGCCCTGGTCGGCCGAACCCTCGCCACCACGATCTTCGCGCGACTCGCGTTCGTCACGAGCGCCACCGCGCGCGGCCTTGGCGGCCGCCCCTCCGCCATCTCCGGGGCGACGGCGCGTGACCTTGACCTCGCCATCCGAGACCTGATCGGCCACGGAGGGCACCGAGGGCTTTTGCTGCGTACCCGAAGAATGGCGACGACGCGGACGCGGGACGCGCTCGTCATCGTTGCGCTGCTTGCCACCCTTGTCGGCAGACGTATCGGAACCCGAACCACCCTTGGGGGCGGCACCGGCTTCGCGAGCGGCTGCGGCGCGGAAGGCGTCCTCGCGCTCCTCGCTCGACAAATGACGGCGACGACGGCGCGTGGGATTCATGCCACCGCCGCGGTTTTGCTGCTGAGGCTGCTGGGCCTCGCGCTCGCGGGAGGAATTCTTGCCTGCGGGAGCGGCCTCGCCGGCATCGCCCGAACCCGAGCGCTTGCGGCGGCGACGTCCACCGGCAGCCTCCTCGGCCTCGGGTGCCTCGGCCTTGCCGCGACCCTTACCGCGGCCGCGACCCTCGCCCTGGCTCTGACCGGCACGGGCATCGGCGTCCGCATCGCGACGGCGGCGCTTGGGCATCGTCGTGCCGGCCAGACGGTCGGCGCTCGACAGGCCATCGCCCACGTCGACGCCGTTCTCGCGGTCGAGCTCCATAAGCGCCAGGCGCATCTCGGGCGACTCGATACGCTCGAGCACATCGCGCGTCACGCAGTCGGGGCGGCAGTTGCAGCCCTGCTCGGCGGCCTTCTTTTTGCAGCCCTCAGAGCAGGTCATGTCGGCCAAGTTGACCTTAAAGACTTTGCCGTTCTCCAGGCGCAACACCAGCTGCTCACGCGGCGTGTCATATTCCTGGATACGCGCCTTGCCAAGCGGCGTATCGATAAGCGTCTTCTTTTTGGGCGCGCGGCTCTTAAAGTCCTTGTACGCCTCGAACTCGTAGCGCAGGCAGCACATCAGGCGGCCGCAGACGCCGCTAATCTTGGACGAGTTGAGCGGCAGGTCCTGCTCTTTTGCCATGCGAATCGAAACCGGCTCAAACTGTCCGCCAAAGCGCGTGCAGCAGAGCTCCTGGCCGCACTGGGCATAGCCGCCCACCAGGCGGGTCTCGTCGCGCACGCCGATCTGGCGCATGTCGACGCGAATGTGCAGCGTCGAGGACAGGTCCTTGACGAGCTGACGGAAATCGACGCGCTCCTCGGCAGCAAAGTAGAACACAGCCTTCTCGCCGCCAAACAGGTACTCGACGCCGACCGGCTTCATCTCGAGGTCGAGTTCCTTGACCAGACGGCGGAAGTCGACCATGGCCTCGTCACCCTGGATAGCCAGGTCGTCGGCAAGCTGCAGGTCGATGTCGCTCGCCACGCGCAACACGGGCTTGAGCGGCTGACCGATCTCGTCTTGCGGCACCTCGAAGGGATCGGCCGTGACCAGGCCGATCTCGGTTCCGCGCTCGGTGGAGCAAATGGCATAATCGGCCTCGAGGATATCCAGATCCTGCGGGTCGAACCACAGGTCGCGCGAGGCGTAGGTAAACTTAACGGGTACGACTAACGGCATTTCAGTGCCTTCCTGATATCGAACAGCATGACCTCGATGGCCAGCTGGGGAGTAACGTTTCTGGCGATGTTGCGCTCGGCGGTTGCGACCGCCTCGAGCGCCTGGGTGGCACCCGCAACATTGGTCGCGGCGGCAAGCCGCCCGATCGTGTCGCGCACGTCCTCGTTCACAACGTCTGCCGCCTCATCCTGAAGCGTCAGCAGCACGTCGCGCATGAGCGTCCGCGCGCTCGCCAGCGCTTCCATGATACCCGAACGCTCGCGCGCGTTGAGTTCGCGCTTGTTGCGGTCCTCAAGCTGCTTCAATGCTCCACGCGACAGGTAGTCGGCATTTTGCTCGAGCACCTTTTCCTGCGTGGACTTGACCTCGGCGAGCGGCGCCTTGACGGCGACGATGAGCGACTTGGCGCGACTGAGCACATCGGCCTCGTCGGCGGCGATGAGCGAGTCGATGGCGCGGACCATCTGGCGACGGGCGTCCTGGCGCTCGGCGCTCTTGAGGAACTCGATACCACGCGTGGGGCTTCCCGCCACGGCGACGGCCATGCGGCAGCGCGCGAGATCCTGACCGGTGGCGCGGCTCACGGCCTGCGCGGCCACAGTAGGCGACACCAGCCGAAACGGCACGCACTGGCAGCGGCTCACGATGGTGGGCAGCATCACGTCGGCCGAGGTGCCCAACAGGATGAACATGACGCCCTCGGGCGGTTCCTCGAGCGTTTTGAGCAGCGCGTTGGCGGTGTTGGCGCGCAGTTGCTCGGCACGGTCGATGATGTAGACCTTTGCCTTGGCGCGGATGGGGGCCAGGGGCACGTCGTCGAGCAGCTCGCGGGTCTGCGCGATGAGGTAGCCCGTAGCACTTTCGGGCGTGTAATAGTGCACGTCGGGATGCGTATGGCGGGCGACGCGTACGCAGCTGTCGCACGAGCCACAGCCGCCCTGCTCGCACAGGAATGCCTGGGCAAGCGCCCATGCGGCGTCGAGCTTACCGGCCCCGGGCGCGCCCAAAAACAGGTAGGCGTGCGATGCGCGGCCGCTGGCGACGGCGTTGGTCAAAAAGTCGCGCACGCGCTCTTGGGTGTCGAGCTTGGCCAGCAGGCTTGCCTGAGCGGGGGCCATGTTACTCGGCCTCCTGGGCAAGCGCGGCGGTGACGGCGTCCTGGGAAATGTCGAGGCCGTAGACGCGAACCTGCTCGACCGTCCGCGCGAAGACGTCCTCGATGGACGCGGTCGCGTCGATGAGCTTTACGCGGTTTGGTTCCTCGGCGGCGATGGCGCAAAATCCCTGGTAGACACGCTCTTGGAAGGCCATGCCCTTAGCCTCCATGCGATCTGCCGCACCGCGGTCGGCCATGCGCAGCGCCGCCTGCTCGGGCGTGATGTGATAGACGAGTGTGAGCGCCGGGTGCGTACCCGCGACGGCCAGGTTGTTGGCGTCGCGCACTATCTGGCGATCGAGGCCATCGGCAAACGCCTGATAGCAGGTCGTGGAATCGTAGAAACGGTCGCACAGGACTACCTTGCCGGCAGCGAGGGCAGGCGCGATGACTTCGTGCACCAGCTGGGCACGCGCGGCCTCGTAGAGCAGCAGCTCGCAGGTGTCGCCCATCGCCGTATTGGCGGGGTCGAGCAGCAGGGCGCGGATCTTTTCGCTGATGGCGGTGCCGCCCGGCTCGCGCAGGCTCACAACCTGGTAGCCAGCGAGCTCGAGCGCACGGACAAGCAGGCGCGCCTGCGTGGACTTGCCGGCGCCGTCGACGCCCTCGAGCGTGATAAAGCTATGTTGAGCGGGCTCAAAAGCCATGGGCGCAGCCCCTTCCTACAAGGCGCGTAAATGCAGATATATCAACCAAGCCATGATACCCCAGTGCTCGGCGCGTCCCAAATCCAACCTAGCCATCGAGGCATCCCCGAAGTTGCGGTGAAATAGGGACTGATTGAAGCTCTGAGACCGCCAAACAGTCCCTATTTCACCGCAACTTATGATGGGGAATTTTGGACGCTGGGTATAATCGTCGTATTGCATTGAAATGTGGCGAAAGGAGTGGCAATGTCTCGGTATTGCGCCTCGTGCGGCAAGCTTCTTGCAGATAATGCCAAGTTCTGCACCTCGTGCGGTGCACCCGTTGAGCAAACAACCGCAAGCGATAGCCAGCCCGCTTTTGAGCAGACCGGTTCCCTCGATACGCCGCAAGCCAAGGCGGACGACCCCCTCGCCTATCGCCCCGACCCCGCCGCAGGCCCCGCAGCCGTCGAGACCACGCAGCGCATACCCGTCGCGAGCGGCTCGCCCCAACAGCAGCCGGCTCCCGCATACGCGCCCGCTTCGTCACAGACCCCCGCTCCCAAAAAGAGCGGCACCGGGCCGCTTATCGCCGTTATCGTTGTGCTGGTGGCGATCATCATCGCCCTGGTCGTTTTCTTTGTGATCAAGCCTTTCGACAACGCCGCCACGCAGACGACTGCCGAGGTAGCTAAGCTGCACCATGACGTCGACGACGATGACCTAAAGCCTCTCGGCGATCCCAACAGCCTGTACGACGATGATGACGATGACGACGACGAGGATGGCGGCGAAGCAACGCTCTCCGAGCAGAATCTCTACCGCCGACTGAGCGAATACTACGACTTGCTCGAAGACCTCGACAACTACGTCCGTGGCTGCGCGCAGAACTTCAACGGCAGCTATCTGGAAGAGGATCGAACCACCCGTCAAAATCTCGCCGACGTCGCCGAGCGCACGGAGGACACCATCGAGCAGTATTACGACATCGTCGAGGACCTAGACGTCCCGACGAGCTCCAAGAACTACAGCTCCTGGAAAGACATCGTTGCCCTGTACGACGACCTGGATCACCGCATTGACGCAATCTGTGATGCCTGGGAGATCAGCCTGAAATACGCCAAGCCTGCGGACCACAAGAATGAGATCGTGACGCCACTGTCGCGCGACAACGTGGCGGGCACCAATGACAATAAGTACCGTCTAGACTTTGAGGAGCGCTATCCCGGCGCCAAACCCGTCGAAGTGAACTAGTCGCATGCGACGTTCTCAAACGACTACTCATTAAAGAACGTCCCCAATGACTGCCTAGAAAACGAGCGAGGATCGCGGGGTCCTCGCTCGTTTTTGTTTTCGGCAATGTTTCGACTGCGCCGCTACTTGTCGGCGGCGGTCTTTTTGGTAGTCGACTTCTTGGCCGTCGTCTTTTTGGCGGTCGTCTTCTTGACCGCCGTCGTCTTCTTGGCCGTGCTCGCCTTGGTCGTGGTCTTGCGGCCGCGGGCGGGCTTCTTCTCCTTGGTCGGACAGTCCATGTTGACGCAGATACGCCACGGACCGCGCGCCGTGTTGACCACCACGATGGGGGCGCCGCACTCGGGACAGGTCTCGCCCGTCGCCTCGAGTTTTCCACGCGCCGGCAGCGGATAGCTCACGCCGCAATCGTCATAGTTGGTGCAGCGGATAAAGCGCTTGCCGCTCTTCTCGCTCTTGTGTGCGATCAGGTCGCCATGGCGTCCGGCCTCGGCACACACCTTGCACTCACCCACCTTAAGGTCGGGCTCGTAGTTGGTGGGGCACGTGGGGTTCACGCAGATCTCGAAGGCCTTCTGGCGGAACGGCTGGCACTTAATGCGCGGCGCACCGCACTCGGGGCACACGGCGGCCTCGCCCTCGAGCGGGCTTACCTTGACGCCACTCGGCACCGGATAGGTCACGTCGCAGTCGGGCCATCCCATGCAGCCGATAAAGCTGCCACGGGTCTTGGCACTCGTCTTCATAACCAAGTCCTTGCCGCACTTGGGGCAGGTGCCCACGCGCGCATCGGCCGTGACGGCGTCGCTGATGGCGTCGCCCAGCTCCTGCGTGTGCTTGAGCAGCTCGTCGAGCACGCCAGCCAGCAGCGCGCGCGAGTGCGCCACGACATGCTCTTCGGTATCCTCGCCGCGCTCCACACGGGTCATGTCGCCATCGAGCTCGCTGGTCATATCGGGGCTCGTGATGCGCGGGGCAAACTGCGTCAGTGCATCGATGATGGCGATGCCCAGCTGACTCGGCTCCACGGGATCGTTTTTGAGGTAGCGCACGGCGTACAGGCGCTCGATGATGCTCGCGCGTGTGGACTTGGTGCCCAGGCCGCGCTTTTCCATCTCCTGCACGAGCTTGCCCTGGCTGTAGCGCGCAGGCGGCTCGGTCTGTTTGGCCTCGAGCTTAATGTCGAACACGTCGACCGTATCGCCCTGCTCCAGCGGCGGCATCTGCTCGTCGCGTTTAAGGCCGTACGGGTACGCCTCGCGGAAACCCGGGGTCACGAGCACGTCACCCGAGGCCACGAACGGCTCGCCGTTCACATCGAGCTCGAGCTTGGTGTTCTCGATGGTCGCGGGACCCATAAGCGTCGCCAGGAAGCGACGGGCGATGAGGTCGTAGAGCTTACGCTGGCCGCCGTCGAGCGCGGACGGATCGCCCTCGCCCGTGGGATAGATAGGCGGGTGGTCGGTGGTCTCGACCTTGCCGCGCGTGGGCTTCATGGGACCGGCGAGCACCTTTTTGCACACGGGTGCCAGCGCCGGGTTGATCTTTGCCAGGTCGCTCACCACGGCGCCCAGATCGAGCGTCGCAGGGTACACGGTATTGTCGACACGCGGGTAGCTGATGAGACCGGCCATGTAGAGGGACTCGGCGATGCGCATCGTACGCGCAGGCGAGATACCCTCGGCCGCGGCGGCAGCCTGCAGCGAGGTCGTCGCAAACGGCGTGGGCGGCTGCTGCTTACGCGAGCGCTTGGTCACCGCGGCAACGGTCGCCGTCTTGGCGCCGTCGACGTGACCATACGCCGTCTCGGCAGCATCCTTGTCGGTAAAGCGCGCCGTCTTGTGCGCAATCTTAAAGCGGTCGCCCTCGGCAGCACCCTGCGCGGCACCCATGCCGCGAATCTGCCAATAGTCCTCGGGCACAAACGCCATGCGCTCGCGCTCGCGCTCGACCACCAGGGCGAGCGTCGGCGTCTGCACGCGGCCGGCAGAGCGCACGTTACCAAAGCCGCCAAACTTGGCGAGCGTCAGGTAACGCGTGAGCACCGCGCCCCAAATGAGGTCGATGTGCTGACGGCTCTCGCCGGCGTCGGCCAGATTCTGGTCGAGCGTGACGAGATTATCGAAGGCGTGCGTGATCTCGGCCTTGGTAAACGAAGAGTACTGGGCGCGAGCAACCGGCAAGTCCGGCGCAACCTCGCGCACCTTGTTGAGAGCGTCCGAGCCAATCAGCTCGCCCTCGCGGTCGAAGTCCGTGGCGATGATGACGCTGTCGGACTTTTTAGCGAGGTTCTTGAGCGAACGAATGAGCTCCTTCTCGGCCGGCAGCTTAATGACGGGCGCCCAGGTGAGGTAAGGCAGGCTCTCGAGCTTCCAACCCTTGATGGAGATGCCATCGGCAAGGAACGGCTTACGCTTGGTGTCATAGGGCGGACGCGCCAGGCCATCGGGCATATCGGCCGGCAACATCTCACCGTCCTCGGTCACCGAATACCAACCCAGCTTTTTATCGAACAGCACGCTGTCGCAAAAATCGGGCGCAAGGATGTGACCGGCAAGGCCGATGGTCACGCACTCCTCGCCCTTCCACTCGAAACGGTAGATGGCGGTGTTGTACACCTTGTCCTTTTTAGGCTTACCCGTGGACAGCCGCTCGGCGATCTGACGCGCGGCGTCGTTTTTCTCGGCGATGATGAGCTTCAAAAGAGGCTCCTATCTCATGTCTCTGCGGCTACGCCCGCCCGTATGGCGGCCGACTTACGCCCTTGCTTGCTCAATCTGCCCGATGAGCCAATCGCACCAGGCATCCATGCCCTCGCCCTTGCGCGCGCTCACGGCAAACCGCGGCGCCTGCGGATTGAGGTCATCGAGTGTCTTAGTATACCTATCCATGTCAAAATCGAAAGCCGGAGCCACGTCGACCTTGTTGAGCAGCTGTGCGCCGGCGTGTTGGAAGATGCCCGGGTACTTGACGGGTTTGTCGTCGCCCTCGGGCACCGAGAGGATCATGATGGACAGGTTCTCGCCCAGGTCAAAGTCGACTGGGCAGACCAGGTTACCCACGTTTTCGATAAAGATGACGTCAATGTTTTCCAGACCCACAGCCTGGTCGAACGCGTCAACGGCCTCCATGATCATGTTGCCCTCGAGGTGGCACAGGCCGCCCGTGTTGATCTGGATGGCGGGCATGCCGGCTTCCTTCATGGTGATGGCGTCGACGTCCGAGGCGATATCGCCCTCGATGACGGCGCAACGCAGGCCGGCCTTGTCGCGTAGGCGCTCGTTGGTGCCCAAAATCGTGGTGGTCTTACCCGAGCCGGGGCTCGACAGCACATTGATCACATAGGTGTTTGTCTCTTTAAATCGCTGACGCAGCTGATCTGCCAGACGCTCATTGCGCGACAGAATCGGCGACGCGATATCAATCGTTTTCTCGGCCATACTCGGCACTCCTTACTTTGGCCCCTTTATACCCCATCACCAGATGGCTAGCGGGCTAATCGTCGGGGGTTTCGATTTCGATACTGGCGATGTCGAGCTCGCGACCGTGCAGCAGGCGCACGTTGGCGCCGCCACACTGGGGGCAGCGACAATGAAAGCGGTCGTGATCGAAGACCTCGCCGCAGTCCAGGCACTCGCTTTGTGGATGGACTTCCTCCACGGCAAGCTCGCAGCCGCGCGTGAGCGGGTCCTCGTCGCGAAACGTCTCCCATGCAAAGTCGAGCGCCTCGCGCACGACCTCGGTCATATCCCCGATACGCAGCGTAACCAAAACGGCGCGCGAGGCCCCCGCCCCACGCGCCGCGCGAATCACTGTATCGAGTATGCCGTTGACAATGCCAACCTCGTGCATACCGATTTACTCCTCGTCGTCCTCATCGTCCGAGAACAGGTCCAGACGACTCACAAACAAGCCCTCCTTGCCCTCGCGCGCGGTAATGACCACACGGGCGATGGCGAGCGAAATCTCGTAGAGCGAGAGCAGGGCGCCGTACATAAGGCCCAGCGTAACGGGCGATCCGTCGGGCGTGATCACAGCCGAACCCACGAGTAGGCCTACGTACACGTAGCGCCAGGCGCTGCGGAAGGCCGCGTAGGAAACGATGTGGAAGACGGACAGGTAGAAGATGATGAGCGGCAGCTCAAACGCCACACCAAAGCCGATCATAAAGAGCAGCTCCATGTTGACGTAGTTCTCCAGGTCGGGCAGCGCCGTAGCGACGGCCGAGGTTTCGCCGATGAGCCACTCAAAGCCCGCAGGGATGATGATGAAGTAGCAAAAGATAGCGCCCAGGAAGAACAGCACCGTCGAGGCGAGCACCGTGGGCACGACCCACTTGCGCTCGTTGGGGCGAAGCGCCGGCAGGAAAAATGCCAGAATCTGCCAGATGATCATGGGCGTGCACATGACCACGGCCATCTTGATGGCCAGCGAGAAGCGCAAGCCAAAGCCGCCGAGCGTGGTGGTGATGTAGAACTTACCGTCCGGCACAAAGGAGCGGATGGGATCTTCCAGGATGTCGAGCACAACAGGCGTGGCGAAATACAGCACGATGGCTGCGGCAAACACCGACACGACCACGATGGTCAGGCGGCGACGGAGTTCTCCCAGGTGATCGAAGAGCGGCATTCGCGCAGGTCCGATAGGCATTACTCATCGCCTCCCTTCGGAGCGTCGGCAGCAGCGGTGTCATCCTCGGCCTCGAGCTCGCGAGCGAGCTGGTCGACGACGGCCTTGCGCTTGCGGGGACGACGGGCGTAGAGGTCAGCCGTCGTGGGCTCTGCCGGCTCGGGCTCGGGCTCCGGCTCTGCAGCAGGC
>CAKWZF010000004.1:32783-44173 GCA_934865005.1 uncultured bacterium | reverse complement strand
TGTCCATGCTGTAGCCGACAAGCTCGAGCTCCCACGGAATGCTCTTACTCTTATGGCAGATCTTATTGTTGTCCTGGTCTTTGCCGTCCTTTTCTATGGCCAGGTACTTAATGTCTTTTTTCTCGGTTTCTTTCTCGACCGTGCGGTCTCGGATGATATAGGTACCGTTTGATTGACGCTTGAATGTAAAAGAGCGACTGGCCTTGCCGTCATGCTCGCCACTCCATACGTGGATGACCTTTCCATCTTTGTCCGAGTCGCCATCGACCGACCAAATGCTGTAGCCCGTCTTCTTGTGCTCTTCGAAATTGAG
Organism: uncultured bacterium; assembly: GCA_934865005.1. GTDB lineage: Bacteria > Actinomycetota > Coriobacteriia > Coriobacteriales > Coriobacteriaceae > Collinsella. The sequence continues at coordinate 43,860 of CAKWZF010000004.1, read as the reverse complement.
CAGGGTGCGGATGGCATACCAATTTGTATTATCTGTATCGGTCGCCACGTGCTCGAGGATGAGCTTGTTGGACGTGCCGTCATTAAACAGGTGGCAGACGTTGCCGATGACGTTGCCATCTTCGTTGACGCTCGCGGTGCGAAAATAGCCCGCGGGGCGAAGGCGAATGACGAAATTGTCGAGGCTGACCGACGCTGTGGCAGCGTCGTCTGCAAATGCCGCGCGCACAGGAAGGCCCAATCCCGCGGTTTCGGGCAGGCTTACAAATGGCGACAATGCTGCGAGTCCTAGGCCCAACGTGAATGCTCGACGGCTGATGGCGTGGTGTTCGGTCATAACTCCTCCGTTCGCAGGGTGCGGTTATGCACTCATTTTGTTCACTATACTGCCCAGATGTCTAAACGTGTTGGCTTAATTGTCTGCGCGGCGCTATAAATCGGCGGGCGGACGCGTTGGGACGCTTGTCTATTTGTGCTGCTACCGCGCTGGGGGTGGTTTTGCCGTCCGACATCCCTCGCGTTCGTCAGCTACCGGCATAAGAAAAGGAGGGTCGGTTTACCGGCCCTCCCTTAGTACGAAGCTCTGGGGTACCGTTGCTTGTTTGCACTGCGCTCGTGTTTCCCGTTGCGCTCGCGAGCCGCTTAGCGCTTAATCTCGATATCCTCGAGCTTGACGTCCATGGCCTCGGTCTTTGCCTTGGCGATATCATCGGCAAACTCCAGAGACTTCATCATGGTCTCGACGGCGTCCTTGTGCTCTTCGACATTGTCGATGCGCACATACACGCTGCCGCCGTCAACGTCGGTGAAGTACTCGGTCGTTACGCCGCCAGTGTGCGTGTAGGAAGCGTTACGCCAGGACTTGCCGTTGTACTTGACAGGATCATTCTCGGTCCACTCAAAGTCGGTCTTCCACTTTGCCTCGTAGTCGAACAGCTCATCGGCGTTCTTGTCAGGGTCGAAGACGGGGATGAAGCGGTCGCTCGCGTGCTCGCTCTCGGTGAACTTAAACTGGCCCCTGTCGGCCGTGTCGCCTGCGACGTCGGTGATCTCGACGCCCTCGGGGACCTCGACCTTAAACCAAATGAAGTCGGTCCTCATATCCACGGCTGGCTTTTCCGCGCCGCCGCCACCGCCACTGCCGGTGGCGCCGCCGCTTCCGCCACAACCCACCAGGGCAACCGCGGCAAAGAGACTGATGCAGAGGGTGAGAATCGCAAAGGCCTTCTTTTTCATGGTCGTGTCCTCCTCGATCTGTAACCGCCCATGGATTACCTGCCTTTACTGTACGCGCGAGCGGCTCGTTCGGGTGGGCCATGCGTCCCATTCTGGGGGCCGGATTTGCGCCGTTAAGTGGCAATATGTCCGGGCGCAAAAGAGGGGAGAGCCGGTGCCGACGCCTCTTCCCGGGGTGAGGTGCTCGTTGCTTTAATGGGGCGCGTGTGCGGGGGCGTTGCCAACAGGTTCCTTGTTTATAGATATGCCCCAGTTTGTGACGTCCGGAAGTCTCGAAAGGTGGGCCATGTGTCCCATGTTTGCGGCGCCGACGCCTATCGTTCGTCATAGAAATCCGTGATGGCCAGGTGTGCTGACGCTCATGTGCTTATGGGCTAGACTTAGCATCATTACGTGTTTGATGCGGTTGGTCGGCAGTTGCCGCCCGACCGATCTATATGACTTGAAGGTGCATACGTATGAGCCAAGAGATGATGGACAAGACCTGCCGTGGGTTTGCCGAGGCGCTGGCCGCGCGCGAGCCGGTTCCCGGCGGCGGTAGCGCGAGCGCCTTTGTGGGCGCGCTGGGCGCCTCGCTTTGCGGGATGGTCGCTCGCTACGGGGCGACCAATCCCGCGCTTAGCGATCGGGCGGACGATCTGACGCGTGCATTTGCCCAGGCAGACGAGTTGGCGCAGGAACTAGTGGGTCTGGTTGCCGAGGATGTTCGTGCATACGGCCAGGTGTCCGCGTCGTACGGCATTCCGCGCGAGGACCCGGCTCGACCCGCGGCGATTCAGGACGCGTTGCGCGTGGCGGCCATGCCGCCGTACCGGATCATGGATGCCTGCGGGCGCGCGCTGGCGCTGCTCGAGGACATGGCCGACAAGGGTTCGCGCCAGTTGCTGTCCGACGTGGCATGCGGCGCCGTGTTCTGCCGCGCCGCCATGCAAGGCGCGAGCCTGACGCTCTTTGCGAACACCACGTCTATGAAGGATCGTGCCCGCGCCGAGGAGCTCGAGGCTGCATGTGACGAGCTGCTCGATACGTGGCTGCCGCGCGCCGATGCGCTGGCGCGCCGCGCCGCTGACGCCGCAAGGAAGAGGGGATAGCCATGGCAGAGCTGTTGAAGGGTGCTCCCGTTGCCCGTGCTTTGACTGAGGGGCTCGCTGCTCGCTGCGCCGCCCTGCGCGAACGGGGCATCGTGCCGTCGCTTGCTATCGTGCGCGTGGGCGAGCGCGAGGACGATCTATCCTACGAGCGCGGTGCACTCAAGCGCTGCGAGAAGGTTGGCATTGAGGCTCGCCGCGTATTGCTTCCCTCCGATGTTTCGCAGGACGAGCTGTTGGCGGCCATCGAGGACATCAATGCCGACCCCGCTGTTCATGGCTGCCTGATGTTTCGTCCGTTGCCCGCTGGGCTTGACGAGGATGCAGTTGCCGCGGCACTCAATCCTGCCAAGGATGTTGACTCCATGACGCCGGCCTCGCTGCTTACCACGCTTTCGGGGCGAGGCGAGGGCTTTGCTCCTTGCACGGCCGAGGCCGTGCTGGCGTTGCTGGACCATTACGACGTTGAGCTGGATGGGGCCAAGGTCGCGGTCGTCGGTCGATCGCTGGTGATTGGCCGTCCCGTTGCCGCCATGCTTACGGCTCGCAATGCCACAGTGACGACGTGCCATACGCATACGCGCGACTTGGCTGCCGAGTGCCGTTCTGCCGACATTGTTGTTGCCGCGGTTGGACGTGCGCGCACGATTGGCGCGGATGCGGTCCGCGAGGGCCAGACGATCGTCGATGTGGGCATCAACTGGGACGAGGCCGCCGGCAAGCTGATCGGCGACGTCGATTTTGATGCTGCGGAGCCGATCGTTAACGCCATCACACCCGTGCCGGGCGGCGTGGGGGCTGTGACCACTGCGATTCTCGCCAAGCACGTGATCGAGGCGGCGGAGCGTGCATCGAAATAGGCGTTTTTGACCACAGGGGTTGCCGGGGCGGCTGTTTCGCCCTTTTTGCGCCGAAGCGATACACTGTTGCCGTTTGATTTCTTCGCTCAAGGAGGATGCGCATGCCGTGCACAACGATTTTGGTTGGTAAGAACGCGAGCTACGACGGGTCGACGCTTGTCGCCCGCAATGAGGACTCGTCCAACGGGGTGTTTGAGCCCAAGCGCATGCGCGTGGTGCATCCCGACGAGCAGCCGCGTGTCTACACGAGCGTCCTGAGCCACCTGACCGTTGAGCTGCCCGACGATCCCATGCGTTACACAAGCGTCCCCGACGTTGTCCCGGGTCATGGCATTTGGGCTGAGGCCGGCTTCAACGAGCTCAATGTTGGCATGTCCGCTACCGAGACGCTCACCACCAACGAGCGCGTCCGCGGCGCCGATCCGCTCGTGGACTACGTGCCCGCCAAGGGCAACGAGGGCGAGGACGGCTATGTTCCGGCGCAGCCCGGTGGTTTGGGCGAGGAGGATATGGTGACCCTGGTGCTGCCGTACGCCAAGTCTGCCCGCGATGGCGTGCGCATCCTGGGCGACCTGCTCGAGCGCTACGGCACCTACGAGAACAACGGCATCGCCTTTAGTGATGTTGACGAGATCTGGTGGCTCGAGACCATCGGCGGCCACCACTGGATCGCCAAGCGCGTGCCCGATGATGCTTACGTGACCATGCCCAACCAGCTGGGTATCGATAGCTTTGACCTGGACGACGCCGAGGGCGCCCAGGTCGACCACATGTGCTCCGCCGACCTGCGCTCCTGGATGGCCGAGTGGCATCTGGACCTGACGCTGGGCGTCGAGGGCGACGGTCCCGCCGCGGTCTTTAACCCGCGCGAGGCCTTTGGCTCGCACAGCGACAGCGACCACGTCTACAACACGCCGCGTGCCTGGTATATGCAGCGCTGTCTCAACCCCAGCGATGTGTGGGACGGTCCCGAGGCCGACTACACGCCCGAGAGCGACGATATCCCCTGGAGCCGCGTGCCCGAGCGCAAGGTGACCATCGAGGATATCAAGTACGTGCTTTCGAGCCACTACCAGGGTACGGAGTACGACTGCTACGGCAGCAAGGGCACGCCCGCCACGCGCGGCGCCTATCGTCCCATCGGCATCAACCGCAACAGCCAGCTTGCCGTGCTGCAGCTGCGCCCCTATGCGCAGCCGGCGTATCGCGCCGTGCAGTGGATGGCGTTTGGCTCTAACTCGTTTAACGCGCTCGTGCCGCTGTACGCCAATGTCGAGACCATGCCCGAGTACTACGCCGACACGCAGGCTCGCGTGACGTCCGAGAATTTCTATTGGGCAAATCGCCTGATCGGTGCCTTGGCCGATGTTCGCTTCCACGAGTGCGGTCGCGCGGTCGAGGACTATCAGGAGAAGGTCGGCGGCATGGGCCACAAGCAGATTCACGACGTTGACGCTGTCGTAGCCGCGCTGCCCGAGGCCGAGGTGCCTGCCGAGCTCGCCCGTGCTAACGAGGCCTTTGCCGAGCTTGTGCGCGTGGAAACCGATGCTCTGTTGGGCAAGGTGCTCTACACCACGAGCTGTGCCATGAAGAACTCCTTCGCGATGAACGACAACGTAAGGTAAAGACGGCCTTGCGGCGAACGAGCGGGACAAACGCCGTCAAAGGCTTTGCCCCGCTCGATTTCTATCCCGGGGATAAAACGATTTTGTGTCGTTCACCCAATCTTGGGTACAAGAAGGCCAATGCAGTTGTTCATGATTGGAGCCAACCATGGTTATGAAATTCGATCAGCTTGTTAACGGTGCCATCAACGTGGGCTTCGGTGCCGCCGCCGTTGCCGTCGAGGGCGGCAAGAAGGTCCTCGACGACCTCAATACCAAGGGTGAGCAGGTGCGCAAGGACGCCGGCACTCCCGATATCGCCCGCAGCGTGTCCGACATGTTCGAGCAGGCCGGCGGCACCATCTCCGACCTGACCGAGCGCCTGGGCATGCAGGGCGAGACTGCGGCACAGCGCGTGCTCGACGAGCTCATCCTGGCCCGCGTCCGCGTTATGACCGCCCCCGAGCGCACGGCCTTTTTGGCCCATGTGCGCGACATCGTCGATTCGGTCGAGGACAACGTGACTTCGGTGCCCGTCGAGTCCGTTGAGCCCGACGATGCAGAGGACACCGAAGAGGCCGAGTAGCAGCGCAGATGGCAGATTCCACCACCGATTACAACAATCTAGATCCCTTGGGTGACGAGGCGGCGGTTGTCGATGAGGTCGATGCCGCCGTCTCGGGCGCTCGCAAGAAGCCGCGTGCTGTCGATATGGTTCCCGAAGAGCCCGACGCGATGGCGCCGGACGAGGAATACCAGCTCACGCCGGCAGGCCGCCGCGAACGCATTGGGCAGATCGTTCGCCTGATCAAAAAGTACCGCGTATGGGATAACCTCACGCCGGTGCGCCTGCGTCGTCTGCTCGAAGAGCTTGGCCCCATGTTCGTCAAGATGGGGCAGATTCTGGCTAACCGCTCCGAGATTTTGCCGCAGCGGTTTTGCGACGAGCTGCGCCGCCTGCGCTCCGACGTAGACCCGGTGCCGTATGAGGTAGTGCTCCGCTGTCTGGAAGAGGAGTACGGCCAGCGCCTGGGGCAGATGTTCGACGCGATCGACCCCAACCCGCTCGGAAGCGCGTCGCTCGCGCAGGTACACCGTGCCCGCCTGGTGACGGGCGAGGACGTGGCCGTTAAGGTGCAACGCCCCGGCGCGCAGCAGGTCATGGCGCAGGACATAGACATCATCCGTTCGGTGGTGCGCATCGTTTCCAAGTTCGTCAACACCGATCAGTTTGTTGACCTGCACGGCGTGGTCGAAGAGCTGTGGACCTCGTTTCGCGAGGAGACCAACTTTTTGGCCGAGGCCAAAAACCTCAACGATTTCTATGACTTCCACAAAAGCGTGCATGGCGTGTCGTGCCCCAAGTCCTACCTAGATCTTTGCACCGAGCACGTGGTGGTCATGGACTACATCGACGGCATCTCCATTGCCGATCCCGAGCGCCTGGTGGCCGAGGGCTATGACCTGGAAAAGATCGGTGCCGCAATCGTCGAGGACTACTCGACGCAGGTGCTCGACGATGGCTTTTTCCATGCTGACCCGCATGCGGGAAACATCATCCTCAAAGACGGAATTGTCTACTTTATCGACCTGGGCATGGTCGGGCGCATGTCGAGCCACGACCGCGGTATCGTCAAGGACATGATTTTCGCCGTGGCCGAGGGCGACGTGCCCAAGCTCAAGGATTCGCTCATGCGCTTTGCCGTGACGCGCGGCGATTCGGCCGAGCTCGACCATTCGGCCTTTTTGTCCGACTTGGACTTTATCGTCGCCGACTTTGCGGGTCTTGATCTTAAGGATCTTGATATCGGCGAGTTTTTGACCTCGCTGCTAAACCTGGCGCGCAAAAACGACGTTGAGCTGCCGAGCGTGGTGACGATGTTCGCCCGTGGCATGGTGACACTCGAGGGTCTGCTGACCGAGTACATGCCCAACGTCAACATGATCCAGATCATCCAAGCGCACATCAAAAACGAGAAGAGCGCCTATGCGCGCGTCCGCGAAATGGGGCGCGATCTTGCCGCGAGCAGCTATCGCGCGGCAAAAGGCTCGCTCGAGGCGGCCGAGTATCTGGGCTTGGCGTCGCGTATGCTCACGCGCGGTCAGCTTAAGGTAAACACGCAGATCATGAGCAGCGATAAGGCGCTGCGACAGCTGGGTGGAATTATCGACCGCATGTCGATGGCAATTGTGATTGCCGGCCTGTTTATCGGCTCGTCGGTGGTGTACTACGCGCGCATCGAGCCGGTTGTGTTCGGTATCCCGGTCATTGGCTTTATGGGCTACGTGAGCGCGCTGGTGCTGGCGCTGATGCTGGGCCGCGAGATTTGGCGCAACAGTCACGGCGGCAAGCGGTAACGATTTCGCGGGATCAGAGGAAGACGGATCCTTTTGCTCGGCATTCCATCCTCACCCTTTTCTATCGCAAACCATAGCTTTTACCTTGGGCTTCGCCTGTGTGCGGGGCCCTTTTGCGTGCTACCATATCGACAGTAATAATCGATGGCCTAGATGGTGGTGCGGAGACGCACGAATGCGCGGTTTTCCTGCGCGTTTGGGAGAATCGGGGTGCAAGTCCCCGGCTGTACCAGTAACCGTAATTCCTCTTGGTCCGGGATGGTCGCGTCGCAGATCGGACGGCGCGCCCGGGTCGTTAAGGTTAAGTCGGATCGCCTCCCATCTTGCGCGCGGCCGCGGCGCATGCTGCCGGTACGCGTTGGGCTCTGGAGGGAAGGAGGACCCCGATGGGGGTACTCGAGCGCAATGTGCGCGATGACGTGGGGCAGCCGCATGGTAACGCCTCAAGTACAGACAATGGGGGACAAATGGATATGTTTGAGGACGAGCGCAAGCGCGCCTCGTTGCGTCGCCATGGGGCGATCGCGCGCGGCGTGGCCAAGCGCGGTCTGGTGGCGTTCCTGGCTTTTGCCATGGCTTTTGGTACCACGCCGGCGCAACTTTGGGCCGAGGGCGCTGAGGGCATTGCCGATGCCGTGGCTCAGGCCACGACGCCGAGCGAGGGCGCGCAGGCCACGGATGACGCTGCCGATAATACCGCGCCTGCTGCTGGCGCAAACGATTCGGCTACCGACAAATCCTCCGAAACTGGGGATACGAGTTCGGATGCGCCTGACAACGCGAGCAATGACGCGCTAGGCGACCCCGCTGCGTCAGACCCCGCTTCGGCCAATCCGGCGAATGAGGCGTCCGACACCACCGCCGAGACCGACGACGCGGCTGCGGTTGTCAGCGAGTCCAATGCGCCTAAGGCCGCACCTCGTGCCGCTGCTTCGCTTTCCTCGAATAATGGCGTCAGTGTAGGAAAGAGCAAGAACCCTACTCGTTGGGTTGGCTCTAACTTCACTGGCTTTATCCAGAGCAATACTACGCTCTATGCGAATGTCTGGACTTCGTCCAGCAAGCGCGCCAGTGTTTCGGGTTGCACCTATCAGTGGCTTGCTGCCGATATCGCCAACGGGAACGATGCGGACAACTCTGCGTTTGTTGCTGTCGAGGGCCAGAGGGGCTCATCGATCGTTCTGGACGACGCCCTGCGCACTCAGCTTAACGGCAAGTGCCTGCGTGTACGTATTACCGATGCCAGCGGTAACGTCGTCTACGGTCCGACTAAGAGTGCCGCCAACCAAAAGCTGCTGACGGCGACGAACACTATCAAGGCGCCCGTTCCTACTAAGACGGCCCTGGATGCAAAGTCTTTTGTCCTCATCCAGTCTTCGGCAGACGATTCGAGCTCGTATTCGTCCGTCAAGGCCGAGATACTGAACCCTGGCACTACACTTTGGGCGAATGCCTATGACGGCGAAGCGGTCCCCAATAAGCGTATTGCGGCGCAGGGTGGCTGGGCCTATCAGTGGCTTGCGTCCGATACGCGCGATGCCAAGGACTCTGCCTATCGGGTGATTCCCGGTCAGACCGGCCAGTCGCTAACGATTACGGACGAACTCGCCTCGCAGCTTGCGGGCAAGTACATTCGCGTTAAGGTTGTCGGCGACGGCCAGGAGCTGTACGGTCCGAGCGGATCTTTCAACACGCCCTCGTCTGTTGGCTACAATACCCCGGGCCCCGTTGCCGCGAGCGGCCAAATCGCGTTGGGCCATATCGTTCTCGCCTATAACGGCGCCGAATTTGGCGACGATTACGAGAACGTCCCCAACGCCAACGTCGGCGACACGATTAAGGCTGCTGCCTACTACCTCAACTACGACACGCCGACTGACCTCTACGGTTCCGACAAGGTCGATTTTTCTTGGTGGGTGGCCGATTCCGCCGACGGCTCGTTCGAGCAGGTTGCAACTGGTGACACCTACACGGTTACCAAGGAGTGCGCGAACCGTTACCTCAAGGTGGTCGCTAAGGCCAAGAAGGGCATCCCCGGCTCCGATAGCTGCGAAACCAAGGCGGGTCGCATTCTGCCCAAGGGCGCGACAACGCTTGATTCGGTTGCGTTTACCAACGCGAGCAAGGGTGCTAAGGACACTGGCTCTACGATTGAGGCGTGTGCCTACAAGGCGGTCGACTACTCGTCTGAACCGGTTACCGAGGGCGTTACCTACACGTGGCGTTGGTCCTCCGTCGACCCGTCTTCCTCTGCGTTTGATGCGAAGACCGACTGGCATGTTGTCGAGGGTAAAACCGACAGCAGCTTTACGATTCCCGATGACTACGCCAAGCGCTGGGTGAGTGTGTCGGCCACTGCGGGCGATAACACCGTAGAGGCGACTACTGCCGTGGCCGTTAAGGCCGCAGGCTCGCACGAGCTGTTCCTGACGTATCTCAAAAAGATCGTCGGCGACCAGAGCGATGACGCCAGGTTTGTCTACAAGAGTGGCGAAAAGGTCGGTGTTACTGCATTCGAGAAAACGTCTGCAGGAACAAAGGGTGCCGAGCTTACATCCGATCAACTGACGTATACGTGGCAGATTGCCGATAGCGCCCAGGGTCCGTTCACGACGCTGACGGATGAAAACGCGCACAGGCCGTCGTTCGTAATTTCGCAAAAGTACGTCGGCAAGTACCTCAAGTGCATCGTCGACGGTGGCTACAACACCGACTATGCCTCCACGCGTTATGCCATCGTCAAGGGCGAAGATGCCAAGGCGTATACCCTGACATCGGTTAATGTCGCTTCGAGCGGCAACCTTGCACAGGTCGGCGGAACGCTTACCCCTACTGCCAATTACATGGCAACGGGCGATTGGGGCGATTACGAGACGGCGCTCCCTGAGGGCTCCCTTGTCGATTACCGCTGGTATCTCGCCGATGACGCTGAGGGCACAAATGCCCACGAGCTGTTTGGCGCCGACGAAACGACCGGCGCGATCACGCTTCCCGCCTCGGCCGAGGGCAAATACGCCTATGTCGTGGCAAACGCCGGCAACAACGATGTCAAGAGCACCGCTTGGCTCGTTAACTCTTCCGACGAAAAGTCTCTTTCCGTTAACGTCAGGGTTGTAGGCGTAAGCAAGCACGATGTCGGTCAGTCTTATGACCTTGTGGATTGGGTGCCGTCGACCTCGTATAACTGGTCGAGCACTCAAAAAATGTCTGCGTGGGACATCTTTGCCAAGGTGCTTGACGAGGCCGGCTATAGCTATAGCACGGACGGCGGCGTTCCCTATTCGGTTACGAACCCCGATAAGTCCCAGACGCTCGCGATGGAAAACACGGCGTCCGGCTATAAGTACTGGCGTTTTGATATTAATGGCAAGACTGCCAACTCTTATGCCACGGGCTACTACCCGAGCGATGGCGACACGCTCGAGCTGGTGTACGAGGATCCCACGGGCACGGTTTCCACGCAGGTTTCCGCGACGTGTTCGGTCGTCGGCATCGACGCCAAGGGCGCTCAGCAGACCTGGGCCGCAGCCCAGAACATCACGCTGAAGAAGGGCTCGACTGCGGCCGACCTCTCCGAGCAGCTGTTCAAGCAGACCGGCCTCAAGGTTGACTACGACCCCAACGGCTCCTGGGGCTGGGCGCTCAATTCGATCACGTCGCCCTTCGACTCCAACCGCACGCTCGCCTACGATCCGGCGACCAAAGCGTATTGGCAGCTGTTCATCAACGGCAAGTCCTCCATGGTCGGCGCCGGCGGCTACACGCTCAAGGCCGGCGACTCAGTCGTCTGGTGCTACTCGAAGGACGGCGACCCCGCTCCTGCCGATCAGCTTTCTGTAAGCTGCACCGTTATCGGCCAGGATGCTTCGGGCGCTCAGCAGACGTGGGCACAGCCTACGATTGCTCTGGTGGACGAGGGCACAACCGCTGCG
>CAKWZF010000004.1:26713-32773 GCA_934865005.1 uncultured bacterium | reverse complement strand
ACGGGGAAGGGTGCGTACGGCTGGTATCTCAATTCGTTGACTTCGCCGTTCGATAAGAGCGTGAAGCTCTCGAGCGAGAAGGTTAACGAAAACACCTGGAAATACTGGCAGTTCTTTGTCAATGGCAAGCCTGTTGATGTTGGTGCGGGCGCCTATACGCTTAAGGCAAGCGACGAGATTGCTTGGGTCTATGGCTCCGACGGCACCATGCCTGGTCAGGTCTCCGTTTCGATGGAGATCATCGGCAAGAAGGACGAGAAGGCACAACGTTGGACCGATCCTTCGACTCAGGTGTTTGTCGAGGGCACGACGATCAAGGACGCTTCTGCTGCCTACTTTGACGCCATTGGTGTCGAGTCCAAGATGTATGACCAATTTGGCTATTGGGGTGTCCATAGCCTTGTTTCCCCGCTTGACGGTACCAAGCTGTCTGGCGCTTGGTCGTTCTTTGTCAACGGTGTCCCCGGTTCTCAGCTCGATAGCGACTATGTGCTCAAGTCGGGCGACAAGATTGTCTGGGCTTATGCTGCTGGCGATACTGTTCCCAACCCGGATGAAGTTGTAGTCGATCCGAGCGCTTCGCGCCCGACCGATTGGAAGGCCGACTGGAGTGGCAATTCCAATGCGGTTGTCGAGAACGTGTCCACGCCCACGGGCGCGTTGGCAAGCTCTTGGACGTTCGATTGGAAGGCCTACTCGGGTGCCACGTATCCCAACGCGAGCGAGCCTATCGTCGTGAACGGCAATGTGTATCTTGCCGTCAACAAGCGCTTGCTTAAGATCGATGCCGAGTCGGGCAAGGTGCTTGCCGAGTCGAACCTTAAGACTGCGATTGGCTACACCACGCGTCCGATCTATGCAAACGGATTGGTTATCGTGCCGCTCGATGGCGGTGCGGTCCAGGCTCTGACGGCCGATACGCTCACGACGGTTTGGGTTACCGACCCTGTGAGCAAAACTGCTCAGTCGAATTCTCAGCTGACGGTCGATGGCAACTATCTCTATGTCGGCACCGTTGATGTCGACTATGGTAAGGGCGTGTATAACAACGGCCATCTGACGCGCATCAATATCCTGACCGGTGCCGTTTCCTGGCAGCACGTCAACGCCGATGAGGGTTATTACTGGACGGGTGCTACCGTGGGTGACGGCTTTATTCTGGTTCCCACCAGCGCCGGTACCGTTGAGATGCTCGGCAAGTCTTCGGGCGCTGTGCTTGGAAGCGTTTCCGTTGGGGCTATCGTTAACTCCTCCTGTGTGCTCTCCGCCGACGGTAGCCATGCTTATCTGATTTCGCGCGATGGCAAGCTGCACGTTTTGGCGATTTCTGACGGTAGTTCGCGTGGTGCGGATGCCGCTTCGCGCATTTCCGAAGAGCGCGTCGTCGACCTGGGTCTTACGGGATGCGCCTGCATGCCTACGCTGTATGGCAACAAGCTGATTGTCGGCGGCGAGGTTTCCGGTGGCTCTGCGCTGGCGATTGTCGACCTTGATAATGACTTTGCTACGACGTTGGTTTCGTCTGCTGATGGCTCCGCGCTTCCCATCGGCGGCATCAAGGGTGCACCGCTCGTGAGCGCCCAGGCAGATGGCACGTATGTCTACTTCACGGTTAACTACGGTGCGACTTCCGACTATGTGAACTACACCTCGGGCGGCGGTGTCTATCGCTACAAGCTGGGTGACGCGCAGGCGACCGGTGCGTTTAGCGCAACGGGACACAACAACTACTGCGACTCGCCGATTGCCTGCGACGCCAAGGGCAACCTCTACTACATCAACGATTCCGGCACGTTGTTCAAGCTGAATGGTGGCGTTAAGGTCTCGTTCGAGACTGGCGATGGTTCCAAGGTCGATTTCCAGACTACGGCCGACGGCAAGCTGGTTAAGCCTGCCGATCCGACGCGTGAGGGCTACACCTTCGGTGGCTGGTACACCGATGAGGCTTGCACGGAGGCGTATGACTTCAGCACGCCGGTGACGGCCGATATGACGCTGTATGCCAAGTGGACCAAGAACGCCGTTAACCCTGACGGCAATGGCGGTTCTGGCTCTAACGGTGGCAGCGGCTCCGGCACTGGTGCTGGTACCGGCACGGGCGCTGGCGCGGGCACTGGCTCCGGCTCGAAGGGTGGCGCTGTCGCCCCGGGTCAGAAGCCGGTGACCAAGACGACGGTGTCGACCAAGACCGGGACCAAGGACAACAAGTCCGACAAGAAGGACTCCGACAAGTCCGACAAGAAGGACGAGAAGAAGTCTGACAAGAAGGACGGCAAGTCCGACAAGAAGTCCGACTCCAAGTCCGACAAGGCATCCGCTTCCACGACCACTGCCAAGAAGTCCACTGAGGCTTCCGCGCAGGAGTCTGGCCTCAACCCGCTCGCTATTGTCGGCATCGCGGCCGGCGTGATCGGCCTCGCGCTCATCGCCGTCTTCATGCTGACCAAGCGCGGCAAGGGTGACGGTAATGCCCGATAAGCCCAAGGAGACCAACGGGCAGCAGCCCGACTCCTCGTTTATCCAGCTCGACGATGCAAAGCAAAAGGGCGCCGCTTCGGCGGCGTCCGCCCCGCGGCGCAAGGCACTTGTCGGCGTTTTTACGGCTGCTTGCGTTGCCCTGATTGTCGTCTCGCTGGGGTTTGTCCATCCCTCCACAAGCGGTGCCTGGTCCATCGACTGGATCGTTCAGGCCGTGACGGGGGAGAGCGTCGTTGCCAACGACGCCAGGGGAGCTGGCTCGGCTGCTGCTTCTGGCAAAGCTGACTCTAAGAACTCCAAGGCTTCGGGCGATGCGAAAGATAAGTCCAAGGACTCGGGTGACGCCAAGGGCGATTCCGAGTCTTCGAACAAGAGCTCGGATAAAAACTCGGATGGCAAAAAGTCTGAAGACCAGCGTGGCAAGAAGTCTGGCGATGTATCGGCTGCTCAGAATACCGAAACTGCCGATACTTCTAACACGTCTGGTGGTACCTCTTCGGGCGGCGGCCAATCGTCTGGCGGCGCCTCTGCTTCTAACGGCGGAACCGCCTCCTCGGGCGGCCAGGGCGGCACGCAGGAGCCCAGTTACGTCACGGTGACGGTTGCGGTCACATCGAGCGCCGTGGGCAATCCTGTGTCCGCCGGCGGCACCTATACCTTTAACGAAGGTGCCACCGTCTACGACGCCCTATGCGCGCTCGGGCTTTCCGTCAACGCACACGGCTCATCGTACGGCACGTATGTCGCCGCGATCGGCGGTTTGGCCGAGAAGCAGTATGGCGGCACGAGCGGTTGGATGTACTCTGTCAACGGCTCGACGCTCATGACGGCCTGCAGCAACTACGTTCTCTCCAACGGCGACAACGTCGTCTGGTATTACGTAACAGGCTAGGGATCTCAACATAACGCACGGAACGGGCAGCTCGGACAAACATCCAGGCCGCCCGTTTTTTGATGCGAATGGGACGGAGTTTCCCAATCGAGGCTCAACCGGAAAGCGCGTCCCACTCTGGAGGCGGATTCCGGGATGCAGTTTCCGCTTCGATGGCCATTGGGAAACCGCGTCCCGTTCCGAGGTCGGATTCCGGGAGGCACGTGCCGCTGGCGTGGCGTTGCGGAAACGGTGTCCCGCTTTGAGGCCTCAATCTGGGACGCGCTTTCCGGAACGGCGCCCATGGGGAAGGCGCGTCCCATTTCGGCACCGTGGCCCGTCCCGTACGTCTTCCTCGACAGCCTCGTCAAACAAAAAAACCGGCTGGAACGTGAATTCCAACCGGTTATATATTCAAGCAAATGTCGAATCGACTATGACTGCGCGCCTTCGAGGAAGAAGCGGCGGCTGAAGTAGTTGTACCAGGTGACCAGGAACGTGGCGATGGCCTTCATGGCCTGGTAGCCGATGCTCAAAAACGTGACGCCCACAAACATGTACAGATCGTTAAGGCCCAAACCAATCACCGACAGGATGGTGAAGATCGTAAACTCGCGCTTGCGGCTCATGCCCTCGCGTTGGTCGAACACGTACTTCATGCTGAGCCAGTAGTTGACCACGACGGACGTGATAAACGAGATCGTGGTGCTCATCAAAAAGTCGAGGTGGAACAGCTCGACGAGTGCAATGAGCATGCCCCAGTCGATGCCAAAGGAGATAAGACCCACGACAGCGAACTTGAGGAACTGCTTGGTATGAGGTTGTGCCAGTGCCTTGCGCACGTAATCACATCCAATGCGTTGACGAATCGAGCAACGAGATACTTTAGAGCTTTTGCAAGGGAAACGTAAGGTCTTTGGCAAGAACTATACGAACTCGCCAAATATTCAAGAGGTAATCCGCAAACGTTGCAAATCTTCCCGCAAACGAGCAGGGCCCACGAACAACGCAGCACTCGATGCGCATCGTCCGTGGGCCCCGTAGTGCAACGAGGAGGTCGAGCTACTTGGTCTCGTCGCCCTCCAGGAAGATCTTTCGGGTCACAAAGTTGTAGACCATGACCAGCGCGGTGGCGCAAATCTTGGCGATATTGGCCTCGAGCCCCAGGCCGGCGTTGAGCGCCAGCACGATGCCGTCGTTGAGCGCCAAGCCGATCACGGACAGCACGACAAAGATGATGAACTCGCGGTGGCGGCTCATGCCCTCCTTGTGCGCAAACACGTACTTCATGCTCGCGACGTAGTTAAAGATGAGCGAGACGATAAAGCCGCTGGTATTGGCGATCAGGATATTGAGGCCCAAACCGTAGTGGAGCAGATTCATGATGCCAAAGTCGATGATCGTGGCGACGACGCCGACGACGCCAAACTTCATGATCTGCGCAAGGAGCTTTTGCATGGTACCTGCCTTAGAGTGGCGCCGGAGCGCCGCGGGGATGACAAACTCAGCAAGTTTAGCCAATCCCCGCAGGCGGGGCTAGGCGCGCTCCTCGATAGCACCGTTTCTATATGCATCGAGCAGCTGGCGTAGGTCCTGGATTTGGCTGCGGATCTTGGCGCCAGTGTCGGTATCGCTGACCATGCGGCGGCGGTCGGCCTCGTCAAAGCGGTTGGTCTCGCTTTCGATGTCCACGTTGCGGGTGAGCGCCTCGGCAACCGTCGTAAAGGCCCGGTGCGACTTAAGACGGCATCCGCGCGAGCTCGAGATAAGCGTGTAGCCGGCGATGCCCGTCTTGGGATGGTAGGCGCGACAGAAGCCGCCGTCGATGACCAACAGCTTGCCGTTGGCGCGGATGGGCTGCTCGCCCTTGGTAGTTTTAACGGGTGTGTGGCCGTTGATGATGTGGCCGGTCGGCGAACATGCCATGGGTGCGACGCCGAACTCGCGCATGATGTCGTCGCAGACCGAGGGCGACTTGGTAAGCGTAAAGTATGGGTCCATCGGCTCGGCCCAGGTGCTCTTATCGGCGATATAGGCGCGCTCAAAGGTACGCACCAGGCGTCCGCTGGCGGGTGAGTTAAAGCCGATCCACAGGTACCACATCCAGTCGAGGGCGTCGCGGTCGCCTACGCGCCAGGCGCGGCGGGCGATGTGGTCGCAAAAATCGAGATAAACACGGCCGGCGTGCCAGGTACCCAGGCAGTTCATGCTGCTAAAGGTGCCGTCTTCGTTGAGCGGCACGCAGCCATGGAACAGCAGGTTGCCGTTGGTGACCTTGTACATCGAGCCGTGGGTGTAGAGGAAATCGATATGGCGATGCAGATGATCGGCGGTGACAAACTCGGACACGAGCTTGTCGATGATGTGTTGCTCCTGGGGCGTGAGCGTGTAGGGGTCCGCCGGATCGACGGTGGGGAAGTCGTTGGTCGTGAGCGGCCATACGCTGCCGTCGGCGAGGGTGACCGTGCCGGCGTCGTGATCGATCTTGTCGAGCAGCAGGCGGTCTGCCATGTCGAACTCGGGGTGGCGCTGGATAATCTGGCCCTCGAGTTTAAAGAGC
The DNA here is from genome assembly GCA_934865005.1 of uncultured bacterium. Classification (GTDB taxonomy): domain Bacteria; phylum Actinomycetota; class Coriobacteriia; order Coriobacteriales; family Coriobacteriaceae; genus Collinsella. Next base: position 26,864 of record CAKWZF010000004.1, on the reverse strand, counting down.
AGCACGTTGATGGCTTTGATCAGCGGGCTGATGGTCTCGCCGGCGGTATAGGTGGCATCGGCAAAGGCGACAAGCTCACGCAGCGAGATGCCGTAGTCGTTCTCGAGGATCTCGTAATTGTCGTAACGCAGGTTGTTGCGCAGCACCGTGG
>CAKWZF010000004.1:0-26703 GCA_934865005.1 uncultured bacterium | reverse complement strand
CGGGCTCACCGGCCGCAGCGCCCATCCATAGCAGGTCGTGGTTGCCCCACTGGATGTCGAGCGAATGGTAGGTGAGCAGGCGGTCCATAATCTTGGCAGCGCCGCCGCCGCGGTCGAAGATATCGCCCACCAGGTGCAGGTGGTCGACGGCCAAGCGCTTGATGAGCGAGGCGAGTGACTCGATAAAGTCGTCGGCGCTGGCGGTCTCCAGGATGGACTCCACGATGCGCTCGTGATAGCGCACGCGATAGTTGTTCTCGTCCGGGTGCGTGTGCAACAACTCGTCGATGATATAGGCGTAATCGCGCGGTATGGCCTTACGCACCTTGGAGCGCGTGTAGCGGCTTGAAAGCGAACGAGCGACCATGATGAGCTGGTCAAGCATCGTCTTGTACCAGGTGGGCGAGTCCTCGCGCTGGCTGCGGACCAGCTCGATCTTCTCGTGCGGGTAGTAGATGAGCGTGCACAGCTCGCCCTTTTCGTCAAAGGTGAGCGTGTCGCCAAAAATCTCGTCGACATGCTCGCGCACGACGCCCGAGCAGTTGTTGAGGATGTGCATAAAGGCTTCGTACTCGCCATGCACGTCGCTCATAAAATGCTCGGTGCCTTTGGGCAGGTTGAGGATGGCCGAGAGATTGATGATCTCGGTAAACGCGGATTGTTCGGTGGGGAACTGTCTCGAAAGCAGGCGCAGATACTTGAAGTCTTGCGGGTTGCGATCGAATGCGACCATGAAACACCTTCCGATGGGGCTGGTAAAACTGATAAACAGCGTCAAACGTTTACCAGTATGCGCCGCTTTTGTTTCGATTTTGCGCCAGCGGCTGAATTGTCGGATGAACGGTTTGGTAAATCGATTTAGTTGAGGTAGATATGGCGGTTGAGTGGAGACGACAGAGGGTGTTTTCTCAGATATTTTTGCGTGGGGCCGGTGGAGACGATGGTGGTAAAGATGTTCACTATTTTTGGTTCGATTTGGTAAATAGTGGACATATGTACCGCATGTAGGCTCACTGTGCGATAATTTGCGCAGCAATGAGTAAGGAGCCTCATATGAGTGATTTTGTCCTGACCTGTGAATCCGCCGCCGACCGAACCCGTGAGTTCTTTGAATCGCGCAATATTCCCGTCGCGTATTTTCATTACGAGATCGACGATGTTGTCTATACGGACGATCTGTATCAGTCGATTACGCCGGACGAGTTTTTTGCCCAGATTGCCGCGGGCGCCATGCCCAAGACGTCTCAGGTGGGCGTGGGCGAGTACGAGGAGTTTTGGGAGCCGTTTGTTGCCGAGGGTAAAGACGTGCTGCACCTGACGTTGTCGTCGGGTATTTCGGGCACGTATGGATCGGCCTGCGTCGCGGCGCAGATGCTTGCGGATCGCTATCCCCAGGGCGGCAAGGTACGCGTCATCGATTCGCTGGGGGCGTCTTCGGGCTTTGGTCTGTTGCTGGAATATGCCGCCGACGTGCGCGATAGCGGGGCTTCACTCGACGAGACGGCCGCTTGGATCGAGGAGCATAAACTCAACCTGCACCACTGGTTCTTCTCGACCGATCTGTCGAGCTACCTGCGTGGCGGTCGCATTTCGGCCGCGAGCGCGATCATCGGCACGGCGCTCAAGATTTGCCCGCTTATGACGGTCGATTGCGAAGGTAAGCTGTCGCCACGTGAGAAGATTCGCACTAAGAAGCGAGCGATTTCCGAGATGGCTAAGACCATGATGGCACACGTACAGGACGGTGCAGATTATTCGGGTAAGTGCATCATGTCGCAGTCGGCGTGCCGCGAGGATGCCGAGGCGGTCGCGGCGCTGATTGAGGAACAGGTTCCGCAGCTTAAAGGCAAGATTGAGATCAATGACATCGGTACTCTGATTGGCTCGCATACCGGACCTGGTACGGTGGCGCTCTTCTTTATGGGCGACAAGCGCGTGGATTAATTTGCCCCATCACGTCGCTGCATGATTGCTCAAACGAAAACGGCCCGCCTCACGTTTGTGGGGCGGGCCAAGATGTTTTGCTAGCGTTTCTTTCCGCGGAAGAAAAAGCCGTGCAGTGACGGCTTGAGGCCGCGGTTGGCGCGATGCTCCTCGACGCGCTCGTGGATCGAAGCGACGCGCTCGATGACTTCGTCGGGAATCGGCACATCGGGATTCATGTTCTCGACTTGGCTGACCTCGGCGGCGGCGACCTGGTCGATAATGGGCACGTCGTCGCGCGAGATGACAGGTGTGGCGTCTTCCTTCATCTTGCGATAACGCTGCATCATGTCGGTCTGTAGCTGCTGGGCCGAAGGCGGTGTCCAGATGATGGCGTTGGCGCCGGCGGCGATGGTCTCGCGAATGCTCTCGGGCGTCTTGCCGCCCGGCGCGATAAGCGGCAGGTTGGGATAGTGCTCGCGCAGCTCGCGTAGGACCTGGGGCGTGTTCTTGCCGGCGGCGATGTTGAGAATCTTGGCTCCAGCGCGCACCTTGGCGTGGGCATCGTCGTCGCAGCGAACGACCGTGGCGATGACGGGGATGTCGGCGATGTTGGTGATGTGCTCGACCATCTCGGCAGTAGCGGGGGAGTTGACCACGCAGCCCGCCGCGCCCTGCATCTCGGAGACGGCTGCCATCTGCACGGAGCGCTTACCGGTCGTAGTTCCGCCACCCACGCCTACAAAGACCGGGCACTCGGCGACGGTCAGCAGCGCTTGCGTAATGGCGGGCTGCGGCGTGAAAGGGTAGACCGCAAAGACGGCGTCGGCGTTGGAGTTGCGGATAACCGCGACATCGGTGGTGTAAATGAGCGACTTGATGCGTCGGCCAAAGAGCGTGAAGCCGCTGGCCTCCTCGATCTCGTCGGGCATGCGAAGGGCAGCCTTGCGCAGGCGTCCGTCGATGGGCAGGGGCTCCATAGGGAGCAGGCCGTTGGGCGTGACGGCTACTTGGGGCTCGGTGAACTCGTCTGCAAGCTCGACCTCGGAAAAATCGACCGAGGCGACGATGTCCTTGTGCACCTCGGCGGGCACATCGATGGGAGCTTGGTCGTTTGCCGCCGCAGGCGTGTCGAAGGAGCTGGTGCCGACGAAGGCGTCGACGCGCTCATTTAGATCGTTGAGGGTATCCATGGAGGCTCGATTCTATGTGATAACGGCCGGCGCTATGCAGCCGGAATTGCGAATGCTAAATCGTTTGACGAGTTGATTTTTCCCCGCCGCGCCATCCGTTAGACCGAAGGGCCGGTGAACGTGAAGGAGCTGTGGTGGCGGGGATCGAGGTGCTATCTTGAAAGTCCCGTTTACAAGAGAGGTGACGCGGTATGGAATTTTCGGCAATGTTGGGCTCGATTGGCCTGTGTGTGGGCGCAATCGTTGCCGCCGCGGTCATCTACTTTGTGGTCACGGCCATTAAGGGCAAAAGGGCCGAACGCAAGGAGCGCACGATGCTTAAACAGCATCGCGACCAGCAGGGCAAACGCGCACGGAGATAACTTGTTGAGTTTTGGATCCGTGCGCTAGCTGCGTTTTCGGATCAGGGCAATGTAGAAGCCCTCAAAGTCGCGGCTAGGCGGAATGGTGAGCGTGCCGGGCAGGCCGTTGGCGATGGCCGATACCTGACCGGCGGCAATGGCTTCGGTCAGAGCGTTGGACTCGATGCACGGCTCCTCACCAGCTTCCTGGGTGCGTCGTGCTTCGCTTTCGCTCGGCGTGCCGTCGAGGGGGATAAGCTCGCAGTCCATGTGCTTGTCGAGGGCCTCTTGCAGGGCGTCCTCGTTTTCCTGCGGCAAAATCGAACAGGTCGAATAGACGAGCGTGCCGCCCGGTTTGAGGGCACCCATGGCGCGGTCCAGAAGTGCTCGCTGCGAGCGGGCGCACTTGCTCAGCAACTGCTCGGTGAGGCCGCGCAGGCTTTTCTCGTTGCCACTGATGACGGTGCCCGTGCCGGTGCAGGGAGCGTCGAGCAGGATGCGGTCAAAGCGGAAGAACTCGTCGAGCTCGCGTGCGTCGATGCGCATGACGGGCACGTTTTTGGCACCTTGGCGGTGGAGGTTGGACTCAAGCTTTTCGGCGCGGGGAATGCTCATCTCACAGGCGGTGAGGTGCGCCTGTCCCTGGGTGAGGGCGGCGATCTGTGTTGTCTTGCCGCCGGGGGCTGCGCACATGTCCAGGATGTCCTCGCCTGCCTGGGCGCCCAGGACCAACGGCGGCATCATGGATGACAGGCTCTGCAGGTAGATCTTGCCGTCGCGGTAGATGTCGAGATCCCACAGATCGGAAACCTGGGCCTCGGGCAGGATAAAGGCGTCTGGGTACCAGGCGACGGGGTTGTGGGCGATGCCGGCGGCACCGAGCGCCGCAGCGATGTCCTCGGCGGTCGCCTTGAGCGTGTTGGCGCGCAGCGTGACCGGGCGTGTGGCCGCGGCGCCGAAGCCCTCGATCATGAGCTTGGCATCGGCGGGCGCATAGGCGCCGGCGACCGTGTCGACCATAAAGCGCGGCAGGTCGGCGGCGGAGTGTTGGGCGGCAAGCTGGTCAGAAAGCTCGGTAGCAGCAAACTGCCTGAGCTTGAGCTCGGCCTTGACCTGCTTTTTCTGCTTACGACGACGCGGCTTGGACATCCGTCTTTCCTTCCCATTCCATTACATGTCGAGTGTTGTTTTAGTACTGGCTCTCGTGCTTGCTGAAGAAGTCGAAGCGCGGGGGCAGCGGCTTCACGCGGTGCTCGCCGGGCTTCTCGCCCAGGCTTTCCACGAACTCGTCCGTGGAGGCAAATATGTTGTCCCAGCTAAAGAAGGCGACGGGGTCGACGTCGAAGTACTCGCAAATGAGCTCGCAGCCGGCCGGCACGATGCCGTGCATGAGCACGGTCGCCACGCGCAGCTCGGTGAAGGCGTCGACGAGGGCCTGCGTCATCGCGGTATTGGCTTGCTCGCCCTCAAGCTTGTTGGCAGCCTTGGAGGCGTCGCTCCAGCGCTTGTTGGCGGCGCGCAGGTAGTCGTCGCACACAGCGAGCGCGCGGTGCGTCTCGAACTTGTACATGGCCTGCTCAAACGCGAGGGCGGCCTGCTCGGCGGCCTCCACCACGGTGGCCGAGGCGGCGCCGGCGGGGATGCAACCGTTGCGATAGGGGCTCTCGTCGCCCTCCTTGACGGCGACGCCGTAGAAGCAGCTGCGGGCCAGGCGGTTGAAGACGCCGGTCAAAAGGGCGCTTTCCTTAAGGGCCGGATCGATGACGCGCTTGTCGTCGCAGGCGTGCACCTCGTTGCCGTCCTTGTCCTTGCCGGTCACGCGGGTGTCGTATGCCTTGGGGCTAAAGCTCACCGGCTTCTCGGACAGGCCGAGCGACAGCCAGTGCGCGCGCATCTGCTCGCAGGTGTAGTGGTTGAGCAGGTCGTCTGCCGGCGGGGGAGGCGTCTGCGAGGACGAGCTTGCCTTTTTGCCCATGTAGAGCAGGTGGTAGCAGGCGCTGACGGTGCTCTGCGTGAGGTTCCAACCCAGGGCCTCCCACATGGCGGTCTGCGCGATGCAATAGAAGTAGATGTTGTCCTGGCCAATGAACTGGTAGATTTGTGCGTCATCCGAGCACCACCAGTCGCGCCAGTCGAGCGAGCTGTGCTGGTAGGTGGGCGCGGGGACCTGCGTGGAATCGGCGGCGGGCTCGCCCATGAGGGCGGCATCCTGGGCGGCGACGCCCTCGGTCACGCCGGCGGCCTTGGCATCGCGTGCGAGCACGGTGCGCGTATAGCTGATGGGAGCCCACAGGCTCTCGGGCCAGCACCAGCAGGTGACGTCGGAGACGCCATCGACCTCGGGCACCGGAACGCCCCAGTCGATGTTGCCGGTGATGCGGAAGGGTACGAGCGCCTTGCCGCTGCGGAAGCGCACGCCGCCGTTGGCGAGCACCGCGTGGGCATCGTCGCGCTCCTTCCAGCTGGGGAAGGTGACGGTAAAGCTGCTCTTGTTGCCCTCGGGCTCCAGCACGGTGTGCTCGGGAAGCTGATCCTCGACGGCATCGAAGGCCTCGCGGAACTTGTTCTGGATGTAGAGCTGGGCCGGCAGCAGCCACTCCTCCATGGTCTTGGAGACCACGGAGCGAACCTGCGGGTTCTGGGCGAGCTTGGCGGTGTAGGTCTTCATAAAGTCGAGGTAGGCCGGCAGGTCAAAGTAGAGGTTGTCGACCGGGCGCAGCTCGGGCACCTCGCCGGTGAGCTGGCTCTTGGGCGCGATGAGCTCCTCGGGCTCAAACTGGTGACCCAGGTCGCACTCGTCGGCGTAGGCTTTCTCGGACTTGCAGCCCTGGATGGGGCAGCGGCCGATCACCTGACGGCCGTTGAGGAACGTGCCGGCCTTGGCATCGTAGAACTGCAGCGTGGAGCGCTTGGAGATGGTGCCCTGCTCGTGCAGACGCTCGATAATCTCGGTGGTCACCTCGTTGTGAATCTGCGCAGCCGGCTCAAGGCCCGAGCCGCCGTAGATGTCACAGCTGATGTTGTAGTTGTTGAGGGTCGCGGCCTGGCGGGAGTGATTGGACTCGACATACTCGCTAATGGACTTGTCGTAGCCCTCGTTCTCCTTGAGCTTGCGGTAGCTCTCCATGATGGGCGAGCCATAGCAGTCGGTGCCCGAGGTGAAGATGACGTTCTCGCGGCCCAGGCGGTCGCGCAGGAAGCGGGCGAAGAAGTCGGCAGGGACAAAGACGCCGCCAACGTGGCCAAAGTGAAGGCCCTTGTTGCCGTAGGGCTCGCCGGCGGTAACGATGGCGCGGCGAGGCCAGCTGGGACGGTCGTTCATGGAGTATTTGGATGCCATGGGACTCCTTCGCATATGGTGAGGGCGCGGCCGGGCGCGGGGCTCGGCGGCGCGGTGGTCAATTCGTGCATATCGTTCGACATTATCGCACATGCGGGCGGGTGCGTGGCAGGGGCGCTATCCTAAGATGCTATGAATGAGATTTCCAACATACATGCGTTTGAGGACGAGGATTTTCTGCACGCCTGCTTTGTGTGGGGGATGGCCGTGCTTGGCGCATTTGCCGTGTGTCTGGTGCCGGTGTTTATGCTGCTGGGCGGGCCTGCGGACTTGGATGCGGCTGACGCGGGCGGCTGGATGGCCGTCTTGGGATGGATAGTCGGCTTGGCTGCGATCTCAATGGCGTCGTTCGCCGTGCACGAGCTGGTGCACGGTGTGTTTTTTAAGCTGCTGGCGCCTGCGGGCGCGAAGGTGACCTTTGGGGCGAATCGCGAGACGGCGATGATCTATGCCTGCGCCGAGGGCGTTGTGTATTCGCGCCGGCGGTACATGGCGGTTTGCCTGGCGCCGACGGTTGTTGTGACGGCGGCGCTTGCCCTGGGGTTTGCGTTTTCGGGCTATCCGCTGCTGTGCTACCTGGCGGCCGGCTTGCATTTGTCGGGCTGTGTGGGCGACTGGTATTACGTGCGGACCATTTTGCGCGACCGCCGCATTGTCGCCTGCGAGGATACGTCCTTTGGCGTGCGCTTTTTCGGGTGAGGAGATGTCGATGAAGCCGTTGTTGCTGCATGCGTGCTGTGCGCCGTGCTCTCTTGAGCCGGTCCGCCTGCTGCGCGAGGAAGGGTTTGAGCCCACAATCTGCTGGACAAACCCCAATATTCAGCCGCACGATGAATGGCAGCGGCGTTTGGACGAGCTGCGCCGGTGGTGTGCCGATGGCGACATCGAGCTTATCGAGGCGGGGGAGGACCGGGAGCGCTGGGAGGCCGGCGTGGCCCCGCTGGGCGCCGATCGAGCCCGTCGCTGTCGCTCATGCTATGCCCTGCGTCTGGCCGAGGCGTGCCGTGTGGCCCAGGAGCGCGGGTTTGAGTTTGTGGGCACGACGCTCGCCGTCTCGCCGTACCAGTTGTTCGAAACCTGCAATGATGTGTTGGAGCGTCTGGCTGCTGCCCGCGGTCTCACTCCGGTGATTCGCGATTTTCGCACGTATTACCCCGAGGCGACACGTCGTTCGCGCGAGCTGGGCATGTATCGGCAGAACTACTGCGGCTGCCGTTTCTCGGCCGTCGAGGCGGCCATGGACCGCGCCCGCATCCGCGACGAGCGCAAAGCCGCCAAAAAGTAGTTCACTTGGGACGTCAGCCTGCTAGGATGTAGAGCGGACTTTAGCTATATAAGGAGAATCCGACGTGTCTATGCGTACCGATGATTTTGACTATAACCTGCCCGAAGAGCTCATCGCCCAGGCGCCTGCCGAGCCGCGCGACTCCTGCCGCCTGCTGGTGGTTGATCGCAAAGGCTCCGAGACAGGAACGCCGTTAGGGCATGGCGGCACCGTCGAGCACCGCATCTTCCGTGACATCATCGACTATATCGAGCCGGGCGACGTGCTCGTCATCAACCAGACGCGCGTGATGCCGGCCCGTCTTATCGGTCGCAAGGCCGGCTCGGGCGGTGTGGTCGAGACGCTGCTGCTCAAGCGCCGCGAGGATGTGGATCCGCTGGGTCACGTTTGGGAGTGCCTGGTCAAGCCGGGTAAGCGCCTGAAGCCCGGTGCTCATATTGAGTATCGCGCCGGTGGCGCCCATGCGCCCGAGGGGGCTCCCGTGGTGCTGACGGCCGAGGTCATCGACTTTGTCACCGATAGCCGCGGCGGCCGTCTGGTGCGTTTTGAGCCGGCCGGTTGCAATGCCGCCGGCGACCCGCGCACGCTCGACGAGGCCATCCACGCTGCCGGCCACGTGCCGCTGCCGCCCTACATTACCGATTACGAGGGCGATCCCGAGAAGTACCAGACCGTCTACGCCATGAAGGAGGAGCACTCGGCTGCCGCTCCTACGGCGGGTCTGCACTTCACGCCCGAGCTCATGGCCGCTATCGAGGCCAAGGGTGCGAAGTTTGCCGCCGTCGAGCTCGAGGTGGGTATCGATACTTTCCGTCTGGTGGAGGAGGACGACCCCACGCAGCACGTGATGCACACCGAGCGCTACCACGTGTCGCAGGAGGTTGTCGATGCCGTGCACAAGGCCAAGGCCGAGGGTCATCGTGTGATCGCCGTCGGCACCACCGCGGTGCGCTCGCTCGAGAGCGCGTTTGACGCGGACGCGCCGGTGTCCGATCCGGCTGTGACGGCGCGCTATTTTGAGGGCCGCGAGGACGGGGCCGACACGCTCGGCCGCGGCGACATCGTGGTGCGCGAGAACGCGACAACGCAGCTCTACCTCATGCCCGGCTCGACCTATCACGTGGTCGACGCGCTGATCACCAATTTCCACGTGCCGCGCTCCACGCTCATGATGCTCGTAAGCGCGCTTGCCACCCGCGACCAGATCATGGATGCCTACGCCGCTGCCATCGAGGAGCGCTACCGCTTCTTCAGCTTTGGCGACGCCATGCTCATTTCGTAAGTTACGCGGTTCTACGAACCGCGTAACTGCTCGACGCTGCAAACCCGCCAGAGCGGCAATCTGCCTTTCAACTTCGGCGGCATGACCAGAAGGTCAATGCCGCCTTGTTTCAAGGCACCTTGCTCGCTCTGGCGGGTTTTCGCTGACTTCGCCAAAACATCGGCGCCGCCGTTGTTGGCACTTGGGGACGTTCCTTTTGTGCCGGCACCTGGGGACACTCCTTATGTCAAGAGATTGGTGCAAGAGGGATAGATTGCCTTGCATCAATCTAATAAGTTGCGGTGAGCGTTTTTTGGCAGCTGGTTTACTTGCTTGCGAACAGCCAGACTAGGATGATCACGAGGACTACGGCGATAATGCAGACGATGGCGCCGGTGAATTTGATGCGGGAGTCGCGGGTACGCTCGCGCACCGCGTCCTCGGTGGCCTCGAGCTGGGTGACTTCTTGCTCGGTCTCGGCGTGTTCGGCTTTGTCTCGCGCCAAGGATCCTACAAGCGACTCAGTGATCTCTGGGTGGTCGTGCACCTCGGTCGCCTGTTCGATAATCGACTGCGCATGCGCGGCATCTGCTTGGGCGTTGGCTATGCTCTGCTCTTGGTCGCGGCGTGCCTTGTCCTCGGCAGCGATCTTCTCGCGCAGTTCGCGCTGGCGCGTTGCAGCGGTGGTTTTTGCGGTCTGCAGCTCGTCGCGCGCGGCATCGGCCTCTGCCGTCACGGCCTGATGGGCTCGCTTGGCGTCGGCGATGGGGGCCTGCGCCTGTTCGACGGCCTGCTCAGCTGCGGCAAGCGAGTGCTCAAGGTCGGCGGTGATGCGCGGGACATCTTCTTCGGCTTTTCGCAGGGCATCTGCCGTGTCGGAGATCTGCATCGAGAGCTCGCTGGTGCGCACCGTATAGTTGGCAGGATTTGCCGAGGGATTGCGTTGCAGCTCGGCATACTCATGACGCAGCGTCTCGAGCTGGGCGCGCGTGGCGTCGACGGTTTGTTGTGCGGCCGCAATGCCGGCGTCTCGCTCGGCCTTCACCTTGTCGCGGATGCGCTTGGAATCCTCAAGACGTCGAACGAGGCGGTTGCCGGTCTCGCGCGAGCTCGCCTCGCGGGCCTCCACGGCGTCGAGCGCGGCCTTCAGGCGGAGCTCAGTCGCGTCATCCTCTGTCTTCATTTGTTCGAACTGACCCTTGAGCTCTGTCGCTTTGGCGGCGTGGGCATCACGGTCAATCTCGGCGGCCGCTGCAGTCTTTTGGGCCGTGGCAATCGCCTGGCGCTGGTCGGCGACGATCTGGTCGTAGCGGCCTGCGATATCCTGGCGCGTCTCGAGTTCCTCGGCCTGATCGGCAATGCGCTGCTCAAGTTCGGCCAGGTGGGCGCGGGCATCGGCAAGTGCCTTTTTCGCGGCATTCATCTCGCGCATGGCCGAGGCACCCTGGGCGATAAAGGCGCCCACGGCGTTCGCAGTGTTCGAGACAGCGGTCCCCAGATCGCGGCTCGTGGCGGGGGAGTGCGGGGCGGTCGGGCGAGCGGTGTCGGCGGCGTCCGCATCGGCAGCCTGCGGCGCGGCGATATTGCCGGTACCGCCCTCGACCACAGAAAAGCCTGCTGCGTGTGGATCGACCGCATCGGCGCCAATCGTGGGGTGCTCGAGCTGCAGAAACGAGGGCATGGTGCTGCCCTGGTCGGCAACCGGAGTCTCGCCGGGCACAAAGGTCGAGGCCGCCTCGGCGGCCTCCTCTTCCTCGGCATCGATATCGGCATCGGCGACGGCGTCTTTCATCGCTTTGACAGCATCCATCATGGAGTCCATGACGGCATCGAGCTCTTCTTCCGAAGACACCTCGATGGGGCCCGCTGCTTGCGGGGCGTCGTCCTGTACGGGGGCGTCGTCCTGAGCGGGCGCATCGTCGTTTTGCTCATCGGCGTTTTCTGATTCGGGGGTTTCCGCCGTAGCGCTTTCGTCCAAGATGGTGCCGTCGACGTCGGTACCATCGCAGGTCACAGCGTCAGTATCTGTGGTGACGTCTGCGGGATCATCAATATGCTCTTGAGTCTGGGGGTCCAGCTCGTCTGTCATAGGCATGTGCTCCTCATCGTTGTTTGTCACCCTATGATAAAGTCTCGCGCCGACATCCCGCGCGCCGCAGCAAAGTTTCAAAACGTGTTCGATGGCTCGCGTCGATAGCAAAAACTCGGCCACTCTATCCAATTTTTACTTGACATTCCCTTCGCCGAAAGACGTTGCGCCGTTCGCCTGCCATGGGCTTTATTTTTCACTTGAACCCGTTAAAGTTGCATTTCAGCTTTTGGCGCGTTTATTTGGATGCGCGCAGTCGGCGGGTGCGCCCGTCGCGATTTGAAAGGACTTTATATGGGACTTTTCACTGGTAAGACCGTGATCGTCACCGGCGGCGGCAAGGCCACGCTTAAGGACGGCTCCGCTGGCTCCATCGGTTACGGCATCGATATCGCTTTTGCCAAGGAGGGCGCGAACCTCGTTATCACCGGCCGCAACGTCGCCAAGCTCGAGGCCGCCAAGGAGTCCCTCGAGGCCGAGTACGGTGTCAAGGTTCTGCCTGTTCAGGCCGATGTTTCGGCTGGTCAGGACAACGAGGCTGTCGTCCAGAACGTTATCGACAAGGCCATTGAGGAGTTCGGCCGCATCGACGCCGTCGTCAACAATGCTCAGGCCAGCGCCTCGGGTGTGACCATCGCCGACCACACCATGGATCAGTTTAACCTGGCCATTTATTCCGGTCTGTATGCCACCTATCTGTACATGCAGAAGGCCTATCCGCACCTGAAGGAGACCAAGGGCTCCGTGGTCAACTTTGCCTCGGGCGCCGGCCTGTTTGGCAACTATGGTCAGTGCAGCTATGCCGCCGCCAAGGAGGGCATCCGTGGTCTGACTCGCGTTGCCGCCAACGAGTGGGGCAAGGACGGTATCAACGTCAATATCGTTTGTCCGCTTGCTTGGACCGCTGCGCTCGAGAACTTCCAAGATGCTTATCCCGAGGCGTTCAAGGCCAACGTCCACATGCCGCCGGCGGGTCACTACGGCGACGTCGAGAAGGAAATCGGCCGCGTTGTCGTTCAGCTCTGCGGTCCCGACTTTAAGTACATGAACGGCGAGACCGTCACCCTCGAGGGTGGAATGGGCCAGCGGCCTTAGGGGTTACGCGGTTTTTCCAAACCGCGTAACGGCTCGACGCTGCGCGGTCACCAGGGCGACAACTTGTCATTCAAAGAGGGCGGCATGACCAGAAGGTCTATGCCGCCCTCTTTTCATGCCAATTTGTTCGCCCTGGCGACCGCTCGCTGACGTCGCCAGAGCATCGGCGTTGCCTTGGCTGTTGGAGATGATCTCGTAGTCGTTGGGGACGTTCTTAAATGACTAGCTATAAGGGACACTCTTGCCGGCACTTGGGGACAGTCCCTAAGTGTCGGCAGATTGGGACACTTCTTTGCAAGATGGCGCTGAAGATTGTCCTCGACGACTAGTCGTTTAATGCATCAGTTTCTGTCGAGTCGGTGCGGTTTGCTGGTTGCCCGTATAATGGTCTGCGTATGAACCGCAACCAAGGAGTTCCAGTTTATGGACCAGAACCTTTTTAAATTCGACCTGATCGCCGAGGACCCGACGACGCATGCGCGTGCCGGCGTGCTGCACACCCCGCACGGCGACATCGAGACGCCAATCTTCATGCCCGTGGGCACCAAGGCAAACGTCAAGGGCATTCCTACCGAGACCGTCAAACAGCTCGGCGCCCAGATCGTGCTTGCCAATACCTATCATCTGTCCATGCGTCCCGGCGAGGACACTATCGCCGAGCTGGGCGGCCTGCACAAGTTTATGAACTGGCACGGTCCTATCCTCACCGACTCGGGCGGTTTCCAGGTGTTCAGCCACAACGACGCCGTCAAGCTCACCGACGAGGGCGTGCGCTTTATCGTCAACGATTACGACGGTCGCCACGTGTTCTGGACGCCCGAGGACAACATGGAAATCGCCATGAAGCTCGGCTCCGACATCTGCATGCAGCTTGATCAGTGCCCGGGCTATCCCGCCACGCGCGCCTACGTTGAGCGCGCCGTTGAGCTGTCGAGTATGTGGGCCGAGCGCTGCTATAAGGCGCATAACCGCGACGACCAGGCGCTCTTTGGCATTGTTCAGGGCGGCATGCACCTAGATCTGCGCCTGCGCTCGCTGCGCCATCTGGAGGAGTGCGGCGACTTCCCCGGTTACGGCATTGGCGGCTACTCGGTGGGCGAGGACCACGAGACCATGTTCGAGACCCTGGCACCGCTCGTAAGCGAGTACATGCCCAAGCACAAGCCGCGCTACCTGATGGGCGTCGGCAACCCTACCACGCTCGTGCGCGGCGTTGGCGTGGGCATCGACATGTTCGACTGCGTGCTGCCGACGCGTACCGGCCGCATGGGCACAGCGTTTTCGAGCGAGGGTCGCCTCAACTTCCGTAACGCGCGCTTTGCGCACGACGACGGTCCCATCGATCCCACCTGCACCTGCCCGGTGTGCACGGGCGGCTACAGCCGTGCGCTCATCCGTCACATGGTCACGCAGAAGGAGATGCTCGGCGGCATTCTGCTGTCGATGCACAACATCTACTACCTGCTCAACCTTATGCAGCGTGCCCGCCAGGCCATTATCGAGGGCCGCTACGGTGCGTTCGTGAGCGACTGGATGAACAGCCCTGCGGCGGTGGATTACTAAGAGCTGCGGACGCGCTTGCGAGGCGTGAGCAACGGTAAAGGCCAAGCGGCGATCGGTCGTCGCGTTCACTAACACCGTCTGCGCGACCGCTGACCGATAGCTTGCAAGCACTTTATGCATCGTGGGTACCATACCGAATAGTTGATGTTCGGGCGGGTGTTTGGCGCATGGCGTCGATCCCGCCCGTTTCTATTTTCGATAGGAGCACCCATGATTAAGAATGAGAACGTCGAGGGCGAGCCCGCCTACGACGAGACGTACCGCCGCGGCCCCGTGGTCATGCGCGGCCCCATGATTCCTAAGGACAACACCTACGCCAACCTGCTGGCGCCCGAAGATTCAACCGACTGGTTGCATGCCGATCCGTGGCGCGTCCTTCGTATTCAGGCAGAATTCGTCGATGGCTTTGGCGCGCTTGCCGAGCTCGGGCCCGCGGTGACCATCTTCGGCAGTGCCCGCACGCCCAAGACCGATCCGCTCTACAAGGCGGCGCGCACGGTCGGCCGCAAGATCGCGCAGCGCGGCGTGGCGGTTATCACCGGCGGCGGCCCCGGCATTATGGAGGCGGCCAACAGGGGGGCGGCGAGTGCCAACGGCAAGTCGGTCGGCTTGGGTATCGAGCTTCCGCACGAGCAGGGGCTCAACAAATACGTGAACCTGGGTATGGACTTCCGCTACTTCTTTGTGCGTAAGACCATGTTCGTTAAGTACAGCTCGGGTGCCATCGTGTTCCCCGGCGGTTTCGGCACGCTCGACGAGATGTTCGAGGTGCTCACGCTGGTGCAGACGCACAAGGTCAAGCGCATGCCGCTCGTACTGGTGGGCAGCGAGTACTGGCAAGGCCTGTTCGACTGGCTCAACGGCCCGGTGATGGATGCCGGCATGATTAGCCCGCTCGATCCAGACCTCGTCCACATCACCGACGACCTCAACGAGGCCGTCGACATCGCCCTGAGCGGGTTGATATAGGGCGAGCGTGCCTGTCGTTGTAGTATTGTGAATGGCAGACTGATGCTATTTAACATCAGTCTGCCATCTAAATTGGGTATACTGATGCAAAAGACGAGGCGAGGAGGTCGTGTATGTCCACTGCAACGGTTAAGCCTACGACGGTTCGCATCGAAGAGGGGCTCAAGGAGCAGGCGACTGAGTTCTTGGATACGGTTGGTCTAAGTCTCTATTCGTATCTCAAACTTGCTGTTCGGCAGCTGGTAAATCAGCGAAAGATTCCTTTTGAGATCGTAGGAAGGGCAGAGGTGCCCAACGAGGCGACGAGACGCGCCATGGTGATCGCCGAGGCTCATGAGTTGGGGATTTTGACGGACGACAGCCCGTCATTCAATAACGCTGATGAGCTTATATCGTTCCTCGATGAGGACTAGCGATGTTTGAGATTAAAGTCGAGGCTCAGTTTAAGGCGGATTACAAACGGACGATGCGCATCCATCCGCAGCTAAAAACCGAGTTTAGGGCGGCGGTCGCAGAGCTTGCAGCTCACGGCTCGCTTCCCGCGGAATATGGCGCCCATGAGCTTTCAAACCCGGGCGGCAACTACAACGGCCACATCGATTTCCATCTATCCGATGGCTTGGTCGACGTGGTCGTTCTCTACTTGCCGCATAAGACTAATCCTGTGATCCGGCTGGTCAGAATGGGCTCTCATGAGGAGCTGTTCCAGGGTCCGCAGGGCTGATTGCCGATTTCTAAGTTGCGGTGGAATAGGGATTGATTGGCGGCTAATAAGCCAAAAACAGTCCCTATTCCACCGCAACTGATGTGGGCGTCCCTAGTGAGTTGGCTGGTAGCGGGGGCAGTAGCTGATGGCGATGGCGTCGACGCCTACGTGGGTGGCGATGGTGCAGCCGATGGGGCCGGTGCCGGCGTCTACGTAATCCTGACCCGCGAGTGCCTCGTTGACAAGCTCCTGCTCCTCGGCGGCGCCGGTCGTGAGCACGCGCACGCTGGAGCCCGGATACTCGGCCAAAAATGCGAGGCAATCGGCCATGGTGTTGGTAACGATGCGCTTGGCACCGCGGCCCTTTTTTATGGCCTTGATCTCGCCCGATTTCCACTCCGGCGAAACGGCCAGGCGAATGTTGAGCATTTGCGTGAGCTGGCCGGCGAGCTTGGGCGCGCGGCCGTTCTTAACGAGATTCTCGAGCGTGCGGGGAATCAGCAGCAGGTGGGCGTCGGGCAGCGTCGCGCGGATCTGCGCCTCGGTCTCGTCCAGGCTGCGGCCGTCCTCGCGCATGGCCAGCGCGTACTCCACCAGCAGGCCCTCGGCGCCCGAGCCGGTGCGCGAGTCGATGCAGCGCACGTCGAGCTCGTGCGTTTCGGCCGTCAGGCTGGCGTTGGCATAGCAGGCGGACCACTCGCTGCACAGCGAGATAAAGATGGCGCTATCGTGGCCGTCGGCGCGCACGCGGTCAAAGAGTTCCTTGAACTCGCCGGCACTCGGCTGCGAGGTGTGCGGCAGCTGCTCGGAGCCGGCCATGCGGGCGACGTACTCTTGGGCGGTAATCTGCACCTGGTCGAGCAGGTCCTCGCCCTCGATAATCACATGCAGCGGAATCACGTAAATGCCGAGCTCTTGGGCGCGGGCGGGGGAGATGTCCGACGTGGAGTCGGTTATGATGGCAAAAGACATAATTGCACCTTTCGTTGGGGCGCGACGGCGCCGCCTTCTGAGAGCAAAGTGCGACAAGTATAGTGGAGTCGTTCCACATTTCTAGGTTCAATTGTTGAATAGTCAACAGTTTGAAGTGTCGGTGTGGAAATCGTCAACTGGGGAAGAGGGATGCCGATGGAGGCGCTGGAGATATGCAAGCGGCCGGTCGTGCTGTTTGATTTTGATGGCACGGTGGCCGATACGGGTCGGGCGGTGATGACCTCGACGCGCAAGACGCTGGCTGCACGCGGGTTTTCGGAGGCGCAGATGGGTGACCTGCGTCGCATGATCGGGCCGCCCCTGTGGAAGAGTTTTCACGACTTTTATGGCTTCTCCCGCGAGGAGTCGCTTGTGGTGGCCGACGAGTACCGCGCCTTTTTTGACGAGCTGGGACCGGAGGAGTATCCCGTGTTTGACGGGATCCCCGAGCTGCTGGATGGGTTGGTCGCCCAGGACAAGCGCTTAGCCGTGGCGACGTCGCGCATGGAGGCAAAGTGCGTTGACATGGTGGGAGAGCTGGGACTTTCTCAGTTTGAGGCGGTGGTTGGCATGAATCCGCCGCAGGGGCGCGAGACCAAGGCCGATTCGGTCCGCGACGCGTTGGCGGCCTTGGGTGCGGCCGCGGGCGATGCCGTGATGATCGGCGATCGCTTTAACGACGTCGAGGGCGCGCACGCGATGAGCGTGCCGTGCATTGGTATCTATTCGGGCGCGGCGGCGCCGGGCGAGCACGAGGCGGCGGGTGCCGATGCAGTGGTGCACTCGGTGGCCGAGCTTGCTAAACTTTTCGCTATATAAGTATTTGATGTGAGGGGCGGGCACGCTCGCCGCTCATTGGTAAGGAGGTCGTCCATGAATCAGGTGGAGCAGAGCGTTGCCGAGTATGTCGATGAGGTCTGGGAGGATGTCGTCGCCGATATCGAGCAGCTGGTGAGTTATCCGTCCGTGGCAGTTTCTGCCGATGCGGAGCCCGGCGCGCCGTTTGGCCGCCCGGTCCGTGACGCGCTCGATTGCGCGCTCGGCATCGCGCAGAAGCTCGGCTATCAGACGAGCGACGACGAGGGCTATGTGGGAATCGCCGATATCCCGGGCCGCGGCGACAAACAGCTCGCGACTATCTGCCACGTGGACGTGGTTCCCGCCGGCCCTGGCTGGAACACCGACCCGTTCACCATGGAGCGCCGCGAGGGCTGGCTGCTCGGTCGCGGCGTGATTGACGACAAGGGCCCGGCGGTATTGTCACTCTACGCCGGCGCCTACTTGCTCAAGCACGGCATTGTTCCGCGCTACACCTTCCGCGCGCTGCTGGGCTGCGATGAGGAAGTGGGCATGTCCGACGTTCACCATTATCTGGAGAACTACCCCAACCCAGACTTTCTGTTTACGCCTGATGCCGAGTTCCCGGTCTGCAATGCCGAGAAGGGCCAGTTTGGGGCGACGTTCGTGAGCCCCAAGATCGACGGCGGGCGCATCGTGTCGTGGAGCGGCTCCGAGGCGAGCAATGCCATTCCGTCGCAGTCCATCTGCGAGCTTGCGATTGCCGCCGATGAGCTGCCGGCGCCCGTTGAGAACGTCGACCGCCTGGAGATCACGGCGCTTGATAACGGGCATGCGCAGATTTTCGCCCACGGTATTGGCGGCCACGCTTCGATGCCTGAGGGCACCATCAACGCCGTCGGCCTGATCGTGGCGTATCTGCGCGAGGCCGAGGACGCGTTTGGTGCACGCGATGAGCGCCTGCTGACGCCTGCCGAGCACGAGTTCGTCAAGTTCCTGGCCTTTGTGCATGCGGATGCCTATGGTCGCGGCCTGGGTATCGATGCGACGAGTCCGGCGTTTGGCCCGCTTACCTGCAACGCTGGCGTCATCCGCGTGGCGGATGGCCATATTGAGCAGGTCATCGACGTGCGCTTCCCCGATAGCACCAGTGCCGATACCATCCGCGAGCAGCTCGACCCGCTCGTGGGCCGTTTTGGCGTGACGTGCCAGCTGGGTCGCGCGAAGGTGCCGTTCTCGGTGTCTGCCGACGATCCGGCCGTGAAGGCGCTTATCGATACCTATAACGAGTTTACGGGCAAGCATGCTGAACCCTTTGCCATGGGCGGCGGCACGTACGCGCGCAACTTTGCCCGCGCCGTCTCGTTTGGCCCCGAGGAGACCGGCCTGGAGCTGCCCTCGTGGGGCGGCCAGATGCACGGCCCCAACGAGTGCGCCAACGAGGAACAGCTCAAGCAGGCGCTCAAGATCTATATTGTTGCGATCCTCCGTTTGAATGAATTAGAGCTTTAAGGTCTCGCGGTTTCCCAATCTAAGTTGCGGTGGAATAGTTCCTAGAATGGGCCATTTGATGGCCAAGCAGGAACTATTTCACCGCAACTTTGTTTTTATTGGTGTAAAAGGTGCGCCATGTTTGGCGCTGGATTGTTATTCGTTTGTAAAGGCCGTGCTGCGCTTGCGGTAAGGGTCTATCAGATGCCCGTAAAAAACCGCAGTTGGCGCGGGCACTGCCCGATCGAGGCCGTATCTTTCCAAACAGCAAAGCGGGCAGGGTGCCCGCGAGTCGCATGTATGAAAGGAAGATCATGCTCGATCAGGCTTATTCTCGTCGTCAGTTCCTCGGCCTCGCTGGTGGTCTTGCCAGCTTCGTGGGCCTCGGCCTTGTTGGTTGCGGTGGCTCAGGTGCCTCCGGCGCTGCCGACAAGGGTAGCGCCGCTGCTGCCGAGTCCGTCTCCGGCGAGGTGACCTACGACGGTGCCTCTTCGTTCCAGGCTCTCGTCGAGGCCGCTGCCGAGAAGTTCATGGACGCCAACCCCGATGTCTCCGTCTCCGGCTCGGGTAACGGTTCGGGCAAGGGCCTGACCGCTGTCGCCGCTGGCACCGTCACCATCGGTAATTCCGATGTCTTCGCCGAGACCAAGCTCGAGGCCGACCAGGTCAAGAACCTCGTCGACCACGAGGTTGCTGTCGTGGGCATGGGTCCTGTTGTCTCCAAGAACGTCAAGGTCGACGACCTGTCCCTCGAGCAGCTCAAGGGTATCTTCTCCGGCCAGATCACCAACTGGAAGGAGGTCGGCGGCGACGACGTCAAGATCGTCGTTCTCAACCGCAAGGCTGGCTCCGGCACCCGCGCCACCTTCGAGGCCGCCGTCTTTGGCGACGAGGCCGTCGACTTTAAGGGCGACGCCGAGCTCGACAAGTCCGGCGATGTCCAGACTCAGATGGCCAGCACCGATAACGCCATCTCCTACCTCGACTTCTCGCACTTCGATGACTCCAAGTTCAACGCCATCAAGGTCGAGGGCGTCGAGCCCAAGAGCAAGAATGTCACCGATGACTCCTTCAAGATCTGGGCTACCGAGCACATGTACTGCTCCAAGGACGCCGACGAGGCCACCAAGGCCTTCCTGGAGTTCATGCTTTCCGACGACGTCCAGGGCAAGCTCGTCGAGGAGCAGGGCTTCATCCCCGTCTCTGCCATGAAGGTCGTCAAGGACGCCAGCGGCAAGGTCTCCGCTAAATAGGTAATCGCCCCGGAAAGGTTTGCAATGGCAAAACAGCTGCCAAAGCGCGACCTTGAGAACGTGGGCCTGGGCGTCACGGGCGCGTGCGTAGCGCTCGTGACGCTTGTCGTTGCCGCGCTCATCTTTATGGTCGCCCAAAAGGGCCTCTCGGCTTTTGTCAAGGACGGCGTCTCGGTCGTCGAGTTTTTCACCGGCACCAAGTGGGACCTGGCCAACACAGCCGAAAACGGCCTGCCCTATACCGGCGCCCTGCCCCTGATCGTCACCTCGTTTGCGGTCATGGTACTCTCTACGCTCATCGCGCTGCCCATCGCCATCGGCTCTGCCATCTTTGCGGTCGAGATCCAACCCAAATTTGGCTCCAAGGTCTTTCAGCCGCTTATTGAGCTTTTGACCGGTATTCCCTCGGTCGTCTTTGGCCTTATTGGCTTTCACGTGGTCGTCGGCCTTATGAAGAGCGTTTTCCACGTGAGTACGGGTCTGGGCATCTTGCCCGGCGCCATCGTGCTGGCCGTCATGATCCTGCCGACGATGACCACGCTTTCGGTCGATGGCCTGCGCGCCGTGCCCGACAGCTACCGCCAGGGCTCGCTCGCGCTGGGTTACACCCGCTGGCAGACCATCTGGCACGTGGTGCTCAAGTCCGCCATGCCGTCGCTCATGACTGCGGTCATCCTTGGCATGACGCGTGCCTTTGGCGAGACGCTCGCCGTGCGCATGGTTATCGGCGGCATCGAGGCCATGCCGACGTCGCTGCTGTCGCCGGCGTCCACCATCACCACCACGCTCACCACGTCCATGGCGGTCTATGCCGAGGGCTCGGCCCAGGACGATGTTCTGTGGGCGCTCGGCCTGCTGCTGATGGGCATGAGCCTCATCTTCATCCTGATCATCCACCTTATCGGCCGCAAGGGGGCGAAGGCTCGTGGCTAGCACGCGCATCCATATCGACGAGGCGAGACTCGAGCGCGTCCAAAAGCAGGACCGCTTCGCCACGGGCGTGTTGACGGCGATCGTCGCCATCGTCATGCTCATCGTCATCTCCATGGTGGCCTATATCCTGTTCGAGGGCGTCTCGACGCTGTTCCAGCCGGGCTTCCTCACGGAGCCCGCGCGCGCCAACGGAACGCAGGGCGGCGTGCTCTACCAGCTGTTCGACTCGTTCTACCTGCTGTTGATCACCCTGGTCATCTCGGTGCCCATCAGCCTGGGCGGGGCGGTCTTCCTGGTTGAGTACGCGCCGAACGGCCCTATCCGCGACATCGCCTCGACCGCCATCGAGACGCTGTCCTCGCTGCCTTCCATCGTCGTCGGCATGTTCGGCTTTCTGGTGTTCTCGGTGCAGCTGGGC
This sequence comes from uncultured bacterium, assembly GCA_934865005.1. Classification (GTDB taxonomy): domain Bacteria; phylum Actinomycetota; class Coriobacteriia; order Coriobacteriales; family Coriobacteriaceae; genus Collinsella. The sequence continues at coordinate 5,073 of CAKWZF010000004.1, read as the reverse complement.
TGGAAGTACTCCATCATCTCCGGCGCCGTCGCGCTCACCATGTTCAACATCCCCATCCTGGTGCGCGTGATCCAACAGGCGCTCGAGGACGTGCCGCAGGCCCAGCGCGATGCGTGTCTGGCTATGGGCCTCACCCGCTGGGAGGCCACGCTGCACATCCTGATCCCCGAGGCCATGCCCGCCATCGTGACCGGCATCGTGCTTTCGGCCGGCCGCGTCTTTGGCGAGGCCGCAGCACTGCTCTTCACTTCGGGCATGAGCTCGCCGGTGCGTCTGAACTTCTGGAGCTTTAACCTGTCGAGCCCCACCTGCGCCTGGAACGTGTTCCGCCCCGGCGAGTCGCTCGCCGTGCACATCTACAAGATCTATGGCGAAGGCAGTCCCGAGGCCCAGCAGATCGTCTGGGGTACCGCTGCACTGCTGATGATTTGCGTGCTGCTGTTTAACGTAGTCGCCCGTATCGTGGGCAAGCAACTGGCAAGAAGGATGACGGCCGAATGAGCGAGATGAATGCAACGCCCGCAACCGAAGCGGCATCGTCCGAGACCCAGGACTTCCTGTCGAGCGTGGGGGAGAGCGAGAAGCGCGTGCGCGTGAGCGGCAAGGCCGTGAGCGACGAGGTCGTGCTCTCCACCAAGGACGTCAACGTGTACTATGGCGACCACCATGCACTGCACAATACGTCGCTCGACTTCCACAAGGGCGAGATCACGGCGCTCATTGGGCCTTCGGGCTGCGGTAAGTCGACCTTCTTGCGTAGCCTCAACCTCATGAATCGCGAGATTCGCGGCTGCCGCGTGGAGGGCGAGATCAACTATCGCGGGCGCAACGTGAACACCAAGACCGAAAACACCTACGAGCTGCGCCGTTCCATTGGCATGGTGTTCCAGCAGCCCAACCCGTTCCGCAAGTCCATTCGCGACAACATCACGTTTGCGCCCAAGCGCCACGGTATCACCGACCGCGATGAGCTCGACCGCATGGTCGAGGAGAGCCTGCGCGGCGCGGCACTGTGGGACGAGGTCAAGGACAATCTCGACAAGAGCGCCTATGCGCTTTCGGGCGGTCAGCAGCAGCGTCTGTGCATTGCGCGCACGCTGGCGCTCAACCCCGACGTGATCCTGTTTGACGAGCCCTGCTCGGCGCTCGACCCCATCTCGACGTTGGCGATCGAGGACCTTATGTCGTCGATCGTTGCCGACCGCGCCATCGTCATCGTGACGCACAACATGGAGCAGGCGTCACGCGTGTCCAACCGCACGGCGTTCTTCTACATGGGCGATATGGTCGAGTACGACGAGACCGACGAGATTTTCCAACGGCCCAAGGATAAGCGGCTGAATGATTACCTCACCGGCATGTTCTCCTAGTCCGGGACATGCTTGAGGCCCGCGGCGGCCACGGTTACCGCGGGACTGATTGGAGAGGCGGGTCATCTCTTGCGGGAGATGGCCCGCCTTTTGCTCTGCGACCGAAACGACCACCACAAAGGGGACAGGCGCCTTCGTGGTGGTTTGGGGTGAGGCTCGCTGCTATCATGGACAACGTTGAATATCTACGAAGGAGCAGGGCATATGGCGATTCTTTTGGGATGCGATTCCGTCAGCCTAGAGTTTCCCACCAAGCATATTTTCGATAACGTGACGCTCGGCGGCACGCTGGAGCCCGACGACGGCCGCGTGACGCACCGCCGCGACACCACGATCGGATTGCTCGGCCAAAAGGACAACCTGGTCGATACCGACACCGTGCATCATGCCGTCGTGGGCGACACGCCCGAGTATGAGTGGGCCTCGAGCCCGCGCACGCGTCAGATCCTGGCCGGCCTTATTAGCGATGTGCCCTGGGAGGGCACGGTGGGCGAGCTTTCGGGCGGCCAGCGCCGTCGCGTGGACCTCGCGCGCCTGCTAATCGGCGATTACGACGTGCTTATGCTCGACGAGCCTACCAACCACCTGGACATGCGCACCATCAACTGGCTCGCGCGTCACCTAAAGGCCCGCTGGCAGCGCGGCCAGGGCGCCATGCTCGTGGTCACGCACGACCGCTGGTTCTTGGACGAGGTCTGCACCAGCATGTGGGAGGTCCACGACGGCCAGGTCGATCCCTTCGAGGGCGGTTACTCCGCATATATCCTTCAGCGCGTAGAGCGCGACCGCATGGCTGCGGTTGCCGAGGAGCGCCGTCGCAACATGGCGCGCAAGGAGCTCGCGTGGTTGAGCCGTGGTGCCCAGGCGCGCTCCACTAAGCCCAAGTTTCGCGTGGATGCCGCTCGCGAACTCATCGCCGACGTACCGCCCGTGCGTGACGAGTTGGAGCTCAAGCGTCTCGCCGTGAGCCGCCTGGGCAAGCAGGTTATCGACGTGGTCGACGTGGACGCCGGCTATGCGGATACCGATGGTGCGCCCAAGCAGGTGCTCTCCGATGTGACCTGGCTCATCGGTGCAGGCGACCGCTATGGTCTTTTGGGCGAGAACGGCGCCGGCAAGTCGACGCTGCTCGATGTGATCCAGGGCAAGATTGAGCCCACGCGCGGCCGTGTGAAGATTGGCCAGACGGTGCGCTTTGGCGTGCTGTCGCAGCAGCTCGAGGAGCTCGAACCCTACATGGGCGACACGATCCGCGAGGTGCTCGGCAACTATAAGAAGTACTACGTCATCGACGGCAAGGAGACTTCGCCCGAGAAGCTCTGCGAGCGTCTGGGCTTTACGACGCAGCAGCTCTGGAGCCGCATCGGCGATCTTTCGGGCGGCCAGCGCCGTCGCCTGTCGCTGTTGCTGACGATTCTGGACGAGCCCAACGTGCTCATCCTGGACGAGCCGGGCAACGACCTGGATACCGACATGCTCGCGATTGTCGAGGACCTGCTGGACGGCTGGCCCGGCACGCTGATCCTGGTGACGCACGATCGCTTTTTGATGGAGCGCGTGACCGACCAACAGTGGGCACTGCTCGACGGCCACCTGACGCATATGCCCGGTGGCGTGGACCAGTACCTTCGCCTGTGCAACGCTACCGCCGAGGGCGAGCCCGTGGGCGCGCCGAGCGCCAAGACCGGCACGTTTGACACCGGTGCCGCAGCGGTTGCGGCGGAAAAGCCCAAGACGAGCGGGCAGCCCAACGGTCTTTCCAACGCCGAGCGTCAGAAGCTCCGTCGCGAGGTGAGCTCGCTCGAGCGCAAGATGGAGACGCAGCGCGCTCGCGTGGAGGAGGCCGAGGCCGCCATGGCCCAGGTCGATCCCACCAACTACACGGCGCTGGGCGAGCAGCAGGCAAAGATCGACGAGGCCCACGCCGCCATGGACGAGCTTGAGATGGCGTGGCTCGAGGCGAGTGAAAAGCTCGAGGGCGAGGAGTAGACGAGGATGATCAAAGCCGCGTTTTTCGATATCGACGGCACGCTGTTGAGCTTTAAGACCCACCGGATTCCGGCGTCGGCGCAGCAGGTGCTCGACAGTTTTCACGAGCAGGGGATTGCGTGCGTGATCGCCACGGGCCGTCCGACCTACCAGATGCCCGATTGGCTGTTCGACCTGGGCTGGGATGCGTACATTACGCTCTCGGGCCAGCACTGCTTTGATGCTGAGGGTGTTTACCGCAGCTGCCCGATCGATTCGGACGACGTCGCGGTGATTGTGGACCAGGTGGCGCAGGGGCGCTATGACTCGCTGTGCATGCAGGGCGAGAACTCGTTTGTGAACCGCCTGTCCGAGCGCGTGGTGACGGCCGGCAGCAACGCGGGAATCGTCTACCACGAGGAGCCGTTTGAGCACGCATTTGACGCGCCGGTTTACCAGTTTTGCGCCTTTGTGGATCCGGCTGACGAGCATATTGTGACCGATGCGGTGTCGCATTCGCTCACTACGCGCTGGTGCGATCTGTTCTGCGACATTATTCCCGCTAACGGCGGCAAGGACCTGGGCGTGGCGGCGACGCTGGAGCGCCTGGGCATCGATGCGAGCGAGGCGATCGCCTTTGGCGACGGCGAGAACGACCTTTCGATGTTCTCGGCCGTGGGCACAAGTGTGGCCATGGGCAACGCGCAGGAGACCGTGAAGGCCGCAGCGTCCTACGTTACAACCGCCGTAGACGACGACGGCATCTACAACGCCGCCAAGCACTTTGGCCTGCTATAGCTGAGGATTCAGCACTTGGGGACGTTCCTTTTCTGCCGGCAGCTGGGGACACTCCTTGCGGGGCGTGTCCCCATGTTGTGTTCGCCTGGCGCGTTTTGTGAAACACGGCTAACTTTTTAAACAACGTAGTAAGACATGGGCAACTTTTGCGGTAAAGTAAGTCAAGGAAAGTATCCAAAGGCTAACTAACGATCATCGCGAAAGGCGGCCCATGGCCCTACGTGAATCTGGAGAAGACTATCTCGAATCTATTTATGTGCTCTCGGAGCGCCAAGGCACGGTGCGCTCAATCGACGTCGCCGAATACCTGGGTGTGACCAAGGCGAGCGTCTCTAAAGCCATGGCGACGCTGGAAAACAGCGGCTATGTCGAAATGGGCAAGCGCGACGTTCATCTGACGGAACGTGGTCTGGAGGTCGCTCGCCAAATGTGGGAGCGCCACTGCTTTTTCGTGCGGTTGCTCGAGGAAGCCGGTGTTTCGGCGGATGTCGCGTCGCAAGAGGGTTGCCACATGGAGCACTGCCTGAGTGAGGAGAGCTTCGAGAAGCTGAGGGCGATGTTGGGACGGGAAGATGCGGCCGGCGCAACAACGGAAGCCTAATTGACCCCCAGGAGCGCGGAGTTCGCGCAAAGCGCGAACCAGCGAAAGGGGGATAGGGGATTCGAACAACAACGAGTCCGACGCAGTCCAAAGTGGAGCATTCGGTGCGCGACGCCATCACAGCTGAGCTATCTCTTCGTTCCCAAAGAGGCGCGCCTCCCGCGCCAAAGGCGCGGGACAGCGACCGGGACCAGTGGCCCCACCAACTAAGTCCAACTCAGACAAGGAACCCCGCCAGCAAGCGATGCCCAAGAACCGCCAGCAAGCGATGCCCAAGAACCGCCAGCAACGTTACCGCAGGCCGGGACCGGGCTTGGTTTTGAAAACATTCCGCAG
>CAKWZF010000003.1:25447-50545 GCA_934865005.1 uncultured bacterium | reverse complement strand
TAGACCTTCTGGTCATGCCTTGCCTTTTGAATGACAAATTGTCGCTCTGGGCGGCGCGCAGCGTCGAGCCGTTACGCGGTTTGGCAAAACCGCGTAACCCACTACACAGCCTGTGCCAGCTTCTCGGCTCGCTCGGCGGCGGCGAGTGCCTCGATCACGGTGCCGAGCTGATCGCCCAGAAGGACGCCGTTGTAGGTGGAGTTGAAGCCGATGCGGTGATCGGTCACGCGGTCCTGGGGCTGGTTGTAGGTACGGATCTTCTCGGAACGGTTGCCATGGCCGATCTGGCTCTGGCGCTCGGCACCGAGCTCGGCCTGCTGCTTCTCGAGCTCCATCTCGTACAGACGGGCACGCAGCATCTGCATGCAGACCTCGCGGTTCTGGATCTGGGAGCGCTGCTCCTGCGACTGCACCACGGTGTTGGTGGGCAGGTGGGTAATGCGCACGGCGGAGTAGGTGGTGTTAACGCACTGACCGCCAGGGCCGGAGGCGCAGTAGGTGTCGATGCGCAGGTCGGACTGGTTGATCTGGACGTCGATCTCCTCGGCCTCGGGAAGCACGGCGACGGTAGCCGTGGAGGTCTGAATGCGGCCCTGGGACTCGGTCTTGGGGACGCGCTGGACGCGGTGCACGCCGGACTCGTACTTCATGACGGAGTAGACGCGGTCGCCCTCGACCTTGAACTCAATGGACTTAAAGCCACCGGCCTCGCTGGGGCTGGAGTCGAGCACGGTAGTCTTCCAGCCGCGCGACTCGCAAAAGCGCTGATACATCTTGTACAGGTCGCCGGCGAAGATGGCCGCCTCGTCGCCACCGGCGGCGGAGCGGATCTCGACGATGGTGTTCTTGTCGTCGTTGGGGTCGCTCGGGATGAGCATGTACTTGATGTCTTCCTCGAGCTGGGGAAGCTTGGCCTCGTTTTCGGAGATGTCCATCTGGAGCATCTCCTTCTCATCGGCATCGGTGGTATCGTGCAGCATTTCCTTGGCAGCCTCGATGTCATCGAGCGCGCCGATGTACTCGCGCGAGGCGGCGATGAGGTCGGACTGGTGCGCGTATTCCTTGTTGAGACGCGTGAACTCCTTGATATCGGAGGCGACGGCCGGGTCGGAAAGCTTCTTCTCGAGCTCCTCGTAGGCCTTGATGATCTTTTCGAGCTTGTCGCGCATGACGGACTCCTTTATATGCGTGAAGGTGAAAATCGGCAGAATTGATGGGGCGCGGGGCGCCGCTGCGGGGGTAAGCCCGGCTAGAACATGTCGATCCTCAGATACATGCGCATCCCTTCGCGTATGGGGTACATAGTTGCGGTCTAACCCATACATGATAGCGTGCGCAGGCAAACCTGCATATAACCCGCACGGAATCCGACAAAGGGACAGTCCCTTTGTTGGATTCTAGAGCGTGTGGAGCAGAGCGATGAAAAAGCGGACACCCTGAAGGTAGACTCGGCGGGTAATGCGCTCGTTGGTGCCGTGGACGCCTCGGTCGCACTCGTCATCGTCGACCACAAAGGCCGAGAAACGAATGCACTCAGGGCAAATGCGCTGATAGTTGGCAGCGTCGGTCGCGCCGATCACGGTCGAGGGGACGATGCTGACAGGAGCCCCGCCCGTCGCACTCGGTCCGTTTTCCTCCGTCCCCTTTGGATCACGGAAATAGCGGGCGGCGATGGCGCGAACGGCCTCGAGCCCCGGTCCACCGACACGCGGAGACGGCGAAGGCTCGGAGCTGCCGGGGCCCAGCTCCACTTCGACACAACCGGCAAGGTCCGCCCCGGCAACCGCCTCACGGCAGCGCGCCACAACGTCGACCACGCTCGTACCCTCGAGCATGCGGAAGTTAATGTTGGCCCACATATCCTGCGGCATTACGTTGGCGCCGGTGCTGCCACCCTCGATCTGCGTGGGCGCGCAGGTGGTCGTCACCAGCGGATAGAGCTTTTTGCTGGCGAGGCAATCGCGGACAATGGCATCCCCGTTGGCGGCAATTTCATCGGCCGTGTAGAGCCCCAACTCGACGAGTTGAGCGGCAAGCAAGTCGGTCACGCGCGTCGGCCACTCGATATCGCAGATTGCGGTGATGGCACGGCTGAGCACCTCGAGCGATGTGCCACCGTAGGGGTTGGACGAATGCCCGCCCTCACTCTTCGTCTTGAGTATGATATCGGCGTAACCCTTCTCCGCGAGGTCGGCATGCATAAGCCAGCCCTCGCCCGCGCCATACTCGGCAGCCGAAACAATACGGTAGTCACCCTCGTCGATCAGATATTCAAGTTCAACGCCACGCTCCTCGAGCACACGACCGATCGCCCCCGCGCCGTACTGCGTGGTTTCCTCGTCCTGGCCAAAGGCGAGCAGCAGGGTACGCTTGTGCTCCCAGCCGTGCGCGAGCACATACTCAACCGCCTCGAGAATGCCTGCGACCTGGTCTTTCATATCGATGGCGCCGCGACCCCAAATGTAGGTGTCGTCCACATGTCCGCTAAAGGGGGCATGCGTCCAGTCAGCCTCGGTGCCGGGTACCACGGGAACCACGTCCATGTGGCCCATGAGCATAATGGGCTTGAGGGCAGGGTCGGAACCGCCAAGCGTCACCAATAGCGAATGGTCGATAAGCTCAACCTCGCCCGCCGCGAACACGCGCGGATACGCCTGCTGCATATACGCGCGCAGGTCGTCGAACGGCTGCCAGTTCACCGCCTCGGCATCCATACTCGAAATGGTCGGAAACGACAGCACACGGCCCAGGCGCTCGCACGCACCAGCCTCGTCTATATCGGCAAAATCATCCTCATGCGCAAAGAAGCGCCAAACCTCGGCCATGACATCCTTTCGATTGTAACGACAAGGGCCGCCCCACCGGAGCGGCCCTGCCACGTAAACGTTTGCGGTCGGTTATTTGTCCTCGAGATAACGCGAGAGGAACTCGCGGGTGCGCTGGTGTTTGGGGTTGCCGAAAAGCTCGGCCGGCGCGGCATCCTCGAGCACTACGCCCTTGTCCATAAAGACCACGCGGTCGGACACCGTGCGGGCAAAGGCCATCTCGTGGGTGACGACCACCATGGTCATGCCGTCGGCCGCGAGCTTGCGCATGACCTCGAGCACCTCGCCCACGATCTCGGGGTCGAGTGCGGAGGTCGGCTCGTCGAACAGCATGATTTGCGGGTTCATGCACAAGGCGCGGGCGATGGCCACGCGCTGCTTTTGGCCGCCGGACAGGCGACCCACGGCGGCGTGTGCGAACTTTTCGAGTCCCACGCTTGCCAGATGCTCTAGCGCGACCTTTTCGGCCTCGGCCTTGCTCATCTTTTTGAGCGTGACGGGCGCGAGGGTACAGTTGTCGAGCACATCCATGTTGTTGAACAGGTTAAAGCCCTGGAACACCATGCCGATGTCCTCGCGGAGTTTATTGATGTTGCAGCGCTCGGCCGTGAGGTCCTGGCCGTGGAACCAGATATGGCCCGCGTCCGGGGTCTCGAGCAGGTTGAGGCAGCGCAAGAAGGTCGACTTGCCCGAGCCCGAGGCGCCGATGATGGTGACGACCTCGCCGGGATTGACAGCGAGGTCGATGCCTTTGAGTACCTCGAGCGAGCCGAAGCTCTTGCGCAGGCCCTCGACGCGGATGAGCGGCTCTTGGTTTTGCGCGGCGGCCGCAGCGCCGGTAGTGGCGGTATCTGCCATGATGATTCTCCTCGTCTTGAGCCTAGTTGGAGCTGGGCAGCGTGGCCGGGGCCTCGGCGCCGAGCTTTTTGCCAAAGGCCTCGAGCAGGCGGCTCGCCACAAGCGTCAGGATCAGGTAGACCACGAGTGCCACGCAGTAGACCTCCATCTGGCGGTAGTACACGCCGGCGACGGTGGTGGTGGCGTACATGAGGTCGAACACGCCGATGACCGAAAGCACCGACGAATCCTTGATATTGATGATGAGCTCGTTGGTGAGTGCGGGGATCGCGTTTTTAATGCCCTGGGGGAACACGACCTTGCGCATGGCCTGCCACTGCGACAGACCCAACGAACGCGCCGCCTCGGCCTGGCCGGCGTCGATGGACTCGATGCCACCGCGCAGGACCTCCATCATGTAGGCGGTGGAGTTAAGCGAGATGGTGACGAGGCCGGCGGTAAAGGTGCTCCAGATCTGGTTGGCCTGGGCGGTCTCGAAGCCCATGCCGCGCAGAACGGTAAAGCCCGCGTAATAGATAAGCAGGCCCTGGACCATCATGGGCGTGCCGCGCACAATGGTGGAGTAGACGGTCGCGAAGCCGCGGCCGATACTCTTAAAGAAACGCACCAAGTCGTTGTCCACGCGGTCGAACGTCTGAATGCGCAAAAACACAAAGAGCAGTGCCAGGAAGAAGGCGATGACGGTGCCGAAGGTGGCAAGCGCGATGGTGATTTCGATGCCGCGGATAAAGAAGTCACCACTCTTATAGGTCATGTAGACCAGGCTCGGCAAAAAGTCGCTGGGGTTGGAATCCGAGACGATGCTTACCTGCACCAGGTCGATAAACGACATGACACAGCGGTCGATAAAGAAGATTGCCGCGATGGCAACGACGACATAGCTGACCAAGCGCGCGCCGTGGCGGAAGCGCTCGGATGCGAACGGCGACTTTTCGCGATAGTCGTTCCAGTGCATGAGCTTGGTGACGAGTGCCGCCGCCGACACGACGACCCAGGCCCACAGGATCGCCCAAAGGCAATCTTGGAACACGCCCGTGGGGGCCAAGAAGCTCAGCGGCGTGGGGTTGCGCTGGCTAAACGCCAGGCCGAGCGCCGCGATAACGCTCGTGCCTAGGTATACATAACGGTGGTCGGCCTTGATAAAGGAGGCCAGGCGATTGATGGTTTTCATGCTGCCTCCCTATGCCGGCTGACGGTCGAGGCACGCGTCCCACATTTGGTCGCGCTCCTCTTGGCTAATGCCCTTGAGTGTCTTGTCGATGAGCTTAAGGAGTTTGTCCGAACCCTTGCGGCAGCCGACGTTTGCCGCGACCTCCTGCTTAAAGCCCTCGCCCTCGGCAAAATGAATGGGAACGATGCCCGGGTTTTGAGCCATATAGCCCTTCTCGTTCTCGGTGTTGTAGGTCACGGCGTCGCAGGTGCCCTGCAGCAGGTTCGAGAACACCGTGGGGACGGAGTCGACCGGGTTTTTGTGCACAACGCCCGGGATCTCGTCGATGACGGTGTCGAGCATGGTGTCCTTTTGGCCGAGCACCGTGGCACCGCTAAAGTCGCTAAGCTTGGTGGCGTTTTGGTAGGGCGAGCCCTCTTTTACGAATAGGCCAAAGTAGCCAATGAAGTACGGGTCGGAGAAGCCGACCGACTCTTCGCGCTCGGGCGTGGCGCTCATGCCGGCGATGATGAGGTCGATTTGGCCGTTGTTGAGCGAATCGATAAGGCCCGAAAAGCTCTGCTTGACGGCAACGGGCTCGCCACCGAGGGCCTTGCAGACGATCTTGGCGATCTGCACGTCGTAGCCATCGGCATAGGCGCCCTGCACGTTGTCGATGGGGATGGTGTACCCGCTGGCTTCGGAAACCTGCCAGTTGTACGGGGCGTAGGCCGCCTCCATGCCAATGCGGATCTTATCCTTGCCGATAACGGAATCGGACAGGTCGTCGCGACCGCCACCCGTCGTGGGCTGAACTACTTCCAGCGTGGAGGGGCGCTGGCAACCGGCAAGTGCGCCGGCGACGACAGTAGCGCTCGCAGCGAGAGCGCTACCCAAAAAGATGCGACGGCTGCATACCGGCTGTGGATGCGCGTCGCACTGTTGGGGAGAATGCATAATCTGCCTTCCCTGTTGAATCGTATGCTGACGACTTAACAGGATACCGCTCAGCGCTACCTCCAGCAAATGCATATATGCAAGTTTACGAACTGAAAACGATTGGTAGTCGTTGGGGACGCTCTTAAACGACTAGTCAAACAAGAACGTCCCCAACGACTAGGCATGAAAAAGGCAAGGCATAGACCTTCTGGTCATACCTTGCCTTTTGAATGACAAATTGTCGCTCTGGGTGGCGCGCAGCATCGACCGAGCGGCGGAACCTCTAGAGCAAGGTAACGCTAAAGCTGCGCTTGTCCGTCTCGCCGGGAGCCAAGGTGATGGTGTTGACCTTGTGCTCAAAGACGTCGTCCTCGGTGTCCATGGTGGTGTGACCGGTCCAGGGCTCGAGCGCCACAAACGGAGCGTCGTTGGCGGCAGACCACACGCCGATGTACTTAAAGCCCTCAAAGTCGATCTTGACGCCGTGGCCCGACTTGCGACCGCGCAGCGTGAGCGTGGAGCCCGGGGTATCGGTGAACATGATGGCGTCGTTATCGAAGCTGCGGTGCGTGATGGGCAGCACGTCCGAGTTATCGAGAGCCTTGTAACTACCCTCGAACGTCATAAGGCCATCAGGCGTGATGACGGGGGCCTCGTTAGTCCAAGCCTCGGTAAACGCCAGCTCGTAATCCTCGAATGCCTCGTCCTCGGCACCGGGAGCCGGTACGTTAAACGCGGGGTGGCCGCCCACCGAGAACGGCAGGTCCACGTCGCCGGTGTTGGTGACGGCAAAGGTCTGGGTAAGTGTGGCGTCACCAGTCAGGGCATAGGTCATGTTGAGCTTAAAGTGGAACGGAAAGGCCTTGAGCGACTCGGGCGTGTCGGTGATCTCGTACGTTACCGAAGAGCCGTCCTCCGAAACCTCGACCAGCTTGTGCTCGACGATGCGCGCGAGTCCGTGGCGCGGCATCTCGCAGGTGCCGGCCGCAGACGTTGCCGTGTTGTTGCGCAGCGAGCCCACAATAGGGAACAGGATGGGCGCGTGCTTGCCCCAAAAGGCCGGGTCGCCCTGCCACAGATACTCGTTGCCGTTGAGGGCAAGGCTCGTGAGCTGGGCGCCCATGGAATCGATGGCCGCGGTGAGGCCGCCGCGCTTGATGGTAGTGACGGTAGACATGCTACTTCCTCCAAAAGTAAACAATAGTGTCGAGGGCTATTGTCCCACTCTTGGCGGCGGGACGGGACGGCAGGCGATTATTGAGTAGCCATAGCGGAATGAGCGGCGAGTGCCTACTGGGTATCCACGTAAAGGTCGAACCCGCCCTGCGGTGTGGTGTCGACCGTGTCGGGCGCCTGTGAGTTAAAGCTCACGGGGACCATGCGCTTTGAGGCACGGAAGCGCGTGCCGTCGGTGGCGACGGGCGGTTCATCGACGGTGAGCTCGTAGTCGCCGGGCTTAAGTTCGATGCCGTCACCAGCGGAATTGACGTATTGATACTCGTCAATCGTCTGCCCTTTGAGCGTGCGCCCCACGATGTAGATGAGCATTTGGCTGTCGCCGCGCGCGGTGTCCCACGTCGCGCCGTCCTTGACCTCGACCGACACATGTACCGAGCGCGTGCGGCCGAGCGATTGCTCGATAGACATCTCGACCTTGGCGGCGTCTTTTCGCTGTTGTTCAACATGGCTCCAGACGTTTCCAATTACCGAGCATGCGATAACGCCGGCCATGAAGGCGATAAGGATGGGGCCGAGCGGAGAACGGCGGCCCGCGTCTTCCTCACGAGCCAGGTCGGGGCGATGTGTGGGCGCAGGCGCCTGGGCGCCTTGCGCGGGCACGTCGAGAATGCTGAAGGATGCCGTGCTGTCGGGGTCGATGGTGTGACGCGGCTGCGGGATCTTTGCCGGCGAGATGGACATGTCCGCCGGCTCACCGAGTGTGGCCGTGGCATCGGCCTTAGCCTCACCGGCCTCGGCTTGGGCCCAAGCCTGCTCAAAGGTCAGGGGCTCGGCGGCATCGGAGGCGGCATCAGGCTCGACAGCGGCATCGTTGCCGGTCTCGTCCTCGTCGCTCGACACGTCACGCGACGCGGGCTCGTCCCACTCCTCGTCCGGAGCCTCGCCCTCGCTATACCACCATTCAAAGTTATCGATATCCATACGGGGCGCCCCTTAGGCCTCGCAAATAAACACTCGCTAGTCTTATACCCCCAGACGGCACCGAAGCTCACCCGCGCCGGACACGAAAACCGTCACAACATTCGACGTTTTTCCTCGTTTTCGAGATTTTCATCGAATGTTGTGACGGTTTAGGCGGCAGCCACGCCGCGAATGTGACAAAGAGACTGTCCCTTTGTCACATTCTGTTAGAGTTGCAGGGATTGAATCCCGCTTATTCATGCGACATTGGAGTGACAACCTTGACCGCCGCAACCACGCCAAAAAGTAAGTCAACTGCCGCCGCGCTCTCCCCCGCACGCACCAAGCTCTGCCTGGCGCTGCTCGTGTTGTTAGGCTTTTCGCTCGGCTGCTCGGAGTTCGTGGTCATCGGCATCGAGAGCGACCTGGCGACGGAGCTCGGCATCTCGCTTGCCACCGCGGGCCAGCTCATCAGCGTGTTCGCACTGATCTACGCTATCGCGACGCCGGTGCTCGCGCTCAGCACGGGGCGCTTCCGTCGTTACCAACTGCTCGTGTACTATAGCATCGTCTTTGTGCTCGGCAACCTGGTCATGGCGTTGGCGCCCAACTTCCAGGTGCTGTTCATCTCGCGCATCATCCTGGGCTCCGTCTCGGGCGCACTGCTCGCCGTGGGCGTGACGTACATCCCCGAGCTTCTGTCTCCGCAGCAAACTTCGCTTGCCATCTCGGTGGTATATGGTGCGTTTTCCGTGGCAATGGTCTTTGTCACTTCGATCGGCAAGTTTGTGGCCGACACGCTCGATTGGCACGTGGCCATGTACGGCACGCTGGCCTTTGCCGTTCTGATCTGCGGAGCGCTCGTGGCGTTTATGCCGCGCGCTGGGCAAACCGACGAGCCCGCCACTTTTCGCGAGCAGGCGGGTCTGCTACGCGAGCCGAGCATCATCACCGGCATGCTCATCTTTTTGTTTGGCGTGGGGTCGGTCTACGTTTTCTACGGCTACGTGACGCCTTATCTTGAGCAGGTGCTGGGCATGGGCACGGTCGAAGCCAGTACCACGCTCATGGCCTACGGCGTGTTCTGCCTGATCTCGAACATCCTGGGCGGATGGATCGATGCGCGCTTTGGCATGAAGGCGCTACTCGTGACGTTTGTGCTGCAGGCTGCAGCGTTACTCGGACTGTTTGCTGTGGGCGGCACCATGCCGCTCGCGCTGGTCTTTGTCTTTAGCCTGGCGCTGCTCATGTACCTGTTCTCGGTGTCGTGCATCACGCACTTTATGGACGTGGCACGCAGCCGCCATCCCAAGTCGATGGTACTCGCAAGTTCGGTTGAGCCCATGGCGTTTAACGTCGGCATCTCGTTTGGCACCGCAGTGGGCGGCGCCGTGGTAAGCAGCGTTGGCATTGCATATGTAGGCGCGGTCGGTGCCGTGTTCTCGCTTGTGGCCTGGGCGCTCACGCTGGTGACGATTAAGTTGGCTCGCTGGGAGCGCCGTCGTCAATCAGCACAGCCCCGGATGCAGGCATAGGGGCGAACATAGCCCAAGGTGGCGAGCAACCGGTGAAAACCGTCCCATACGAGTAGTGTTTATCCGCCTGCAAGCTCCAGCAGTGCAATTTCGTGTACTTCAGATACACACTTTTCTACTATTTCGTGTATTCCAAGTACATGAAATCGTACTAAACTATGTATCTGAAGTACACGAAATTGGAAAGGCGGCCCCATGCGCAGATCAATCGAATCCGTTATCGAATCATGGGCGACAAAGGACGCGTCGCGCCCCCTCCTCATCCGTGGTGCGCGACGCGTAGGCAAAACGTACGTTGCCGAGGAAATCGGCAGACGAATCGCCGGCGATGCGTTTGTCAAACTCGACTTTCAGACCGATCTTGAGCTGATCGCTCCGCTGTTCGACTGTCCCACCGACGACGTTGACGCCATCGTGGCGCGAATCTCAGACTATAAACGCACCCCCATTCGCAAAGAAACCGCCTTCATCCTGTTTGACGAGGTGCAGCTCTGCGAACGGGCGCTCAACTCGCTTCGCTTTTTTTCGGGTTCGGGCTGGCGCATATGCGCGACCGGCAGTCAGCTCGGCGTCGCCACGCGCAAGCGCAAGTTGCCTTTTCCCAGCGGCGTTCGTCAAGAGACCATGCATCCTATGTCGTTCGAGGAGTTTCTCTGGGCGCTCGACGAGGAGCAGATGGCCAATGCCATTCGTACCCACGCCGGCACGCTCGAGACCTACGCCGCGCACCAAGCCGCGCTCAGCCTGTTTCATCGATACCAGATCGTGGGCGGCATGCCCGCCGCCGTCAACGCATATCGCAAGACGTTATCCATCGAGGATGCGCGCGTCGAGCAGCGCGAAATCGACGAGACCTATACCGCCGATATGACCGACCCCGAAAACGGGATCAGCGGCGTGGCGGCGCGCAAGGTCTGGCGCTCCATTCCGTCCCAGCTGCTGAGATCGTCCACAAAAAAATTCAAGTACTCCGAGGTCGAACGTGGAGGCCGTCGCGCCAAGCTTATCGAGCCGCTCGACTGGCTCGAAGGCGCCGGCATCATATCGGTCAACAACCTGACCGAAGGCATCGAGCCTCCCCTCGTTCCCTTCGACGACGAAGATGGAAGTTTCTTTAAGGTCTATCTTCTCGATACCGGCCTCATGTTCTACAAACTCGGCATCAACCCGCGGCTCTGGCTCGACCTCAAAGAGGATTCCGCCATAGCGCTATCTTCCGACTTCCGAGGCGCCCTGGCGGAAAACTCGGTCATGCAAGCATTTTCGGGCAATAGCTTGCAGACGTATTACTGGGTGCCGCCGTCGTCTTGGAAGACGACCGGCGAGCTCGATTTTTTACTTCAGACCGACCGTATGGAAATTGTGCCCGTCGAAGTAAAGTCCGCACGTAACGTGCGCGCGAGAACCCTCGGGTCGTTTATGGACAAAGCCCGATCGCCATATGCCTACATTTTGTCCGAGAACAATTTTTCCCGCAGCGAAACCGATGACGGGCGCGAGCTGCGCCACCTCCCCTTGTACGCAGCGGGCTTTATTGGAGCAAACTGCCTCAAGAGCAGTCTGTAAGCCCTGCGCGACCGCCTAGAAAGGAAGCCGCTCATGCAACGCATTCTTTTTATCTGCTATGGAAATATCTGTCGCTCGACGATGGCTGAGTCCGTGTTTACCGAGCTAGTGCGGCGCGCCGGGCGCGCGGGCGAGTTTGTCATTGATTCCGCTGCGACCTCGACCGAGGAGATCGGCAACCCGCCACACCACGGTACCGTTGCCAAGCTGCGCGAGGTCGGGATTCCCGTCGTCGCACATCGTGCACGTCAGGTGCGTCGCGCGGAGTATGGCGACTGGGACCACATTGTCTATATGGACGACGAGAACGCCCGCGGCCTGTACCGAATTTTTGGGAAGGACCCCGATGGCAAGATCTCGCGCCTGCTCGATTGGACCGATCGCCCCGGCGACGTGGCCGACCCCTGGTACACCGGCAATTTCGATGCCACCTACCGCGATGTGCTCGCCGGTTGCACCGCTATGCTCGAGCAACTGTAGGCGCTCGGGCGGCGCGGGCACACGGGCCACGCTCGTTATCTCGGTGGGAGAAAATCCACGCTCATGAATGTGGCAAAGGGACTGCCCCTTTGCCACATCCGGGACTGGCCCTAGACCGGCTTGACCTCCAGCTTTATCCCTTCGGCGCAGGAGTCGCCCAAAACATCCGAAAGGGCCCAGGTCGCATATAGCGGCAAATAGAGAACCGCTCCGTTGCGCTCAACGTTGCCTCTCGAGAAAACAATCCCGAGCCTTACGCCATATTCAGCCGTATCAAGCACATGACCGAGCGCGGCGTGCGCGTGGTAATAGGAGCCCGATTTAACCTCGATCGGAACGGCCGTCCCATCCGGTCCGTCGACCACAAAGTCCACTTCACCGCGCTTTTTTGTCTGATAGTAGTAAAGCTGGCGATTTTGGGCAGCCAGCTGCTGGGCCACCACGTTTTCGTAAATGCCGCCCAGATTGGGCTCCTTGCTATCAAGATACGCCGCTTGGGCGACTCCAACGGGGTAGCGCGCCATCAACATGCCCGTATCCGATTGATATAGCTTGAACTGCGATGGCCGTGCCGTCTTGAGCAGGGGCGACTTTGGCTCGGTTACGATATCGGCTTTGAGAGCAACGCCGGCATCGACAAGCCAGACAAAATCTCGCTGGTACTTCTCATAATGCGCCTTGGGGTCAATGGAATTGAACACGAAACGCTTGTGTTCGCCCTCAAGCATAATGGGGAGCTGATCGTAGATGCTCTGCACCTGAAGGGCACGCCCTCTTGCATACTTGGAAATATCCCGTCGGTACTGTTCGTTGAGCTCTGACTGTAGCTGACGAACAGAGGCAAGGTCGCCCTGCGTGTCAAGGAAACGCTGCACGACCTCCGGCATTCCGCCGACAACGGTATAGGTCCTGAAGTTTGCCATCATCGCGTCATGAATGTAATCAGGAATGGGCCTCTCGCTGATACACGCGTTACGTATCGTTTGGCGAGCCCCCTCGCTCACCCCGGTTGCCCAGCAAAACTCCTCAAAATCGAGCGGGAACATCCTAAGCTCGTGGACATACCCCACGGGATAGGACCTGACGCCCTTGAACTGAGTCCCGAGCATTGACCCCGAAAACGCCCAGCGGCACCTCCCGTCCTCAACAAGGAACTTTGCCATCGTCATGATGTCGGGGGCCTCTTGGACCTCATCGATAAACACGAGCGTTTTGCCCGGCGCTATCGACTTTCCCGAGAGAAGCGTCACCCTGCTGATGAAATCATCGGCATCCCGCGCCTCGAGAAGAGCGTCTTTTGCCTGGCGACTTTCCATGAGATTGAGCTCGATGTAGGTTGCATGGCTGGCTTTGCCAAATGCGCGAATCGAATAGCTTTTGCCGATCTGGCGAGAACCCGTGATGAATAAGGCCTTTTGCTCGGCAGACTTCAGCCAACGCTCCAGCTCTGCCGCTATTTTCCTGTGCAGCATAGGCTCTCCCCTCAGCGTCATCGAATGAAATGCAAAGTTTTATACGCTTGATTATCGATGAAACGCAGAATTTTTAGAACCTAAAATCGGATGAAATGCAGAGATTTGAGATTATAAGCAAAAGAAGGGGCACCACCGGCGAATGTGTCAAAGGGGCTGTCCCTTTGACACATTGCGCTCGACTACTCGTCAACGATCTCGGCAAGCCAGACGTTCAGTGTATCGACTTCGGGGCAGCAGAACTTTGCCGTACCAGGCTCGTTGCCAGGCACGGTTCCGCCATAGCGCAGGATATCGATATAGGGAAAGCCCACATGGCAGGCCATGGCGCACATCTTGCCGCGGTCTCGGTCGAAGTCAAAAACGTCGCCCGGCTTGTGACCATGGTGGCAGCGGCACGCACCCAGCTGGTCCACGCAGCTCACGCGGATACGCGGACGCTTGCCACGCGGCGCGCCGAGCGGCTTGTTCTCGCCCGCAGGCTTGATGCCGCCCTCGCCAGCATTACTCATGGTCAATCACATCCAGGCAGGCCTCGATGGGCAGGCCGGCGGACTTGTCCTCCTGGTCGGCGTTGCGCTCGATAAGCTCTGCCACTACGCGCATGGCATCGGCCGTTGCGCGCTGCAGACTCCAGCCCGCCATCACGCGGCCGACGAGCACCGCCGAGAACGTGTCGCCCGTGCCCGGGAAGTAGACCGGAATCAGGTCGAAGGGAATCGTGAAGTACTCCCCCGCCACATGGTCGTAACCGATAACGGCGTTCGTGCCGTCGACCACGGCACTCGTAATGACCACCGACTTGGCGCCCAGCGCGCGCATGGCGTCCACAAGGACGCGGGCTTCGTCGGGCGTGATTTGCTCGGCGATGGGCGTATCGGTGAGCAGACAGGCCTCGGTGTAGTTGGGAACCGCGTAGTCGGCGCACTCGAGCAGGTGCCTCATGAGACCGATCGTGGACTCGGGCACGCCGGCATAGAGCTTGCCGTTGTCGCCCATGATGGGGTCGACGAACACCTTGGTGCCCTTTTGCGCGCGGCGGTGGCAGAAGTCCGAGATGATGCGCGTCTCTTCCTCGGTCACGATAAAGCCGGTCGAGATAGCGTCGAACTCAAAGCCGAGTTCCTCCCAGATAGCGAGGCTCTGGCGCACGTACTCGGTGGTGTCGTGGATGTAGAACTTGGGATAGTTGAGCGTGTCGGACACAAGCGCCGTCGGCAGGTTATGGATACGGTAGCCCATGTGCGACAGCACCGGCAGCATGGCGGAAAGCGCGACCTTGCCGTAGCCGCACATATCGTTGATCAGCAGCAGCTGAGTGTTCTTCATGAGGGTCTCCCTTGGTTCGGGCACGGCGCAGCAGCGCCACAGTGCGACTAAGTGTAGCGCAGGGAGCACGGCAGGCGGGCGCTGGTGCCGTGGAGGTCGAATTGTTGCGGAAAGGTTACGGGAAGGAAGTTAGTCGTTGGGGACGTTCTTAAATGACTAGTCAAACAAGAACGTCCCTAAGTGCCACTCGAACATAATAAGTTTGGTACCTTGACATTCATTTCTCATGCTCCTAGATTGGTTAGGCACAAAACAATTCCACTACCTAACTAAAGAAAGGAGCAACACTAATTCATGTGCGATGAACCTCTTAACCTTTGTTCGCACGAGCCCGACGGCGACCCGTCACAGCCGGCGGATGCACCCGAAGCGGTTAGCTCAGAAGACAAGCTTGCCAAGCGCATCCTCAATGGCCTGGGCTTTTGCGGCCATTACATGCATTTTCATGGCGGAGGCGTGTCCGGCAAGGCGCCCATCATCTGCCTGCTGGCCAAGCAACCCGGCGGCGAGATGTCGCAGCAGGAACTCGGCATGCACTTTGACCTCAAGCCGGGGTCGCTTTCCGAGATCCTGTCCAAGCTCGAGCTCAACGGCCTCATCGAGCGCAGCCGTAACCCCAAGGATCGACGGCAGCTCACCATTCGCCTGACCGAAACCGGCCGGGAAAACGCCCGCATCGACCAGGCGGCCCGCATTCGCTTTAGAGAGCAGGCCTTTGGTGCCCTCACCCACGACGAGCGCGAGCAGCTCGCCGAAATGCTCGAGAAAATCCGTGTAACCTGGGAGGAACTGGATGATTAAAACCCTCATGGGCAGCATCCGCGACTATATGAAAGTCACCGTTGCCACGCCATTGCTCGTGCTTGGCGAGGTACTCTGCGAGATGCTGATTCCATTTATCACCGCCAACCTGATCGACGCCATCAAAGATGGCGCCACCGTAGCCGAGATGCTTCCCACCGCGGGCTTTTTGGTGCTCATCGCGCTGACGTCGCTTGCTTTTGGCGCCGCTGCCGGCGTCACCTGCAGCCATGCGAGTTGCGGCTTCGCCAAGAACCTGCGTCACGACCTGTTCTACAAGATCCAGACGTTCAGCTTTGCCAACATCGATGAGTTCTCGAGTTCCTCGCTCGTCACGCGCCTGACCACCGACATCAACAACGTTCAGCAGGCCTTTATGATGATCATCCGCATCGCCGTGCGCGCGCCGCTGGTATTGATCTTCGCCTTTACCATGGCATTTATCATGGGCGGCAGCGTCGCCATGGTCTACCTGGTCATCATTCCGCTGCTGGGCTTTGGGCTGTTCTTTATCATCTTTAAGGTGCGCCCCATCTTCTCGCGCGTGTTCCACAAGTACGACGCCCTTAACGAGTCCGTCGAGGAAAACGTCACCGGCATGCGCGTAGTTAAGAGCTATGTGCGCGAAGACTTTGAGAAGGAGAAGTTCGCGACCGCTGCGCGCGACGTCCAGATGGACTTCACCCGCGCCGAGAAGCTGCTTGCCTTTAACAACCCCATGATGAACATCTGCGTCAACGGCGCGTTTGTCGTCATCATCTACCTGGGCTCCAAGCTCATCATCACGAGCCAGGGCACGCTGTTCGACGTGGGCCAGCTCTCCTCGATCTTTACCTATGGCTTCCAAATCCTCATGAGTCTGATGCAGTTGTCGATGATCTTTGTCATGGTGACCATGGCCGACGAATCGGCGCACCGCATCACCGAGGTACTGGCCGCCGAGCCCACGATCGCCGATCCCGCCGAGCCCGTGCTCGAGGTCGCCGATGGCTCCATCGACTTTGACCACGTGAGCTTTAAGTATTCCGCGCATGCGAAGCGCCAGGCGCTCGACGATATCGACCTGCACATTAAGAGCGGCGAGACCATCGGCATCATCGGCGGCACCGGCTCGGCCAAGTCCACGCTCGTAAACCTCATCGCCCGCCTGTACGACGCCACCGAAGGCACCGTGCGCGTGGGCGGCGTGGATGTGCGCGACTACGACTTGGACGCTCTGCGCCACCAAGTGGCCATGGTATTGCAGAAAAACGTGCTGTTTAGCGGCACGATTGCCGAGAACCTGCGTTGGGGCGACCCGAACGCCACCGACGAAGAGGTCCGCGAGGCGGCACATCTGGCCTGCGCCGACGAGTTTGTCGATGGCTTCCCCAAGGGCTATGACACCTGGATCGAGCAGGGCGGCTCCAATGTCTCGGGCGGTCAGAAGCAGCGCCTGTGCATTGCGCGTGCCCTGCTGCGTCGCCCCAAGATCTTGATCCTGGACGACTCCACCAGCGCCGTCGACACCAAGACCGACGCCAAGATCCGCGCAGGGCTGGCAAGCTATCTGCCCAACACGACCAAGCTCATCATCGCCCAGCGCATTAGCTCCGTGCAGGATGCAGACCGCATCATCGTCATGGAGGGCGGCCGCATCGCGCAGATCGGCAACCACGATGAGCTGCTCAAGACAAGCGAGATCTACCGCGAGACCTTCACCTCGCAAAACAAGATGTCTGCCGAGGGCGAAAGGGCCGGCGAGGCCGACACCGAGGCATCCGCAACGCAAGCTCAAACCCAGGAAGGAGGCGAGGCACATGAGTAAGGCAACGACCGCCGAGCGCGCGCTCAACCGCAAGGGCGGCACCATGTCGCGCCTCATCAAGACGCTCTTTGGCTTCTACCCCGTGCTTTTGCCCCTCGTCGTCGTCGGCGTGGTGCTCTGCGCCATCATCAACTCCATCGGCGCGACCTTCCTTCAGAGCGCCCTGCAGATTATTAGCGAATCGTGGCAGTCGGGCGATTGGGAAGCTGCACAGCCCAAGATCGCACAGCTCGTGACCACCCTCGCCTGCATCTACGGCGTCGGCATCCTGTCCTCGCTGTTCTGGAACCGCGCCATGGCCATCGTCACGCAGGGCTCGCTCGAGAAGCTGCGCGAGAAGATGTTCAACCGCATGCAGGACCTGCCGATCCGCTACTTCGACACGCACCAGCGCGGCGACATCATGAGCCACTACACCAACGACATCGACACCCTGCGCCAGATGATCAGCCAGTCGCTGCCCAACCTGCTCATGACGACCATCGTCATCGTCACGGTGTTCTTTATCATGCTGTACTACAGCGTTTGGATGTGCCTGGTCATTGTGGCAGGCGTCGCCTTTATGACCTTTATGACCAAGCTGCTCGGCTCCAACTCCGCGCGCTTCTTTATTGCACAGCAGACCGAGCTCGGCGTTGTCGAGGGCCATATCGAGGAAGTCATGAACGGCCAGAAGGTCGTCAAGGCATTCTGCCACGAGTCTGCCGCCGAGGCCGATTTTGACGAGCGCAACGAAAAGCTCTTCGAGGTCTCGCAGAAGGCCAACATGTACGCCAACATCCTCATGCCCATCCTTATGAACCTGGGAAACCTGCTCTACGTGCTGGTCGCACTGGCAGGCGGCATTTTCCTGGCGCTGGGCGTGCCCAACCTGAGCATCTCGGGCATGGCACTGTCCATCGCCGTCGTGGTGCCGTTCCTCAACATGACCAAGCAGTTCTGCGGACAGATCGGCCAGATCTCGCAGCAGATCAACGCCGTGGTCATGGGCCTCGCCGGCGCCGACCGCATCTTTGAGCTCATCGACGAGAAGCCCGAGACCGACGAAGGCTACGTGACGCTCGTCAACGCGCAGGTGAACCCCGATACCTGGCAGCTCGAGGAGGCTGACCACCACACCGGCATGTGGGCGTGGAAACATCCGCACCGCGCAACCGGCGAGATCGAGTACGTGCCGCTGCGCGGCGACCTGGTCATGGACAACGTCGACTTTGGCTACACGCCCGACCACGAGGTGCTGCACGGCGTGTCCGTGTTTGCCAAGCCGGGTCAGAAGATCGCGTTTGTCGGCTCCACCGGCGCGGGCAAGACGACCATCACCAACCTCATCAACCGCTTCTACGACATCGCCGACGGCAAGATTCGCTACGACGGCATCAACATCAACAAGATCCGCAAGGCCGATCTGCGCCGCTCGCTGGGCGTGGTGCTGCAAGACGTAAACCTGTTCACCGGCACCGTGATGGATAACATCCGCTACGGCAATCTGGATGCCACCGACGAGGAGTGCATCGCGGCAGCAAAGCTCGCCGGCGCGGACGACTTTATCACCCGCCTGCCCGACGGCTACGACACGATGCTCACCGGCAACGGCGCCCAGCTGTCGCAGGGCCAGCGCCAGCTGATCTCGATCGCACGCGCCGCCGTCGCCGATCCGCCGGCGATGATCCTGGACGAGGCCACGTCGAGCATCGATACCCGCACCGAGGCCATCGTGCAAGCCGGCATGGACAAGCTCATGGAGGGCCGCACGACGTTTGTCATCGCGCACCGCCTGTCCACCGTGCGCAACTCCGACGCAATCATCTGTCTGGACCACGGCCGCATCATCGAGCGCGGCAACCACGACGAGCTGATCGCCAAGCGCGGATACTACTATCAGCTCTATACCGGAGCGTTTGAGCTGGAGTAGCTCGGCTCGCCGAGATGGCCGATTTGCCGCTCATTCGTCGGGCATGACCCTAAGGTCAATGCCCTCCTCTTTCGGGACAAATCGACTCATCTCAACGACCCAAACACAATGCGCCGCAACGAATAAAGCCTCCGCAGCACACACGAGCTGCGGAGGCTTTTTCATGCCGGCCGGAAACCGTATCCCACTTTTCGGGCCCAAAATGGGATGCCGTTTCCCGCTGGACCCCCTCCGGGAAACGGCATCCCATTTCAAGGGGGTAAACCGGGATGTGATTTCCCCTAACGGCACCTTTGGGAAGCCGCATCCCACTCTAGACGCACAAAACGGGATGAGCTTTCCCATGGTGATCCAAGACCAGAAGCATGTCCGATAGCGCGGCCAGGTCAAGAACAACAAGGCAAGCGTCACGCCAATTTGGACGAGCGTCTGCTGCAGTTTGAGGCTGCTGGCCCATATGGTAGAGTTAACCACCCATGAATTTCAGCACACTGCGTGCTACCTGTTCTTTTGTCATTTAGGGGAGTGAACTTGTGAATACTTCTGTCGCCAAGAAGGCCGGCCAGGCGGTGCGCCTGCTCATGATGGTGCTCACGACAGTTCTCATCTTCTTCTTCATCAATGTTATGCTGCTCGTCTCCGATATCCAGGGCACGGCGCGCGTGGTCAACTACGCCGGTCTGGTTCGCGGTACCACGCAGCGAATCGTTAAGCTCGAGGACGCGGGCCAGCCTCAAGATGACCTGCTCAAAGCCGTGGATTCATACATCAACGGTTTGCGTTACGGAAGTGACGACCTCAACCTCGTCCGTCTCGACGACGATGAGTATCAGGTAAAAATGACCGAGCTTGCAAATTATTTTGATGAGCTTTGCGTCGAGATCATCCGCGTGCGCGAAGTCGGCTATGAGAACACCGACATCATCTCCATGAGCGAGGAGTTCTTTGGCATTTGCGACGATGCTACGCGACTCGCAGAGGACTACTCTCAGGAGAAGGCGTCGGCGCTCAACTATCTCGAGGGCCTGGTGATCATCGACATCATGGGCTTGGTGGCGACCTTTGCGGTCGAACTTGTTCGCGCGGTGCGAACTGCCGCGCTCAATCGCGAACTGCAGAACAAAGTCTATCTCGACGAAGCCACAGGACTGCCCAACAAGAACAAGTGCGAGGAGGTCTTGGGGCAGGAGCAGCCTGTCTCCGCGGAGGCGCCCGTTGCGGTGTGCGTCTTCGACCTTAACAATCTGCATACGGTCAATAACAGCTTCGGCCACGAGAAGGGCGACGAATACATCCGTTCTTTTGCCCAGCAGCTGGGGCGCGTGGCGTCGGAGACCTGCTTTGTGGGCCGCGACGGCGGCGATGAGTTTATCGCGGTGCTGCGAGATACCGATCGAGCTGCCGTGGAGTCCTGTCTCGCTCGGGTTCGCGCGAACGTGAACGAGTATTCCGAGACTCATCCCGACATGCCTATCAGCTATGCGGTGGGCTATGCGCTTTCCAGTGATTTTGATGAACCGCCTACGATGCGCGAGCTCTTTTCCCAGGCCGACAAAAACATGTACATCGACAAGAACTGCGTAAAGACAGCCGAGGCAGCCGGGCCGCAACGCGAGGACCGCTAAACCCGTCCCAAATGAGCTAGTTGAGGAGTTGGGCCATGGCGTTGACGAATTTTTGTACTTGGAGGGTGGGCTCGAGCGGGTAGTGCAGAAAGACCGGTACCTCGCGACCGCATAGGAACGGCACGCCCACAAAGGCCGGGTGCACCCCCGACCACGCCCCGCAGGTGAGCACCGCGTCGCCCTTTTCCTCCGCCTCGTTAAAGAGCACAAAGTCGAAGCTATCCACATCGATCACGTCCACGCCGCCGTCTGCCAAAAGATCGATACGCAGGCTGTCCATAGCGTCGTTGCCGTGGCGGAGCACGCGCAGACGCATACCCTCCAAGTCGGCGACCGTAATGCGATTCTTGCGCGCCAGCGGGCTCGTGCGCGGCAGGTCGATATAAAACGGTACGTTAACGATGCAGAGCTTTTGGCAGGCGTCACCCCAGCGCGGGGTCGAAAAACTCGACTGCACCACATCGACCTCGCGACCGAGGCTGCGCATGACGGTCTCGCGCTCGTCATAGAGGTCGCTTACCGGCACGATCTCAAATCGCAGCGACGGTTCCAGATCGTGGATGCTCGACCACATCGACAGCGTCTGGCGCCCCGGACACATCATCGACACACCCAGACGCACGGCCCCGCCATCGCCCGCCGCGCGTCGGGCGCGGCGCAGCGCGTCCTCGGACTGCCGCATGATCGAGCGCGCGTCGTCCACCAGCAGAGCGCCCGCCGGCGTCACCTTAACACCCGAATGCGAGCGCTCGAACAACGTGATGCCAAACTCGGCCTCGAAGCCCGACACCTGCTTGACGAGCGCCGGGGTCGACACGCGCAATTTTGCCGCCGCACGCGAGAAGCTTCCCAGCTCCGCGGCGGCCGATATGGCCTCGAGTCGTCGATCGTACACGTCAATCTCCCGTTTCCAGACGCATGGCAATGAACTGCCGAAGGGGGTCGTTTTGGCAGGTCACGCGCTCAATTGAGAATAAACTGCATCGCACAGTGTAAACCTACGGTTAACGCCATTCTAACAAATATGCAATTCACCTGCGCAAATGCAAAGCATACGATAACCAGCGAAAACCACGTGGGTCGGTTAATGGGAGCGACCCACCGGGAGGCACAAGAAGGGAAGTTCCTATGAGCAATTGGCTTAAGCTCGAGGGCGATGTCTGCGCCGTGACTGGCGCGCTCGGCGGTATGGGCGTCGAGATTTGCCGCGAGTTCGCCCGCAACGGCGCCAACGTCGTCCTGCTCGACCTGGACGAGGAGAAGGTCAAGGCCGCAGCCGCCGACCTCGCCGCCGAGTTTGGCATCCACGCCGAGGGTTACAAGATGAACGCCACCGACGAGGGCGAGGTTCAGGCCGCCGTCGATGCCACCATCGCCGACTTCGGCCGCGTCGACGTTCTCGTCAACACCGCCGGCATTCTGCGCTTCGCCGCCATGGAGGACCTACCGCTGAGCGACTGGGAGCAGGTGCTCAACGTCAACCTCACCGGCTACTTCATCACCTCGCAGCGCTTTGGTCGCGAGATGATCAAGGCCGGCCAGGGCCGCCTGGTGCACATCTCGACCGTCGCCAGCCACTCCCCCGAGACGTTCTCCGGCGTGTACAGCTCCACCAAGGCGGGCGTCAACATGATGTCCAAGATGCTGGCTGCCGAGTGGGGCCCCTACGGCGTGCGCTCCAACTGCGTCGAGCCTTGCTTCGTTAAGACCCCGATGTCAGCCAACTTCTACGCCGACCCCGAGGTCGAGAAGAGCCGCAGCCGCCTCATTGCCACGCGTCGCATCGGCGAGGTCAGCGATATCGCCAACGCCGTCATGTTCCTGGCGTCCAAGCGCTCGGACTTTACCACCGGCGACGCCATCAAGGTCGACGGCGGCTTCTCCAACATGATGGGTGACCTCACCGCCAAACCCGGCGGCCGTCGCGCCTATGCCGACAACTACCTCAAGAACAAGGGTGTCGAGCTTTGGTCCGATGAGTCCGGCGTCGCAAAGCCGACTGACCAGTAAACCAACCTGACAGGGAGGCCCCGCGGACACGCCCGCTCCTCCCCCGTATCGATTAGAAAGAGTCCAATGGCTTCCACCAACTCCAACAAGGGTCGCGCCGTCGTGCTTTCCGCCGCGTGCGTCACCATGTTCTTCATCAGCTCCATCGCGCTGTATTCCGTCGTGAGCAAGAACCTGCTCGCCGTCTACCCCGAGTGGTCGAGCGCCCTTACCTGGGCTTTTCCCGTCTTCCAGACCATCATGGCCGTGACGGGCATCTTCGCCGGCCGCATCTCCGACAAGATCGGCCCGCGCAACGTCGTGATCGCCGCCGCCGCGTGCTACGGCCTGGGCTGGTTCATGTCCGGCACCGTCACCGAGCCGTGGCAGTTCTACCTGTGGTTCTCGCTCGTCGCCGCCATCGGCAACGGCCTGGGCTACAACCCCGCGCTCACCACCGGCCAAAAGTGGTTCATCGACAAGAAGGGTCTCGCCTCCGGCATCACCCTGGCCGCCTCGACCGCCGGCCCCGCCGTGCTGTCCCCGGTGCTCGCCTCGTTGCTCATCCCGAGCCTTGGCATCTTTGGCGCCCTTAAGGCGCTCGGCGTCATCTTCTTCGTTACGATCGCCGCCTCCGCCCTGTTCCTGAAGGCCCCCGAGGCCGGCTGGCTGCCCGAGGGCTTCGAGGCCCCCAAGGGCGGCGCGCACGCCGGCACCTTCGGCGACCTCACCCCGGGCGAGATGGTCAAGACCCCGCGCTTCTGGGTCCTCATCATCACCTTCGCCTTTGCCGCCACCGCCGGCACCCTGCTCGTGGGCAAGGTTGCCTCCATCGCCGCCGTCCAGCTCTTCGCCGACCCCACGAGCGCCGCGGCCGTCGCCCTCGGCGGTGTGGTGGTCTCCGTCAACACCTGCGCCAACCTGGTTGGCCGCCTGTCCTTTGGCCAGATCATCGACAAGCTCGGCGCCTACAAGTCGCTGCTCATCAGCCTTGTCGTCACCATCGTCGCGCTCGTCATCATGTCGATGAGCTTTACACAGAGCATGTTCTTTGTGGCGCTCGCCCTGCTCGGCTTTAGCTTTGGCGCTCTGCTCGTCATCTACCCGCCGCTCACCGGTGGCGCCTTTGGTACCAGCAACATCGGCGTCAACTACGGCATCATGTTTTTGGGCTACGCCGCTTCCACCTGGATCAGCCAGCCCATCACCGCCGTGCTGTATCACGCCGAGGCCGGCAGCGCCGCCTACCAGCAGTCCTTCTACGGTGCCATTGTGATCGCCGCCATCGCCGTCGTGCTCACCGTCTACATGATGGTCTCCGACAGCAAGAAGAAGTCCGCCTAGTTTTACCGATGCGACAAAGGGACAGCCCCTTTGTCGCATTCCACCGGTCACCAGTATTAAGGAGTCGAAATGTCTGAGCTCAACCCCGTCCGCATTGCCGTTATCGGCGCCGGCGCCATGGGCCGCAACCACATCCGCTTTGTCACCGAGGAGCCCGAGGCCGAGCTCGTCGCCATCGCCGACGCCTTTGAGGGCGCCCGCGCCACGGCCGAGGCCGCCGGCGTGCCGTTTTATACCGATCCCGCCCAGATGATGGACGAGGTCAAGCCCGAGGCCGTCATCATCGCCACCCCCAACGACCTGCACCTGGGCGTTGCCCGCGAGGCTGTGAAGCGCAATATCGTGCCGCTGGTCGAAAAGCCGATCTCCAACGACCTGGAGGATGCCCAGGCTTTCGCTGCCGAGGCCGAGACCGCCGGTGTGCCCGTGCTCGTGGGTCAGCACCGTCGCCACAACCCCTTCGTCAACAAGGCCAAGGAGATCATCGAGTCCGGCGAGCTGGGCAAGCTCACCGTGTCGAGCTTCCACTACATGATCTATAAGAATGACGAGTACTTCGATGTCGAATGGCGCCGCAAGAAGGGTGCCGGCCCGATCCTGGTCAACCTGGTGCACGACGTCGACCTGCTCCGCTACCTGCTGGGCGAGCCCGTTGCCGTCCAGGGTATGCAGTCCAGCGCCGCCCGCGGTTTTGAGACCGAGGACTCCGCCGTGGTCAACGTCCGTTTTGCCGATGGCGCGCTCGCAAGCATGACCATCTCCGACGCCACCGCCAGCCCCTGGAACTGGGAGGCAACCGCTCGCGAGGACCCGCAGTACCGCCCCTTCGACGCCGACGCCTACTTTATCGGCGGCACTAAGGGCGCCCTGTCGCTGCCCCGCCTGCACCAGTTCTCCTACGACGGCGCCTCCAACTGGCACAAGCCGCTGCAGATGGAGATTCCGGCCGTCGACCCGGCACTGCCGCACAAGATGCAGCTCAAGCACTTTGTGAAGGTTGTCCGCCGCGAGGTCGAGCCCGTCGTGACCCCCGCCGACAACGTTAAGACGCTCACGCTTCTCAACGCTATCAAGGAGGCCGCCGAGACCGGCCAGCTCGTCGAGCTGTAATGCCTTAAGAGCGACCGCGGCAGAAACCCCATGCCGAACCCTTCGGTCCGTCACCAACAAGCCCCTCTTCTTTGCCCCGCGAGCAGCCTCCTGCCCGCGGGGCATTTTGCTACCTTGCCGACGATTTTTCTGGGGCGGGGGCCATTTTGCGCCTCAGTCTGATTCGTTCGCCACGAAATGGGCCTATCTACTACGTTTAACCGATCGCCCTTAACCA
>CAKWZF010000003.1:0-25437 GCA_934865005.1 uncultured bacterium | reverse complement strand
CAATTTTCGCTAAATAAAACCCGCCGGTAGACGCGTGGCCTATTTTCGTAAAAACCAGCATTGGTCCGCCCCTACGGGTAAAACGTAGTAGATAGGCCGTTTTCGTGGCGCGGCCCCAAAACAGCCTTTTGGGACGGGTGGTATCCTTGGTAGCCCCGTGCTGCAAACGCACCTTAAACGCAAGGAGTCCCATGGATCTTATCGCCCAGCTTGCCCGCGAGCTCAACCTTAAGGCCGCCAACATCGAGGCGGCCGTCAAGCTCATCGACGAGGGCAACACCATCCCCTTTATCTCGCGCTACCGTAAGGAAGCCACGGGCGGCATGGACGACGTCGCCCTGCGCGCACTCGACGAGCGCCTGTCCTACCTGCGCAATCTTGAACAGCGCAAAGAGGACGTCATTCTGCTCATCGACGCCCAGGGCAAACTTACGCCCGAGCTCGAACAGCAAATTCGCGAGGCCACGCAGCTCCAGCGTGTCGAGGACCTCTACAAGCCCTACCGCAAAAAGCGCATGACCCGCGCACAGAAGGCCCGCGAGGCAGGCCTGGAGCCACTTGCCAACATGGTCATCATGCAGGCCTCGGCCAAGGGCAGCGCGCTCGACGCCGCCGCGGCATACGTCAACGAGGAAGCCGGCTTCGACACGCCCGAGAAGGCGCTCGCCGGCGCGGCGGACATCGTGGCCGAGACGGTGGCCGAGGACCCCGAGAACGTCGCCGACCTGCGTGCCTTTACGCAAAACACCGCAGACATCGTCGTCGAGGCCACCGACCCCACCGAGAAGACCCCCTACGAGCCGTACTACAGCTATGATGAGCCGCTGCGCCGTATACCCAACCACCGCGTGCTGGCTATCGACCGCGGTGAGCGCGAGGGCAAGCTCCGCGTGCGCGTGAACGTCGACGGCGCTGCCGCCACGGCACGCCTCGGCAGCCGTTGGCCCCGACGCCAGGGCGTCTTCGCGCCCGTCTTCGATGCCGCCATCGCCGACGGTTACAAGCGCCTCATGGCCCCCTCGCTGGAGCGCGAGGCCCGCGCCAAGCTCACCGTTCGCGCCCAGACCGAGGCCATCAACGTCTTTGCCAAGAATCTCGAGGGTCTACTCTCGGCACGCCCCGTGCGAGGCGCCCGCGTGCTCGCGCTCGACCCGGGCTACCGCACCGGCTGCAAGGTCGCCGTCATGGACGAGACCGGCAAGCTGCTCGACCACGGCGTGGTCTACCCCACCAAACCGCGCCACGACGTCGCCGGCACTAAGCGCGAGCTCGCCCGCCTCGTCAAGAAGGACGGCGTCAACACCATCGTCATCGGCAACGGCACCGCCAGCCGCGAGACCGAGGAAGTCGTCTCGGAGCTCATTGCCGAGCAGGCGCCCGGGCTGCGATACACCATCGTCAACGAAGCCGGCGCGTCGGTGTACTCCGCCTCCGAGCTCGCCAGTCAGGAATACCCCGACCTGGACGTCACCGTGCGCGGCGCCATGAGCCTGGGCCGCCGTCTGCAGGACCCGTTGGCAGAGCTCGTCAAGATTCCGCCCCAGTCCATCGGCGTGGGCCAGTACCAGCACGACCTTGACCAGGCCGAGCTTTCGCGCACCCTGGGCCACGTGGTGGAAGACGTCGTCAACCGCGTGGGCGTCGACGTCAACACCGCAAGCGCGAGCCTGCTGGGATACGTATCGGGCATCACGCCGAGCGTGGCCAAGAATATCGTGGCCTACCGCGAGGAAAACGGCGCCTTTACCGATCGCCGCCAGCTCAAGAAGGTCCCCAAGCTGGGACCCAAGGCATACCTCAACGCCGCAGGCTTCCTGCGCATCAACGGCGGCAAGAACCCGCTCGACGCGACAAGCGTCCACCCCGAAAGCTACGAGGTGGCCACGTCCGTCCTGGAGCGCGCCGGCGTTCAAGCCAGCGAGCTCAGCCGCGGCGGCGTGCCCGACATCGAGCGCCGCCTGGGCAGCATCTCGGCGCTGGCAAGCGACCTGGACTGCGGCACCCTCACGCTCATCGACATTGTCAACGAGCTCAAGAAGCCCGGCCGCGACCCGCGCGACGATGCGCCCGAGGTGGTCTTTAGCCGCTCGGCGCTTTCCATCGACGACCTGGAACCCGGCATGGAGCTCAAGGGCACGGTGCGCAACGTCGTCGACTTTGGCGCGTTCGTCGACGTGGGCGTGCACCAGGACGGCCTCGTACACATCTCCAAGCTCGCCAACCGCTTTGTCAAGCACCCGAGCGACGTGGTACGCGTCGGTGACACGGTCAAGGTGTGGGTCGAGAAGGTCGACCGCGACCGCAAGAAGATCTCGCTCACCATGGTGCAGGGAAAGTAAACCGCCAAAGCAGAGGTACCCCCTCTCGCGACGTGCAAAATCGCGAGTATTCTGCAAATTCCGCCGTTCCAGATGCCCCTCAGAGGCGAAAAAGCAAAAATAGCCCCCGTTTTAGCGTCGTCAGAGCCAAACCGCGGCGCAGCCAGTGTTCGCGTTACGGCAAGATATGGAAGCCCAAAGCGGCGATATCCTTGGCAAAGCCGCGCACGGTGTCGAGCGAGACCTCGTACGGATCACGGCCGATGTTCTTGCGCTTGGCCAGGATGCTGTTGGGCACCGTGATGATCTGGCAACCGCAGGCCTCGGCCTGGTAAATGTTGATGAGCTCGCGTGTGGATGCCCACAGGACCTCGCAGCTGGGCTTGGCGGCGGCCTTCTTGACCGACTCCGTCATAAACGGAATGGGGTCGACGCCGGTGTCGGCGATGCGGCCGGCAAAGAGCGAGATGATGGACGGCGTCTCGGCGTCAACGGCCTCGACCATCTCATCGACCTGCTCGGGCGTAAAAATGGTGGTGACGTTGGCCTTGATGCCGTCGGCCGAAAGCTTGCGGACCAGCTCGGCGGTGGACTCGCCCTTGGTGGTCACGCATGGAATCTTGACGTAGACGTTCTCGGCCCAGGTGGCGATCTCACGAGCCTCGACCTCCATGGTCTCGACGTCGTCGGCAAAGACCTCAAACGACACGGATACATCGGTGATGTGGGCCAGGACCTCCTTGGCAAACGCGCGGTAATCCGTCACGCCGCCCTTCTTCATAAGGGACGGGTTGGTCGTGAAACCCTGAACGTTGCCGTTCTCGTACATGTCGAGCATGCCCTCGAGGTTTGCACCGTCAGCGAACACCTTGATTGCCATCTGCCTGATT
Source organism: uncultured bacterium (assembly GCA_934865005.1). Taxonomy (GTDB): domain Bacteria; phylum Actinomycetota; class Coriobacteriia; order Coriobacteriales; family Coriobacteriaceae; genus Collinsella. Next base: position 22,229 of record CAKWZF010000003.1, on the reverse strand, counting down.
CCTTCCGTTTGCATACGGCCGATAAACTGCTAAACACTTTACCTATGTTTATCAAGGCGTGAGCTGCGGGTTTTTATCTTCTCGGCGAACGGTATAAACACCTCAGCGTTTGGATTGATAAATCGATTGAGCATGCAAAAGCAAAGAGTCGCAGTTTGAGCAAACGTCAGAAGGCGAGATTCATTAGATGAGGCCGAAATGCTGCATCGCTGTGACGGTGCCGTCGTGTGCGACATCGTCGGTCACGTAGTCGGCGACCGCCTTGACCTCGGGCATGGCGTTGCCCATGGCCACAGCCGTCTCGACGGCAGTGAGCATGCCCAGATCGTTGCCCGAATCGCCGAAGCCAAAGGTGCGCGCATTTCCCTCGCGGCCCAGATACTCCAGCGCTCGCGCCACACCCACGCCTTTGTCAATACCCTTGGGGCTCAGCTCGCGATTCTGGCCGCCGGTATTGCACAGCTCAAAGTTGCGGTCGATAAAGCCATCGTCGTTGGCCACGCGAGCCAAGCCGGGCGCGTTAAGGCACACCTTGCCCACGCGCAGACGACCGTCGATGCGCATTTCCTCGGCGCTGTGCACCGCAGCAGCGCCGATCAAAGACGACTGCTCAACGCCCGCAGGCTCCAGCGCAAAGGTCGCAGCATTGGCCTCAAAAAAGGCCTCGAACCCTGCCGCAACAATGCGACGCGCAAGCTCCTCGACAATACCCTCGTCAATGCAATCCTCGTGCACCACACGCCCCTCGACCTCGAGCGTGGCGCCCGCCATGGCCACGACACCCGCAGGGTCGAGCGCGCGCAGGCTGTCCGCAATCAGCCACAAGGGGCGACCCGTGCAGATAAACGCCTTGTGCCCTGCGTCGCGCAGACGATGAAACGCCTCGACGACCGTCTGCGAAGGGCGAACCGCCGAAAAGTCCTTGTCGGTCATGTTGTCGGGGTCGAACGACGTCAGCGTGCCGTCCACGTCAAAAAACAATACAGCGGAATCGGAGCACGCATCAATCATATGGGTTCCTTTCGAGGGCGATGGCAAACGAAGCATCCATCATATAATGGAGCGACGCAACCAGAGAGGTCACCCATGGAATTTTATGCAAGCTGCCCCGAGGGCTTTGAATCCGCACTCGCCGACGAGCTCAAGTGGCTCGGGCTTTCGCATGTCCGCCGCCTGAAGGGCCGCGCTACGTTTGAGGGCGAGCTCGAAGAAGGCTACCGCGCCTGTCTGTGGTCGCGCCTGGCCAGCCGCGTGTTTGTGGTGCTTGGACGCTTTGAGGCGCAGGATGCCGACGAGCTGTACGATAGCGTTTACGACATCGCCTGGGAGAGCATCGTCCGCCCCGGCGCCACCATCGCCATTACCGCCCGCGGCGTGACCGAGCAGCTGCGCAACACGCGCTTCTCGGCCCTGCGCGCCAAAGACGCACTGTGCGACCGCCTGGCCGAGACCACGGGCCGTCGCGCCGATGTCGATGCCGCCGATCCCGACGTTCACCTGCTGCTTTCGCTGCGTCAGCGCCGTGCGAGCATAAGCCTGGACCTTTCGGGCGATCCGTTATTCAAACGCCTGCCGCCTGCCGCGACCCGCGCCGGCGAGGGTACGCACGTGCTGCGCCCCGACTACGCCGCCCTGGTGCTTTCGCAGGTCGGCTGGACCGCGCTATGCGAGCGCGAGCTGACGGCCGACGATTACGAGAACGAGGCTCTGCCCACGCTGGTCGACGCCTCATGCGCTGGCGGCGGTCTGCTGCTAGAGGCCGTGAACATTCTGACCGACCGCGCCCCGGGCGCCGCACGCGAGCGCTGGGGCTTTGAGGGCTGGCAGCTGCACGATGCCGCCCTATGGGAGCAGTTGCTTGCCGAGGCACGCGGGCGCGAGGCGGCAGCGCGTGAGCGCCAGGCGCGCATCGTGGCCGCGGACATCGACCCCGCCGCCCGCAAGACCGCCGAGCGCATGGTCAAGTGCGCCGGTTACAAGCGCTTTGTCGATTTTTGCGCCGCCAAATCTGCCACCGTACTGGACCACGCGGGCGCCGTCGCCGGTGCCGCCCTCGTCGCGGATACGACCGAGACACCGCTGTCGCTTATGCATGACGCCATGACGCTGGTCGGCGAGCTGCGTCGCGCGCCCGAGCTTACCGCCGCGCCGGTCGCCGCCCTCACCCGCGACGGCCTTATGGCCCGCGCGCTCCATGCCGAGCCCGCGCGCTCCATTGCCGTCATGCCCAACAACGAAGAGGCGACTATCGAGGTTTGGCCCTCGCTCGACCACGCCGCCGCGACATTCGAAGCTGCGACCAGCGCAGATGCCGAGGAGCAGACCGCGGATGCCCAAGACGAAGCCGCCAATATCCCCATGCCCGAGCCTGCCGCCATGCTCGACCTGGGCGACGGCAAGCCGCTGCCCGTGCTCATCCCCGAGTCGGAGCAGTTCGCCAACCGCCTGCGCAAAAACGCCCGCCTGCGTCGCAAGTGGGCAAAGCGCGAGGGCGTGAGCTGCTACCGCGTCTACGATGCCGACCTGCCCGATTACTCCGCCGCCATCGATCTGTACGAGGGTTGTCCACAGACTCCGGGCCGCTGGCTCGTCATCGCCGAATACGCCGCGCCCAAGACCATCGACCCCGCACTGGCCCAGGCCCGTATGCTCGATATTCTGGCCATCGCGCCGCGTATCCTAGATGTCCCAGCCGAGCATGTGCACGCCAAGGCCCGCATGCGCTCGCGCGGCGGCTCGCAGTACGGCAAGCAGGGCGCCGGCAAGGGCGCATCGGGCGAGCGCGCCAATATCGCGCGCCGTCGCCTCCCGCTCATCGAAGAGGGCGGGCTCACCTTTGCCGTCAACTTTGACGACTATCTGGATGTGGGCATCTTCCTGGATCACCGCGTCACGCGCAACCTGGTGCGCGAGCACGCCAAGCATGCGCGTCGCTTCCTCAACCTGTTTGCCTACACCGGCACCGCCACCTGCTATGCGGCAGACGGCGGCGTCGAGGAGACCGTGACGGTCGACCTCTCCAACACCTATCTGGACTGGGCCGAGCGCAACATGCGCCAGAATGGCTTTGTGGGGCCGCAGCATCACTTTGTGCGCGACGACGTGCTCGCCTGGATTCGCGACCAGCGCCAGACGCGCAACCGCTGGGACCTGATCTTTGTCGACCCGCCCACGTTCTCGAACTCGTCCAAGATGGGCCGTCGCACCTGGGATGTTCAGCGCGACCATGTTGAGCTGTTGGCCGGCGTATCGCGCCTGCTCGCGCAGGGCGGCCATGCCATCTTTAGCTGCAACCTGCGTGGCTTCCGCCCCGAGACGCGCAAGCTCGCCCGCGCGGGCGTGGTGTTGGAGGACATTACGGCGCAGACCATCCCCGAGGACTTCGCACGCAACCAGAAGGTGCACCACTGCTATATCGTGCGCCGCCTGCCCATCGAGGACGCCATGGCCGAGGTCGGCTTTAGCGCCGAGGAAATTGCCGAGCGCGTCGAGGAACTGCGCAACCCCGAGGCCCGCAAGCCCCGTGTGACAGTACCCGCGCACGCGCAGGCCGGCAACGGCAAGTCCAACTTTGCCGGCAAACCCTCCCCCGCCGGCAAGCCCAAAAAGAAGAAGTTCTACGCCAGCAAGCCCAAGGGCAAATAACAAAGTTGCGGTGGAATACGGACTGTTTTGCCTGGAATTAGGCAAATTTAGGCCGTATTTCACCGCAACTCATATTGGGATGGTGGTTGGCGATCTAGCCTTGGATGACTAGGCGGTAGCCAATGCCCACGTGCGTTTGGATATAGCGCGGATGCGCGGGGTCGGACTCGATCTTCTTACGCAACGTGCCCATAAAGACGCGCAGGCTCGCCAGATCGCTCTTGGTCGCCGTACCCCAAATCTCGTGCAATATAAACTGGTGCGTCAGCACCTTGTCGGCGTTGTGTGCCAGCAAGCAGAGCAACTTGTACTCGATCGGCGTCAGGTGCAGCTCCTCGCCATCCATCGTGGCGATGCCGGCGTCAAAATCGATATGCAGCTCACCGGTATCGAACGAGCCCTCGGAGGCAACACCGCCCGTTTGCGCATACGAAAGGCGCCTGAGCGTCGTGCGAATGCGCGCGAGCAGCTCTTCGACCGAAAACGGCTTGGTCAGGTAGTCGTCGGCACCGGCATCGAGTGCGCGGATCTTGTCCGCGTCTTCGCTGCGCGCCGAGACCACAATGATCGGCATGCCCGACCATGCGCGCACCGACTCCACCACCTTGACGCCATCCATATCGGGTAGGCCCAGATCGAGCAGCACAATGCTCGGTGCCTGCGACGAGGCGGCGGCGATGGCGGCATGGGCGGTCTCCACAGCCATATGACGCAGGCCGTGCGCCTCGAGCGCGGCAACGATAAGGTTGCGAACGGCAGGATCGTCCTCAACGACCAAGATGAGCGGTTTTACGGCAGAGTTCGGCACGGCGCTACTCCTTATCAAACGAAACATCGGCGACGGGAAGCTCAATCGTAAAGACCGAGCCCTGCGGGTCCGCCGCGGCAACCTCTATGCTACCGCCATGCGCCAACGCAATGGAGCGGCAGAGCGAAAGACCCAAGCCCACGCTGCGATGGCTGTCGGCAAGACCGTGGTTGGCGGTGTAGAACGATTCAAAGATTCGCTCGCGGTCCTCGGGCGCAATGCCCGGCCCGTCATCGGCCACCGAGCACGTCACGTGCCCATCGTCGACGCCAATCGAAATCACGATATGCGAACCCGCGGGCGTATACGTGATGGCGTTGTTCACCAGATTCACCACGAGCTGTACCATCAGACGCGCGTCGACGTTAACGAGCGCCGGCTCATCGCACGCCACCACCTTAAGGTCGTGCTCGCGCACGGCCGGACTTACGTGGCGCAGCGCCTCCTCGACGATATCGTCCATGAGCTCGAGCGTAGTCGCCAGATGCACTCCGCCGCCCTCGAGCTTGGTGATGGCAAGCAGGTTCTCGACGGTGGCGTTGAGCCATTGCGCGTCCGAGCGAATGGACAGGAGCATGCCGCGGCGCGTCTGGTCGTCGAGCTCGGCGGTGCCGGTCGAGCCCTGGTCGAGCAGTACGTCGGCATTGCCCGAAATGCTGGTAAGCGGCGTACGCAGATCGTGCGAAATGGAGCGCAGCAGGTTGGCGCGCAACTGCTCGTTTTTGGCAAGCACCGCCGCCTCTTCGCGGGCCTCCATGGCGCGGGCGCGATCGAGTGCCAGCTCGCCTTCGCTCACGATGGCATCGGCAAGTGTCCGCTCCTCGTGCGTCAGCACGTCGGACTCGGCAACGATAGCCAGCACGCCCACAACCGAGGCGGGGTCGCCCGCGCGCACCATGGTGTCGCCCGAGCGTACGGTCAAGTAGATGCCAAAGAACGCCGAGCCGCCATAGGTGGCATCGAGTGGTGTTCCCACATAGGCGGACGCCGAGAGCCGCGGCGGCATTTGCGACGCCAGCTCGTGCACCGGCACGGCATCGCCCACGGCCGTATACGTCGCGCGCGGCAGCAGGTCATCATCATCGGCATCATCGCTGTACCACACGACCGGGCAGCCCGAAAGACGCGCCAGCTGCGTTGCCATGGCGTGCACAATCTGCTGCTGATCGGCACAGCGCTGCAGCATGCGGTTGGTCTCGAGCACCATCTGCGTGCGGCGGTCGCTGGCGGCGGCCTGCGCCAAGGCGCGGCGCAGGGCCAACGCGATCGAACTCGACACAAGCGAGACCGCAAACATGATGAAGAACATGCCGGGATAAACACGGTCGATAAACGACAGCGAGTAGCGCGGGTCAACAAACAAGAAGTTGTAGAGCGCCACGGCGGCAGCCGAGCTCAGCAAGCAATACAGGCGGCTCCAGGTAAAGAACGCGCACAGCTGCACGGCGAACACATAGACGATCATGATGCTCGGCGCGAGACCCGGATGGTCGAGCAGCGCGCCCGCAATCGTCGCCGCGACCAGCAGCCCCGCCGATACGCAGGCGTTATACAGAGGGCTGCGACGCGTCAGCGTCGTGCGCCGCCACCAAAAGTTCTCGGCAATATCGCCGTCCGCATGGACGTCCATCAGCGCCCCGCCCCTCTCTCAAAAACAAAAACCACCACAAAGGGGACAGGCACCTTTGTGGTGGTTCCAAGTGTATAGCCTTTACAGCCTGCGGTCGTTAGACAAACAGCACGTGCGCGAGCAGGGCGCACACGCACACCGCTCCAAATACCAATGCCACGATCGAAATCACGCGATCGACCATGTCCATGTTGGCCCGATTCGTAAAGAACCGATCTTCGGCGGCGTCGACGCGCGCCTCACGGACGTCAAGTGTCCTTGCATCCATGTTTACCTCCCCGGCTTTAGTTTTGCTCATCGATAACCAACTCCGTGTAGTCTCCGTCGGCTACGGGCGCTCGTTGGGGGCAAGGCGCTGCATCTTGCTCACGGCCTTAAACTTGGTGAACAGCGGCACGTACTCAAAGCTCACGTTGGAGTTCTCCAGGCCGTACCAGCGCGCGGGCGTGCCGGCGGCGCGGCGGATGATGTACTTGAGCGTGATGGCCGTGCGCTCGCTCGGCTCCACGTCGCTTTCGGGCGCCAGCAGCTTGCGGATCATGACGAACTTGAACGTGCCAATGTTGCCCGGATCCTTATAGACCGAGTAGTCGTGCGTCTGCGACGGCAGCTCGCCGCTGGCAGCCAGGTCCTGAACAACTTGGCGCAGGTAGGCATTGACGCGTTGGTTAATCTTGTAGCCCAGGTACAGATGCACGCGGAACACGTAGTCGGTGCCGAACGTCTCGACCGAATAGGCAAAGGTATGCGGCTCGTCCATGGTCTCGACGTTCACGAACCACCAGGCGCGAGCGCGCTTGGGATGCTTGTCCAAGATCGAGTAGACGATATCACGGTCGATGTAGTCGGTATGGGTGTCCTTGGTCAGGTACACGATGTTGTCGCTCATGCGCTCGTAACGGTCGTCGTCGCGCAGGCGCTTGAGCTGCGGCAGATAGCTGCGCAGCGGCAGCAGCGTAAACTGGCGCTGTTCGACCGCCGTGCCGTTGTACCAGCACACCATAATGCCCATGATGAGTGCAGCCATGAGGATGGTGAAGTAGCCGCCGTGGAAGAACTTGGTGAGTGAGCTCACGAAGAAGAAGCCTTCGAGCAAAAGGAAGAAGGCCGCGAAGATCCACGGAGCAACCTTGAGGTTGCGCTCCTCGTGCAGGTAGAAGAAGAGCAGCAGCGTGGTGCACATCATAGTCAGCGTAATGGCAAGGCCGTAGGCGGCTTCCATATGAGCCGAGTTCTGGAACAGCAGCACCACGATGACGCAGCCGACAAGCATGACGTTGTTGACCATGGGGATGTAGAGCTGGCCTTTGGTCTCGGCCGGATAGAAGACCTGCATGTGCGGCATGAGGTCCAGGCGACTGGCCTCGGACACCAGCGAGAACGCGCCGGTAATGAGCGCCTGCGAGGCAATGATGGCCGCGATGGTTGAAAGGCCGACGGCAAACGGACGCAGGCCCGGGGCGAGCATCTGGTAGAACGGGTTAAGGTCGGCAATGCCCATGAGCTCGGGGTTGGCAGCGTTGTTCATAAGCCAAGCGCCCTGACCCATATAGGACAGCAGCAAGCAGCACTTAACGAACGGCCAGGTGGCGTAAATGTTGCCGCGACCCACATGGCCCATGTCGGAGGAGACCGCCTCGGCACCGGTGGGGGCGAGGAAGCAGCTGCCCAGAATCATGATGCCCGCGTGGTTGTTGGGGCTCAGCAAAAAGGCGATGCCGCGCACCGGGTTGAGGCACAGCAGCACGGCGGGGTGCTGGAAGACAAAGAACAGACCCGTGCCGCCCAGGAACAGGAACCACAGCGTCATGATGGGGCCAAAGGCGTGACCGATCTTGGCCGTGCCGATGCGCTGCACCAAGAAGAGCGCAATGATGATGGCGAGCGTGATGGCGACAACGCGGCCCTGGTCATCCCCGAGCACGGCGTGAACCGCAGGGATGGTGCGCAGGCCCTCGATGGCCGTGGTGACGGTGACGGCCGGCGTCAGGATGCCGTCGGCGAGCAGCGCGGCGCCACCCAGCATGGCGGGGATGATAAGCCACTTGCCGCAACGCTTGACCAGGCTGTACAGGGCAAAGATACCGCCCTCGCCGTGGTTATCGGCGCGCAGCGAGATCAGCACGTACTTGACGGTCGTCAGCAGCGTGACCGTCCACACGACAAGGGAGAGCGCGCCGAGCACGAACTCCTGCGTGACGCTTCCGATGCCGCCGTTGCCGGCGACGAGCGCCTTAGTTACATACATGGGGCTGGTGCCGATATCGCCATACACCACGCCCAGCGTGACGAGCATCGCCGAGATGCTCACAGGAATCGCAGCGTGCGAGGCTGCCTCCTTGGCCTTTTGTTCCATAAGCCGGTTTCCTCCCAACTTTAATGTTCGAAGGGATTATAGGCAATCGGCCCATGTTTTAATGCACCGTTTTCCCAGCTAGATAAACATTTATACGGCCTTTATGCCATCGCGCGATATGGAATGTGGCAAAGGGACTGTCCCTTTGTCGCGTTCGTCATTTTCCGAGCCAGTTTTTGAACCACCACTCCATGGAGCGGCTCATCTCGGCCATAAAGGGGCTCGTGTGCTTGCGGGTATAGATATCCACGACGCGCTCCCCCACCTCGCGGGCATGCGGGCGAAACATCTTGTCCATCTCGGCCGCCTGCGCGTCCATGGTCGCGGCATCCGCACGGCAGTAGCGTTCCTCGTGCACCAGGTTCACTACGGGATGCGCAATGGCCGGGCGCTCCTTACGGGGCGTGCCGATGATGAGCATCGACAGCGGCATGGTATAGGGCGGCAAGTCCAGCAGCGCGGCAACCGCCTCCGCGTTCTCGACGATATCACCGATGTAGCAGCTCCCCAGCCCCAGGGCCTCGGCGGCAACCACGGCGTTTTGTGCAGCGATCACGGCGTCCTGGGCCGCGATGGCAAAGTCGCCCAAACCCGGCGCGCGGCGGGGCGCCTTGCCCGTGCGCTCGACAAACTCGGGCTCAAAGCAGCCCACGTGCTCAAACAGATCGATCCACTTGGCATAATCGACCACAAATATAAGTGCCCAGGGCGCCTTGGCGATCATGGGCTGGTTATCGCACAGGTCGGCCAGACGGTCCAGCGTAGCCTGCTCGCGAATGCTCACGATGGAATACATCATCATGGCGCCTGCCGATGGCGCGCGACTCGCCGCATGCAAAATCGCCGCCCGCTGCTCGTCGGTCACCGCTACGGGACGGTCACTGTCATCGCGCGCGAAGGCGCGCGTAGACGAACGGTGCTCCAAAATGTCCAGCACCGCGTTGCCCGTAGTCTCGACCGGATAGCCGCCCGCGTCCATGCCGGCACCCACGTCGCCCGCACTCGTCATACAAACCCGCTCGTTCATCGCCTCATCCTCGCCATTTCTTTAAGAAGCCTTTGCGTTTCCGTGTAATTCCCGTCCATTATCGCGCAGGTCGCCACTACATTGCGCCACACCGCCACACGTGCGCGTTAATATGGCTGGTTGTTGTGCGCAGCCACCAATTGCAGCGCATATCTTGGTAACAATCGGGTAAACCCCCGCTTTCGTAGGTTTTAAGTTTGTGAGGAGTCTCAGCATGTTCGCTGCCGCCATCTCGCTCGTCGGTCTTGCGGCGACCGTCTACCTTGTCTTGCGCGAGGCCAAGGCCATTCGCGCACAGTCGGGCACCGTCGCCAAAGGCGCCATCGCCTGGAGTGTCGCCTTCGGCCTGTTCCAGCTCTTTTTGACCATTTGGGGCGCCATTGGCCTCGTCGCCCAAAACGAGCCGCTCGCCTTTGTGATGCTCATCCTGACCAACGCCATCCTTACCGGATGCGCCTGGGCCAGCATTGCCCGCGACCGCATCGCCCCGCGCGTCTTTGCGTTCGCCGGGTCCGATGCCCCCGTCCCCACCGGCAAGCTCGCCCGCCTGCGCGGAGCCTTTGTGGGCAAACCGCTCGTCGCCGCCGTCTTGTGCCTGCTGCTCGCCGGCGTCTTTGCGCTGCTGGGCATGGAGGTCTCGTCCAACCACGACTTTACCTGGGTCTACCCCCTGTGCATTCTGCTCGAATGGGCCATCATCACCGTGCTCATGGTCGGCTTGTTCTTCCTATTCCAGCGCCACGGCGCAGCTCCCGCGGTCCTGGCCTTTGCCCTCTTTGTCCTGGGCATTGCCGAGTTCTTCGTCATCACGTTTAAATCCATGCCCATCCAGCCGGGCGACCTTTCGGCCATCTCCACCGCCGCCGCGGTCGCCGGCAACGGCTACACCTTCTCGATCTCGCTGTTCTGCGTGCTGTCCATGGGCTTTACCGCCATCGCCATGCTGCTGTGCGAGTACGCCGGCCTGGTGGCACCGCACCGTCAGAAGGGCGCCGCTAACGCCAAGCGCATGCTGCTCACCAACCTGCTCGTGGCGGTGCTGTGCCTGGGCGGCGTGACCGCGCATGTCACGCTCATCGACTACTACAACACCCTCGGCATCACTGTCTACACCTGGCGCCCGCTCGAGAGCTACTGGCGCGAGGGCTACCTGCCTGCCTTTATTAGTGCGGCACAGTCCATCAAGCCGCCCAAACCCGCCGACTACTCCGTCGACGATGCCAAGGCCACGCTCAAAAAGTACGCCAAGGCCTACGACAAGTCCGACGCGGCCAAGAGCGACGAGCGCGCCGCCGCAAAGGAGCAGTTCGACAGCGAGAAGCCCACGGTCATCGCCATCATGAACGAGACGTTCTCGGATCTGTCGATCTACCAGAACATGCGCGCCGGCTACGAAGGTCCGCAGTACTTTAAGAACCTGTCCAACTGCCTCAGCCGCGGAAAGCTCTACGTGAGCGCCTACGGCGGCGGCACGGCCAATACCGAGTTTGAGTTTATGACCGGCAACTCCATGGCCAACCTGGGCTCGGGCGTGTACCCCTACACCATCTACAACATGGAAACGACCGGGAACCTGGCAGAGCAGTTCAAATCGCTCGGCTATTCCACCACGGCCATGCACCCCAACCACGCGACCAACTGGAACCGCGAGAACGTCTATAAGGACTTTGGCTTTGACCAGTTCCTGTCCATCAACGATTTCCAGGGCGCCGATACCCTGCGCGGCATGGTGACCGACCAGGCAACCTACGACAAGATTCTTGAGTTGCTCGACCAGAACGCCGACCCGCAGTTCATCTTCGACGTGACCATGCAGAACCACTCGGGCTACGACACGGGCCTGCTGCCGGTCGACAAGCAGATGCACCTGAACATCGACACGACCGACCTGGACGCCAAGACCGTCGAGGATGGCACGCTGTCCGATGTCGACGAGTACGTCTCGTGCATCGAACAGTCCGACCAGGCGCTGCGCTACTTCCTCAACGCCTTGAGCAAGCTCGACCGCAAGGTGGTCGTGGTGTTCTGGGGCGACCATCAGCCGTTCTTCCCGTCCAAGTTCAACGACAAGTGGTTTACCGGCGAGGACGACGCCACCCACCAGGAGCGTTTGTGGCAGACCGACTACATCATCTGGGCCAACTACGACGTTGCCGGCTGCGACCAGACGAGTGAGGTCGACGACCTGTCCACCAACTATCTGTCCACCCAGCTGATGCAGCTGATCGGCGCACCGCTGACCGACTACCAGAAGGCGCACATGACGCTGCGCGAGTCGCTGCCCGCTATCAACTCCGTGGGCTACGAGGACGCCAGCCTGCGCTGGGCGCTCTCCTCCAACGTCACCGGTGACGACGCCGCTGCCGCAGCCGCCACCAAGGCGCGCGAGGATTACGCCAAGATGCAGTATTACGAGATGTTCCGCGACGGCAAGAACGTGTACACCGAGCACTTCCAGACCGAGGCCAACGAGACCGACCCCAACTCGGCGCCGGGCACGACCAAGATCAAGTAGCAGCGCGTCTTAACTGGTTCGTCTGCCCGGCGACGCGGAACGTAAGGTTCCCTGCTCGGTCAGTCCTGCGCAAGACGAAGGCCACATTAAGTGGCCTTCTTTGTTTGCGGAAAGTGTGTCCCGGAATTCTTGTCTGGAATGGGATGCAGTTTCCGCTTGGGACCCGATTGGGAAAGTGTGTCCCACTATTCAGCTGGATTCCGGGATGTATTTTCCGGTTGAGGCTCGTTGGGAAAGTGCGTCCCACTTTAGGGGCTGATTCTGGGACGTGGTTTCCGGTTGGCTCTCATTGGGAAAGTTCATCCCATTTCTCGGCCTAATTATGGGACGCAGTTTCCCGTTGAGGACCCTTTGGGAAAGAGCGTCCCGGTCTGGGCGCTCAAACTGGGATGGATTTTCCGGATGAGGGCTTGACGGAAAATGTGTCCCGTTCCGGGCACTAATTGTGGGATGCAGTTTCCGCTTGCGGAGTCTCCACTCAACAGAAAACCCGGGTGGCCTGTTTTTTGGCTACCCGGGTTTTTGGGTTGTCGATATGTTCGACTGGCTACTAGTGGGTCTTGCGGCGCTTGATCAGCATGATGAGGGCTATCACCACGAGCGTTGCTCCCGCTGCTGCTGCGGTGGCGACTAGGGCGAATGTTTGGTCGCCGGTGTTTGCGAGGTTCTTCGCTGTGGTCGTAGTCTTGACCTTGGTGTCGGTCTTAGCTCCGTTGTCGGACTTGGGCTTGTCCGGGTTCGTCGGGGTCTCAGGAGTCTCGGGGTCCTTTGAGCCTTCGGAATCGGTTGGGCCGGCGGTGTTTACCAGCGTATGGTCCAGGAACTTCTTGGCGCCCGCACTTGCCTGTGAGAACAGGCGGCGCGTGCGGATCGGGGTGGCGTTCACCGTTGTGAGCGCCGTCTCCTCGGCCTCGATATTCACGAGCGTCGTGCCGGTGCCGAGGCCCACGTCGTTGTATCCCACGTGGCAGTAATACTGCGCACCGTCATCGTCTGCGGTCAGGTCAATCTCGAGCTTTGAGGCCGTTCCAGCCGCGAGGTTGCCATCGGCACCCACGAGCTTAAACTCTGTCTCGCCGCGGCCCTTGCGGTACCACATATAGGTCGGTGCCAGCCCTGTTTCGCTATCGTCGGCACCGAGTTGCTTCACATAGCCAATCGCCGAGAGCGTCAGGTGGCTTCCCGCCGTGCGCTCAACCGAAGAGTCGTATCCAAGATCCGACCCCTCCGCAGCATCCGCTGCAGGTCCGCTCACGGTCATCGTCATGCCATCGGGCATGGTCTTGACCGTGATGATTGCCGAGCGAATACCTGTTTCGGTCGTGGATCCATTCTTAACGGCGGCGATGGCGAATCGATACTCCGTATTGGGCTGCAGCCCATCCCACTTGAGCGAGGTCTGCGTGTTGTCGGCAATCTTCCAGCTATTGACGACCGCATCCGCCGCATTGCTCTGCAGCATGCCCACGCCGTAGCTAAAGCCACTCTTGTTTGCGAGTACATCGTCCCAGCTAAACGTAACGCTGGTCGAATCGACGGCGTTTGCCGTAAAGCCCGTCACGGCCGGCGCGTCGGGCATCTCGACGTCCTTAACGTCATAGCCCACGATCCAGAACTGGTCGGTGTCCTTGGTGCCGAGCTTGTCGCCCGAGTCTGCCTCGAACTTGTCGACATCCACCGCGTTGACGCCCAGACGCCACACAAAACCGTACTTGCCCTGCGCGGCCTCGGGCAGGTTGTCGACGGTGCCGCCGTATTCGGTCGATTCACTCGAGGAGTTACCCGTAGTAAAGCCGGCGTTGGCACCAAAGCACAGGCCGCCAAACAACTCGTGCTTTGCGAGCTTCGCGCCCATGACAACGCTGCCGTTCAGCGTCAAGCCGAGCTCGAGCTCCTGCTCCTTGCCCTCCTCGACTTCGATGGTCTGCTCAATGCTCGCCCCCGACTGCGCGGCGGCGCCGTTAAACCCATCGTGCGTGTAGGCGCGCGTTACGCCAGGCTTGCCCAGGCCAAAGGAATCCCCAACGGGAGTCTCGCCGTTGAGCGTCGTTTGATAGGTTCCGGGTTCTCCCGACCGGTTGGTCAAAAAGTAGCTGAGCGGCGTCATATTGTGCTGTTTGGCAATGCGGTCATAGGCCTCGACATTAACGACCGAGGTCTGCGCGCCGAGCGACACGGGCGCCGCCATCACGCCCTTGCCACCAGTTTCCTCATTTTCGATCTCATACTCGTAATAGACCATCGGAATCGTGTAGAGCACGGCCTTGTCACCCTCGCCGGCATGCGACTCATAGCTTACGCTTGCGCTGACCGTGCGCTCGCTCCGGTAGTCATAGCATCCCTCGGCGGCAAAATCGACTGAAGCATTCATCGCGACCAGGGGCGGACCGGTCTGCACCTCGACGGCAACGCCCAACTCGGCGCCAATGGTATAGCCCTGAGATGTCCCCGTGCCCTTTTCCTCTCCGTATGACGTGCCGCCCAACACCAGATAGCCGTATGCCTGCTCCAGATCCTCAACATAGGGCGCATCCTGCAGCACGGCAAGCACGCGCGGGTTGGTATAGACCTTGTAGCGGTCCTTGTACGTGATCTTGACGCTGTCGTTGTCGACATCGGGCAGCGCGAGCGAGATAAATGTGCCATAGGTAGTGCCGCGACGGTTGCTCTCGCTAATCACCTGCTCCTCGCCGCGGCGCACCTTTCCGTTCTCGTCGAGCGAAAAATGCGAGGCGGTCATCCAATAGTAGTCATCGTTCTTGCGCAGGTCCTCGTCGCGGTGCTTGCCCACCACGGCGATAAAGCTCTCGTTATAGCGGTCCGAACCCGAGACGCTGCCCGCCTTGACGTCGCTGATCCACACCTGCTCTATACCCTTGTGGTCATGCTTGTTGCTGCTGTTGTATTGCTGACCGCTCATGCTCATGGTTCCGACCATGGACCCCAAGCCCTGAGCCCCGCTCTGTGCCGTGTTGCAGGCAAAGTCGCGGAACACATCGCCGCCCACGAGCACCTCGTCGACCGCCAGCTGCTCGGACAGGCCGTCAAGGTTGGCAGTGGCAAGGGCAATAGGCGCCAAGGTGCACGGATAGCGCTTATCCTGAGCGCTATCCTTCCATGCGCTGTTGGGCACATGCATCAGCCCATAAGAGGCGAGGAGCCCGTCTCTGTATTCCTTGCAATCGGAAAGCTTGAACTCGCCAGACTCCGAGTCAAAATACGCGTAGCGGTACAGCGCGCCGTACAGCCCCTTGCTGCCGTCAGAAGCGCCGTAATCAAAAGCGCTGCGTTGCCAGTCATAGCCCGCAAGAATAAGGCCCGTGACGGTTTCACCCGTCTTCTTTCCTTCTTCATCGTAGGCGGCAAACGTGCCGAACGTCGCATTCGCAGCGACCATGGTCTTGCCGTTCGCGGAGAGGGAGATTGCGCCCGCGTCGCCCAGAGCATCGACATGGACGAGCGCGCCCTTGGATGCATCCCACGAAAACAGCTCGCAATGCGTCGACTTATCAATATTCTTCTTGCCGTAGGGTGCCGAGACCACGATGGCGAGGTCATCGCAAAAATCGCGATCGAGGTCGCCGGCCGCTAGCGAAACGACAGGAGCTGACTGAAGCTGCGTCCAGGAGTCGTTCCCGCCCTTGTTGTGCGTGGTGTAGTCCGCGGCGTTACCGGCATCGATCTTGACGACGCTTTGCTTCCAGTTGCCGCCCTCCAAGTCATACATGTCGACTACAGCCTTGCGCACGCCGTTCTCGTCGACATAGCAGCCCGCGTAGACAAAAAGCTCGTCGACGCCGTCGCCATCGACATCGCCCGCCTCGACATCAAAGACGGCGTCGTGCTCTTGCAGGTAACCGGCATCCAGGTACTTAAAACGGCCTTCGTACATCATATTAGTGTTGACCGTCACCGGCAGGTGCGTGTCGAGAGTGCGCGTACGCCCGTTGCTAAACGAGTAGAGGACCAGCTCAACTTTTCCGGCGTATGACTTGCCGTCAATCGTCGTGGAGGAACTGTCGCCGTAGGCACGGAGCTCGGCAACGCGGCTCTTTTTGCCCGTGCTGGCGTCGCTGCAGAACTCAACACTCGTGGCGTGAATGCCCGAGAAACCGTTGTTGTCGTTGGCGAGTACTGTTGAGGACTCATTGTTGCTTAGGTACGACCAGGTGCCGCCACCGTAGTCGCTATGCTTGTAGAGATCGCTGTTCGTATCGAAGTTGTTGACGTTTTGCCAGAACTTTGCGGCGCCCCACACACTTCCATAGCCATCGGTGAGTTTGCTGCTGCCGCCAATGTCACCGTGCTCGACGTTCTCGAGCTTGTCGCGCAGAGTGTAGCGATTGCCATGGCTACCGTTAGCTGCCATATAGACCTCGCTGCGCGTGGCAAACGTCGTGGGGGTATCAGTGGAATAGGGGCCAACGGTATCGGCCGGAATGTCCTCGCTCGTGCCCAGACCCAGGGCTTGATAATCCTGCTCGGTCATATCGGTGATTGCGGGCGCGTCTGCCGCCTGGGCAACCTGGGGCGTGGCCGTGAAGCAGGCGACGCTCGTGGCGATCAACGCAGCAAGCGCCGCCGTCCCAACAAGCGAGATTTTCGACAGCCTACGGATACGGGGGTGTGGAACGTACATGAGGGACCTCGCTTTACTCGAGTGGAGTGGACTCATTTTTGCAAATGATACGTCCGATGCCCGATATCACGTGTCTCATTTTCGCCAACGGCGTGTCTCATTTTTTAGAATCCGAGATGCCGCGGAAATCTTATCCCAGCTCAAAGGCCATTTCTGGGATGTATTTTCCGTCGAGTGCCTCATCGGGAAACTGCATCCCATTTCAAGCGTCGATTCTGGGACGCATTTTCCCCTTAGGCCCTCAACCGGAAACCGCATCCCACTTTGAGCGCAAATTCCGGGATGCATTTTCCGCTTGAGCCTCATTGGGAAACGGCGTCCCACTTTGAGGGCTGATTGTGGGATGCATTTTCCGGTTTTGCTCTCATTGGGAAAATGCATCCCGTTTCTTGACCGAATAATGGGACGCAATTTCCCGTTGGAGCGCCTTTGGGAAAGTGTGTCCCACTTCGACCGCCCAGAGTGGGATGCACTTTCCGCAAAGCACCTCAACGGGAAACTACGTCCCATTCCAAAGGCAAATTCCGGGACGCATTTTTCGAAAGCCTGCCCATCCGGAAAGCCCGTCCCACTTTGGACGCATCCGGGCACGGAACCATCGACCTATCAGGCCTCCCATCAATAAAGAGGCGTCCTCCCGGACGGCGGGGCACGAAGTTCATCGCGAGTTCCGCACGCAAAGAAGGCCACTTAATGTGGCCTTCGTCTTGCGCAGGACTGTAGAGCAGGGAACTTCGTGCCCCGACGCCCGGGAGGACGTTTCATTTAGAAAGATGGACCGACCGCCGTCAGCGATGGGAGCTACTCCCCCAGCACGGCCTTTTTGGCGGCTGCAGCCATGTTGTCCAGATCTTCCTTGGTGGGGTGATCCTTTGCGGCGACCCAGTTATCGAGCAGCAACTTAGCGCGGGCGTTGTCGGGATCTTGCTCGAGCATGGCCTCGTAGCGCTGCTTGACCGCGGGACCCATCTTGCCCTGGCACATCGCCCAGCCCGCAAGCTCGGCATCCCCAGCCAAATTGGAGGTCACGCGATCGATAATCTGCTGATAATAGCTCTGGTCGGCGCCAAAACCGCAGGTACCAAAGAGGAAAACGCGCTTGCCGTGCAGAGCGGAGAGCAGCGCGGCAACCGAAGGCGTGCACGCGCCCTTGTCGCACCAAAAACCGACAAGCACCGTGTCGGCCGCGCAGGCGCCCTGCGCCTCGAGCGCAACCTGATCTGCATCCGCATCGTCGCTCAACGCCGCGGCATGGACAAACTCAACGCCCGCAGCCTGCAGAGCGCGCTTAATCGCGCCCGAAACCATCCTGGTATTACCGCTCTTGCTGTTAACCACCAAAGAGCACGTCATAGTCACGCTGCCTCGTTTCCCCCAAAACTAAAGCCACTAATGCAATTTATTAGATGAATATCTTAGTACTAACAACGCAGATGTAAACCATCTGCCGCTAATCGGTAGCCCCTACTGGGCAAACTGGCTGCGGTAGAGCTCGGCATAGAAGCCGCCTGCCGCTAGCAGCTCGTCGTGCGTGCCGCGCTCGATAATCTCGCCGTCGCGCATCACCAGAATGCAGTCGGCGTTGCGGATGGTGCTCAGGCGGTGCGCCACGACAAAGCTTGTGCGACCGGCCATGAGCTCGTCGAATGCCGCCTGCACCTGCAGCTCGGTGCGGGTATCGATACTCGAGGTCGCCTCGTCCAGCAGCAAGATAGCCGGGTCGATGAGCATGACGCGCGCGATGCACAGCAGCTGTTTTTGACCCTGGCTAAACGTGCCGCCGTCCTCGCCGATTACCGTATCGTAGCCGCCTGGCAGCTGCACGATAAACTTGTGCGCGTGCGCGCGCTTGGCAGCTTCGATAACCTGCTCGCGCGTGGCGTCAGGACAGCCGTAGGCGATGTTTTCCGCCACCGTGCCCTCGAACAGCCAAGTGTCCTGCAGCACCATGCCAAAGGCACGGCGCAGGCTTGCGCGCGTGTAGTCACGCGAAGACCGGCCATCGACCATGATGCGTCCGGCATCAATATCGTAAAAACGCAGCAGCAGGTTGATGAGCGTTGTCTTGCCGCAGCCCGTGGGGCCGACCAGGGCAAAGCGCATGCCGGGTTTGGCCTCGATGCAGATATCCTGCAGCAGCTTGCGATCGGGCACATAACTAAAGTCCACGTGCTCAAAGGTCACCTCGCCACGCGGGGCGGCAAGTTCCACGGCGCCCGTCGCATCGGGCTCCTGCTCACGCGCGTCGAGCAGCGCAAACATGCGGCGTGCCGAGGCGTACGCCGTCTGGATCTGCGTAATGACGTTGGTGACCTCGTTGAACGGCTTGGTGTACTGGTTGGCGTAGGACAGGAAGATCTGCACGCCGCCCACCGTGAGTGCCGCGGGCACGCCCGTGATCACGCCCACGCAGCCAATCACGGCCACCACGGCATAGATGATGTTATTGATAAAGCGCGTGCCGGGGTTGGAGAGCGAACCCATAAACTGCGCGCGCTCACCTGCCGCATAGAGCTCGGCGTTGAGGGCATCGAAGCGCTGCTGAGCGTTGGGACCATAGGCAAAGGCGTCGACAAGTTTCTGCTCGCCTACGTACTCCTCGATATGACCACCGAGCTGCCCTTGAATACGCTGCTGTGCCGTAAAGCTTTTGTTGGAAAGCTTGGCGATAGCACCGGCTGCAAAAATGGAAAGCGGCGTGACGAGCACCACCACGAGCGTCATGGTCAGGTTGATGGAAAGCATAAACGCAAGCGTGCCCACGATGGTGATGACGCCGGTAAAGAGCTGCGTAAAGCCCTGCAGCAGGCCGTCGCCCACTTGGTCGACATCGTTGACCACGCGGCTCATAAGGTCGCCGTGGGCATGGCTGTCGATAAAGCTGAGCGGCATGCGACTGAGCTTGTCGCTCGCCTCCACGCGCATGTCGCGCACCGTTTCGTAGGACAGGCGGTTGACGCAGTAGCCCTGCAGCCACTGGAAGGCCGCGGCACCTACCACGACGAGCGCGAGTTTGGTAACGAGCGGCAGCAGCGCATCGAAGTCAACCTGCCCGGCGGCAACGATGAGGTCGATGCCCTCGCCAATGAGGATGGGCGTATAGAGTTGCAAGATCACCGAGATGGCGGCGCTCACAAACGACGCGGCAAACGAGACGCGGTGCGGGCGAACATAGCCCAGCAGGCGGCGGGTCACCGCACCCACGGGATAGCGCTCGGGATCGCCGAGCTGGCGCGGACCGTCACCCAGGTCGTTGAGGTTATCGTTGCCGGACACGTTGGCCGTCATCGTGGCGACCGAACCGGAGGAAGTGTACGGATTCATTTAGCAGTCCTCCTTTGCGCAGACGGATGCGGGAGCGGTCGGAGCGGACGTGGGCGTCGTGCTCCCCTGCTGGCCCTCGAGCTCCTCGCGGCGAAGCTGCGACTGGCAGATCTCTCGGTAGAGCTGGCAGCTT
Source organism: uncultured bacterium (assembly GCA_934865005.1). Lineage (GTDB taxonomy): Bacteria > Actinomycetota > Coriobacteriia > Coriobacteriales > Coriobacteriaceae > Collinsella. The sequence goes on along the minus strand of CAKWZF010000003.1, from coordinate 2,152 downwards.
GCATACAGCCCATCGTGCGTGCCCAGGCCCGCAACCGAGCCGTGGTCGAGTACGCAGATCATGTCGGCATCGCGAACGGTCGAGACGCGCTGGCTTACGATCACCGTCGTGAGCGGCAGCCCGCCCTCGGCGGCACCGCGCACGCTGCGCTCGCGAATGGCATGGCGAAGCGCCGCGTCGGTCTTAAAGTCGAGCGCCGAGGCAGAGTCGTCCATGATCAGAACCTGCGGCGAGCCCACCAGGGCGCGCGCGATGGTCAGGCGCTGGCGCTGGCCACCGCTGAAGTTCTTGCCGCCTGCCTCGACCGGCGCATCCAGACCCTGCGGCTTGTTGTGCACGAACTCGCTCGCCTGCGCCATGTCGAGAGCCGCCCAGAGCTCCTCGTCAGTCGCGGCTTCATCGCGCCAGGTCAGGTTGCTGCGGATGGTGCCGCTCACCAGCGACGCGCGCTGCGGAACGGTCGCGACCACACGGCGCAGCTGGTCGAGCGGCCAGGTGCGCACGTCGGCGCCCATCACGCTCACGCGGCCGGCGCTCGCATCGTACAGGCGCGGGATAAGCGAGACGAGTGTGGATTTACCGCTGCCCGTACCGCCGATAATGCCGAGCGTCTTGCCCAGCGGGAGTTCCAGGGTCACATCGTTGACAGCGTTGGCAGCGCCGGCGCCAAACGAAAAGCTCACATGGCTCAAGCTCAGCGCAGGAACGGGAGCGACATTGCCCGGCTTGGGCAGCGCGACCGGCTGGTTGCTCTCGTCGCTAATGCTCGGCACGCAATTGAGCACCTCGTTGATACGCGACGCGCTGGCGCTCGCCTTGGTAAAGACCACGACCAGATTGGCAACATACACGATGGAGGTGAGGGTCTGCGTCATGTAGTTCACAAACGCCATGACCTGGCCCTGAGTGAGATCGCCCACGTTGACCTGGATGCCGCCCACCCACAGGATGGCGCACACGCCCAGGTTCATCACCAAAAACGTTACGGGGTTGAGAATCGACGAGAGCTTGCCCACCGCGATGGCAGTATTGGCCTGGTCATCGGCAGCTTGGGCAAATCGCTCGCGCTCGTGGCCCTCGCGCACAAAGGCGCGAACCACGCGGGCGCCCGAAAGTCCCTCGCGGCAAATAAGCGCGATGCGATCGAGCTTTGCCTGCAGCTGCCTGTAATACGGGATGCAGCGCGCCATGACAAACCAAAACACCAGGCCGATGGCGGGCGTGCAAATCAAAAAGATCATGCCGAGCTTAAGGTCGATGGCAAGGGCCGCGACCATGGAGCCCACCGCTAGGAAGGGCCAGCGTATGAGCATGCGCACGCCCAGCGCCACAGCGAGCTGCACCTGGTTGACGTCGTTGGTAATGCGCGTGATGAGCGACGGCGTGCCAAAACGGTCGAGTTCGGCATAGCTCAACTTGTTGATGTGCTGGTAGAGCGCACCGCGGATATCGGTGCCCATGCCCTGCGAGGTGAGCGCCGCCATCTTTTGGCAGACGAGCGTAAACGAGATGCCGATCACGGCCATGGCGGCGAGCACCATGCCGTAGTGGACGACGGCACTCACGTCGTGCGCACCGATACCTTCATCGATCATCTGGGCAATCACCAGCGGCGTCAGCAGGTCAAAGATCACTTCGATCAGCTTACACGCAGGGCCAATCACCATATACCGGCGAAACTTGCCACCAAAACGCCTGAGCAGCTCAATCATATATAGGCGCTCCCTATCATCATCCACATTCAATTCGAACCATGATAGTACCGCCACCCCAAAAGAAGCGTAAACAACTCGTCATTTCTAGCGGGATTCAGTTTTCAGAGGGGTATACGCGCGCACCCAGCCAGTGTCGGGTCAACTAGCATGGTATATTTACATTAGTGCTACCAAGTTAGTCGCCGACCCTTGAAATGAGGTGCCGAGATGAACGACATTCTCGCAAGAAGAGCAAGACGAGCAACTGTGGGCATCGCCCTTTCCGCGGCGCTTGTCGCGGGAATCGCCCCCGCAACGGCGATCGCGGCAGAAACCAGTTCCCCCACCGGTGCGGCCGTTTCGCAGACGAGCGCCACCAGCGGCAATTCGGGCACCCTGCAGTCGGAAGATGCGGCCGCCGCAAAAGAAAAAGCGTATGCAGCCATGCAGGAAGCGCT
>CAKWZF010000002.1:56726-56976 GCA_934865005.1 uncultured bacterium | reverse complement strand
CCATGGACACCATCTACCGCCAGCTCGAGACCCAGCCGCGCACCAAAGAGGGCGTGTTCTGGCACAAGGCCGTCTATCCCAACCAGATTTGGCTCGATGGCATGTACATGGCGCAGCCGTTCTACATGCAGTACGAGCTGAGCTTCCACAACCGTCGTGCCTGCTCGGACAGCTTCCATATGTTCCAGGTCGTGCATGACCTGATGCGCAACCCCCTCAACGGTCTGTACTATCACGCTTACGACGCGAG
>CAKWZF010000002.1:34862-56716 GCA_934865005.1 uncultured bacterium | reverse complement strand
GTTCTGGTGCGACCCGGTCACCGGCCTTTCGGCTAACTTCTGGCTGCGCGCCGAGGGCTGGTTTGCCATGGCGCTCATCGACACCTGGGAGCTTATGCCGCCTTCGATGTCGGCCGAGAAGGACGAGATCCGCAAGATGTTCCACGATCTGATCGACGCCATGCTGCCGTATCAGGACGAGAAGACCGGCATGTGGCACCAGGTTATCAACCTGCCCAATATCGCCCCCAACTACCTGGAGGAGTCGGGCAGCGCCATCTTTGCCAACGCCATCATGAAGGGCGTGCGTCTGGGCGTGCTGGGCGAGCGTTACTACCAGTACGGCCGTCGCGCCTTCGACGGCATCTGCGAGACCTGCCTGTCCGAGTATGACGGGCAGCTGGCGCTCGACAACATCTGCCTGGTTGCGGGCTTGGGAAACACCGCGCACCGCGAGGGCACGTTTGATTACTACATGAGCGAGCCCGTGGTCAAAAATGATGCAAAGGGTGTGGCGCCGCTGGTGCTTGCCTATATCGAGACCATGCATCACGACAAGCTGGCCGGTAAGCGCGATCCGCTCGCCCCCTCGGGCGTGTGCTCCATCGAGGACCCGTTTGGCGGATACACCCCGGGCATCAACGCTCATAAGGGATGTGAATAACGTGGGGGCTATTACTCCGGGCGTACGTTTGCACGACCTTCCGCAGGGGACCGTCGAGGAACGCATTCGCATGGCGGGAGAGCTGGGCTTTTCGTGCATTCAACTGCCGAGCAAGGTGCTCTACGCATCGATGGGGATCGATCGAGGCGGCCTGACCCACGAGCTTGCCGACCATTTGCGTGCGGTGCTCGACGAGGCGGGCGTTTCGGTCACCGTGCTCGGCTGTTATAAGAATCTGGCGACGCCCGATCGCCAACAGCTCATGGATAACTTTGCCGAGTACGAGGCATGCTTGAACTTTGCCCAGATGCTCGGCGGATGCCCGGTTGGCACCGAGACCGGTCGCCCCAATGCACAGAACCGCGTTGCTGACGACCGCATGACCGATGAGGCACTCGATGCGTTTGCAGACGGGCTTGCACACGTCTGCGATCGGGCCGAGGCCGTGGGTGGGCAAATTTTGATCGAGCCTGGTTGGAACGAAACGGTCAACACGCCGGATCGCTGCCGTGAGGTGCTAGAGCGCGTCTCGAGTCCGTCGCTCGGCGTGATCTATGACCCGGTATCACTGCTGCACCCCAGTGTTGTTGACGAAGCGCAGGAAATCACCGCGCGCATGCTCTACTTATGCGGCAGTAAGATCCGCGCGCTGCACGCCAAGGATTTTGAGGTCGTTGATAACGAGGACGAAGCCGGTTGGTGCGACGGTACGGGTTCGCGCCTGGTGTGTCATGGCGTGGGCGAGACGGGACGATATGACTTTGAGCCCGTGGTGGCCTGGGCGGCTGCCGCCTGCCCTGGGATTCCCTGCGTGGTCGAGAACAGCGTGCCGGCGACGGCGGCTGACTGCCTGGCGACACTCGAGCACATGTCCGCTCGCTGCGGGGCTTCGCATCGCGAGTTATAGCATTGGCTTTTGCCGTGTCGGCAGATTGAGATTACCTGTATGGGGGCGGCGGTGAAGGGTCTTTATCGTCGCCCCATTGGATTGCATTAAAAAGGGGAGTTGCGTGGCTATCCACATTGTCGAAGAGGCGAATCGTTGCCTGGGTTGTAAAAGGGCGTTCTGCCAGATTAAGGGCTGCCCGGTTCAGACGCCTATTCCACAGGTCATTGACCTGTTCAAACAGCGTCGTCTAGAAGAGGCGGGCGAGCTACTGTTCCAGAACAATCCCATGAGCGCGGTCTGCTCCATGGTTTGCAACCATTCGGGCCAGTGCGAGGGCGCGTGCATCCAGGGCCGCAAGGGCGCGCCGGTGCATTTCTCGAGCATCGAGAACTATATCTCCACGGCATATTTGGATCGTAAGGAGTGGAAGCCCGCACCGTCGTGCGGTAAACAGATTGCTGTGGTCGGTTCCGGTCCCGCTGGTATTACCGTGGCCATTAAGATGGCCCAGCTGGGCTGTGCCGTCACGGTATTTGAGCAGCGGCCCGAGATCGGCGGTGTGCTGGAGTACGGTATCCCCGAGTTCCGCCTGCCCCGTGCGCTCGTGCAAAAGTATCGCCACGTGATGTGCTCGCTTGGCGTGCGCGTGCGCCCCTCGACCACCATCGGTGGCGCGCTGCATATCGACGACCTGCTGCGCGACGGCTACGATGCGGTCTTTGTCGGTACCGGTACCTGGCGAGCTCGAAAGCTGGGTATTCCCGGCGAGTCGCGCGGCAACGTGCTGTTTGGTATCGATTATCTGGTCGATCCCTCGAGCGTGGCGATCGGGCAGAACGTGGCGGTCATCGGTGCCGGTAATGTGGCCATGGATGTGGCCCGCACGGCGCTGCGTTCGGGTGCTCGCAAGGTCACTGTGTATGCACGCTCGCGCCATATCTCGGCCATCGACGACGAGGTCGAGCTGACCGAGCTTGACGGTGCCGAGATTGTGTGCGGCAAGGCGATCTGCGCCATCGACGATAACGGTCCGGTGTTCGAGACGGCTATCTTTGACGAGGACAACAATGTGGTGGGCTACGAGGAGGAGCTCGACCATGTGTCTGCCGACACAGTTGTGATTGCGGCTTCGCAGGTGCCCAAAGACAAGCTTGTGCTTACGACGGGCGGCCTGGAGACCGACCATCGTGGCCTGCTTTCGGTCGACGAGAACGGCATGACAACGGTGCCTGGCGTCTTTGCCGCCGGCGACGTGGTTAACGGCCCGCTGACGGTTGTTCACGCCGTAGCCGGCGCTAAGCTCGCCGTCGAAGGCATGACCAGCTACCTGGGTCTCTAACACATCCCATCCATCAGTTGCGGTGAAATACGGACTGTTTTGGCTGTCAAAAGCCTTATCTACTCCGTATTCCACCGCAACTTTTTTTGTGAGGATCGGGATTGAAAGTGGGGAGTGCGAGTGAGTGCGAATGCGGCGGATACTGATACGATAGGTACGTCAGCAACTGCCGCCGAGCGGCTCAAATGAAAGGAAGCCTGTATGGAGTCATCCGCCTACCCGATGCTCTTTAGCCCGATCAAGGTCGGTACGACCGAGGTCAAGAACCGCGTCTTTATGCCGCCGGTGTCCACGAACCTGGCCGATCATGGCTATGTGACCGACGACTTGGTCGATCATTACCGTGCCCGTGCCAAGGGCGGCGTCGGCCTGATCATCACCGAGGTCGTGACGGTCGAGCCTACCTATACCTATCTGCCGGGTGACATGTGCTGCTACGACGACACGTTTATCCCTGGCTGGGAAAAGCTCGCCGCGGCCGTCCACGAGTATGGCTGCAAGATCATGCCGCAGCTCTTTCACCCCGCCTACATGGCCTTTAACATTCCGGGCACGCCGCGCCTGATCGCTCCGTCCTTCGTGGGACCGTCCTATGCCCGTGAGGCACCGCGTCCTATCACGGTCGACGAGATTCACGAGCTCACGCATCAGTTTGGCGACGCTGCCGTGCGTATGCAGAAGGCCGGTGTCGATGGCGTCGAGGTCCATGCGGCGCACGCCCACGGCATGCTCGGCGGTTTCTTGACCCCGCTCTATAACAAGCGTACCGATGAGTACGGCGGCTCGCTCGACGCCCGCATGCGCTTTTTGCTCGAGGTCATCGCCGAGATTCGCGAGCGCTGCGGCAAGGACTTTATCATCGACGTCCGCATCTCGGGCGATGAGTACACCGATGGCGGCCTGACCCTCAACGACATGATCTATATCTCGCGTCGCTTGGAGAAGGCCGGCGTCGACATGATTCACGTGTCGGGCGGTACCACCATCAAGCGCGGTTCCGCAATTCCCGCCGCCGGTACTCAGCAGGCCTCGCATGCCGCCTGCTCGCGCGAGATCAAAAAGCACGTCAACATTCCCGTTGCCACCGTCGGACGCATTAACGAGGCCTGGATCGCCGAGGAGCTGATCGAGGACGGTGCCGCCGACATCTGCATGATGGGCCGCGCCAATCTGTGCGATGCCGAGTTCTGCAACAAGGCCGCTGCCGGCAACGCCGACGATATTCGCCCCTGCATTGGCTGCCTGCGCTGCCTGAACGGCATTATGTTTGGCAAGCGCATCTCCTGCACCGTCAACCCGGACGTGGAGCGCGACGAGGCTGGCTACGAGCCTGCCGCCGAGGCCAAGAACGTACTGGTTGTGGGCGCTGGTCCTGCTGGCATGGAGGCAGCCTACATTGCCGCCAAGCGCGGCCACAACGTGGTGCTCGTGGATAAGCAGGATGAGCCGGGCGGCGAGATGCGCATCGCAGCCGTTCCGCCGGCAAAGCAGGAGCTCACCCGCGTGATCAAGTATCAGTACCGTCGCCTGGCCGAGGCCGGCGTGAAGTGCGTATTTGGCACCGAGCTTACTGCCGAGGACATTCAGCGTGACTACGCGGGTTACGAGGTTGTCCTGGCTTATGGCGCCGACCCCATCGCTCCGGTTTTTATGCAGGGCTTTAAGCAGGTTATGACAGCTGACGACCTGCTGGGTGGCAAAGCTTTCCCGGGCAAGAAGATTGTCATCGTGGGCGGCGGCACCGTCGGTTGCGAGACGGCCGACTACCTGGCCCCGTTGGTCAACGATCTGTCGCCGGCCAATCGCGACGTCACCGTCATCGAGATGACCAAGACGCTTGCCGCCAACGAGGGCGGCGCTGGTCGCGCGGTGCTCATCACGCGCATGCTCTCCAAGGGCGTTCACGTGCTGACCGAGGCCAAGGTGACCGAGATTACCGAGGATGCCATCAGCTACGAGAAGGACGGCGAGGTCCACACCATCGCCGATGCCGATACGCTGGTACTTGCCATGGGCTATCGTCCCAATACCAAGTTGGCCGACGACCTTGCTGCAGCCGGCGTTACCACCCACGTGTTGGGCGATGCCAACAAGTGCGGCAACATCCGCGACGCCATCGGCGACGGCTACAAGATTGCCTGCGAGCTCTAGTTAATCCCTTGGTGCTTGGGGCCTGCCCCCGCGGCGTCCGCCGGTATATACCAAAACGCGGCGGTCGTCCCGTACGGGGGACCCCCGCCGCTTGCGTTAGCTGCAATGAGTCGTGCGATTAGAGGCCCAGGATCTCCTTGACCTTGGTGATGATGGCCTCGTCGGTTGCGTTGGCAAAGAAGTACTCCTGGAAGTGCTCGCCGGCAAGTGCGCCCTTCACCAGGTCCTGATCGATCTCGCCCAGGACGTCGACGAGCGGACGCATGGTCACAGCGCGGACGCCGTCGAGGATCTTCTTGTTGCGCTGCTCGGGCTCAACACGCTCGGCAGGATAGCCGTTGCCCGAACCAAAGCCAAAGAGCTTCTCAAAGGTGTACTCGAGGTTGAGCTCCTGGCCCCAGCCGTTCTTGAGGGCGAAGGGCATGGCGACAGCGTTACCGTCGTTGACCTGGGCAAAGGTGTAGGCATCGAGCGGGTCGGCAACATGGCCGCACAGCACGCCGGGGAAGGAGTTGCAGGCGAGCATGGCGCCCTCGCCGGTGCCACAGCCGGTCACGACGTAGTCGGCAGCGCCGGAGTTCAGCAGCACGGCGGCAAGGATGCCGTTCTGCACGTAGGTGAGGGGCTTGGAATCGGCGTCGGCATACATGCCATAGTTAAAGACGGTGTGCCCCATGGGCTCGACAACCTTCTTAAGGGCAGCCTCGATCATAGGGTTCTTGGAGTTCTGAGAGTTCTCATTGATCAGAGCGATCTTCATTGCGAATTACCTTTCTATTTCTAACTTGCGGTGAAATACGGACTGTTTTGCCTGATAGAAGCCAAAACCAATCCTTATCTCACCGCAACTCAAATGAAAAACGAGTGGATGAAACCTGATATGGGCAGTTGCGGCGACGCTTATTGAGGCTGCTTTCCAATGTATGCGAGGATTCCGCCGTCGACGTAGAGGATGTGGCCGTTGACGAAGTTCGACGCGTCGGAAGCCAAGAACACGGCGGGGCCCTTCAGATCCTCGGGCGTGCCCCAACGGGCGGCCGGCGTCTTGGCAATGATGAACTGGTCAAACGGGTGGCGGCTGCCGTCGGGCTGCGTCTCGCGCAGCGGTGCGGTCTGCGGCGTGGCGATGTAGCCGGGTCCAATGCCGTTGCACTGGATATTGGCCTCGCCAAACTCCGAGCAGATGTTCTTGGTGAGCATCTTGAGTCCGCCCTTGGCCGCGGCATAGCCGGCGATGGTCTCGCGGCCCAGCTCGCTCATCATCGAGCAGATGTTGATGATCTTGCCGTGGCCCTTGGCGATCATGCCGGGCAGGCAGGCCTTGGACACGATAAACGGTGCGTTGAGGTCAATATCGACGACGCGGCGGAAGTCCTCGGCGCTCATGTCGAGCATCGGGGTGCGCTGGATGACGCCAGCGTTGTTGACCAGGATGTCGGGCGTGGTGCCAAAGTCGGTCTCGATCTTGGCGATGAGCTCGGCGACGACGGCCTCGTCGGTGACGTCTGCCACGTAACCATGAGCCTCAAAGCCCAGCTCGCGGTAGTGCTTCTCGGCCTCGGCTACCTTGTCGGCGTGACGTGCGTTAAAGGCGATCTTGGCGCCGGCCTCTCCGAGCGCCTCGGCGATGGCCATGCCAATGCCATAGGTGGCGCCGGTTACCAGTGCGACCTTGCCGTCCAGACGGAAGCTGTCCATAAGATCAGACATAGCGATCCTTTCAAAAGAAACGTTCATCTATATAAGTCTTGCTTTTCATACAAGGTCAGTATAGGAGAAGAGGAGGATTTAAAAATCAGATTCTCCTAAAATCAGGTGAACGTTCACTTTTAAAAGGTAAACGGTGATCTCGCCCTTGCCGCGCGGACGTTTATTCGCTCTGTTCCTGCGTGCTCTCTGCGATCATGTTGCGGTTATACACCAGGTGTAGATACATCGCGTCGTGCGCGGCGGTGGGATTGCGCGAGGCGATGGCGTCGGCCACATCGCGGTGCGTGCGGATAGTTTCCTCGACGAGCTTTTTGCCGGTCACGTCGATAAAGAGGGGGACGGATGCCTTGAGCACGCCCATCAGGCGGGGAACGACGAGGTTTCCGGAGCTCTCGGCAATGGCATTGTGGAACGCGGTGTCGGCGGCGGAGTAATCCTCACCGGCCTCGGCCAGGCGCTCGGATTCGTCGCAGAGCTCTTTGATATAGACGACCTGGTCGTTGGTTGCGTGCTCGGCTGCCATGCGTGCCATCTGCGGCTCGATCATAAAGCGCACCTCGAGTAGGTCGTGCGCCAGACGCTGCTTGTCGTCGATAAAGGTAAAGCCCAGCGGGTCGTCGGCAACGCCGGGGTTTGACGCCACATAGGTGCCCGAACCCTGCTTAATGCGCACGATATTGCGCGACTGCAGCAACTTCATGGCCTCGCGCACGGTGCTCCTGCCGGCGCCCAAGCGCTCGACCAGCACGGTTTCCTTAGGCAGGCGATCGCCTTGCTCAAGGTGTTCATCCAGAATCAATTGAATGATTTTCTCCGATATTTGCTCGGGGAGTCCCGATTCGGCGCGGGCCATAGCTATACCTTTCATTACAAAATTCATCTGAGCTATTTTAGCGCACCACGGATGTGATATTGGCCGCTGGATTTGAGTCGAGCGGCTTAGATATACCGTTCGCAGCGCAAATACGACCGTTTACCAAATACATCAGATGTATTTTGAACAAATTTCAAAATGAAACATCAGACCTTTCCAAAACACGCTATAGTCATCAGACGAATTCAAAAGGTCTGATGAATTGGAGGAAAGATGTCAGACCCAACGTTTATGGCTGATCCCACCAGGCTGGTCATCGCCGCCATCGTGGGCATCGCGCTGCTGCTTGCGCTCATCATCAAGTTCAAGCTGCATCCCGTGCTTTCGATGATGGTCTCGGCGCTCGTGATCGGTATCGGCGCCGGCATGCCGCTCGACATGGTGGCAGACACCGTCACCAAGGGCGTGGGCACCACGCTGCAAAACATCGCCCTGCTCATTGGCCTGGGCTCGATGTTTGGTCAGATTCTTGAAGAGAGCGGCGGCGCCAAGAAGATCGCCCAGACCTTCATCGATACCTTTGGGCAGGGTCACTCCAGCTGGGCACTGGGCATTACCGGTCTGGTCATCGGTACTACGGTGTTCTTTGAGGCCGGCGTGGTCGTTTTGATTCCGCTTGCGTTTAGCGTGGCATCGCAGACCAAAAAGTCGACGCTCTACTACGGCATCGCGCTACTCGCGGGACTTGCCGCTGGCTATGCGTTTGTGCCGCCATCGGCCGGGTCGGTTTTGGTCGCCGGCACGCTCGGTGTCGACCTGGGCACCATGATCCTCGTCGGTATCCCCACCGCCTTCATCGCCATGGCGATTGCCGGCGTCATCTGGGGCCGCAACGTGGGCGGTCGCATTTTTACCGATGTTCCGGAGCACTTTACCTCTGCCGAGGGTGCGAGCGACGAAAAGGAGCTTCCCTCCTTTGGCATGGTGCTTGCCATCGTGCTCACGCCGCTTTGTCTGATTTTGCTGGGCACGTTGTCCTCTTATATCCCCATGCCCGCCGAGTTCGCCTCGATTCTCGCCTTCCTGGGCAAGCCGTTCGTCGCTTTGACGCTCGCCACGCTCGTCGCGATGTATCTGCTGGGCGCGCGCCGCGGCTACTCCGGCGCCGAGCTCAAGGCCTTGCTCGACCGCTCTCTTAAGCCCGTCGGCATGATCTTGCTGGTTATCGCTTGCGGCGGCGTCATTCGCTGGATGCTGCAGGACTGCGGCTTGGGCCAGGTTATTGGCCCTATGCTCGAGGCTTCACCGCTGCCTTTGGTGGTTGTTGCCTTTTTGATTGCCGTCATGGTGCGTGCCTCTGTCGGCAGCTCCATCGTCGCTATGACCATGGCATCGGGCATTATGGCCGCCATGCCCGCGGTTGCCGGTGCTTCGGTGCTCATGCGTGCCGCTATCTGTCTTGCCATCTGCGGCGGTGCCACGGCCCTCTCGCACGTCAACGATGCCGGTTTTTGGATGTGCTCCTCATTCCTGGAGATTGACGAGAAGACCACCCTCAAGTCCTGGACCGTTATGGAGACGCTCATCGGCCTTTCGGGTCTTGCCTGCGCCCTGGTGATTTCGTTCTTCGCCTAGTTCGCGTAGCTAAGCATCTTTCGCCGAGTGCATCGCTCGGTACCCATTTTCACCTGATTCATTAACCAACGATTGGTACAACCGTTCAAACCAAAAGAGGAGAACATCATGGACGAGAAAACCAAAGCACAGATTCAGCAGGAGGCCGCCGACCTGGTTGCCAAGCTGCAGCCGCGTTCTGGCAAGTTCCGCACCATCAGCCCCGAGATGGACCCGCTGCGCCTGGGCTCTGGCTGGTCCATCGAGGATCTGGACAAGCCGCAGGTCATTATCGAGTCGACGTTCGGCGACTCGCACCCGGGTTCTGCCGGCCTGTTTGATCTGGTCGAGGAGGTCCGTGCTGGCGTTGCCGAGGCTGGCGGTCACGGTGCTCGTTACTTCTGCACCGACATTTGCGACGGTGAGGCCCAGGGCCACGACGGCATCAACTACTCGCTGCCCAGCCGCGACATGATCGCCAACATGATCGAGATTCATGCCAAGGCCACTCCATTCGACGCCGGCGTCTTTGTCGCCAGCTGCGATAAGGGTCTGCCTGCGAACCTCATGGCCATGGGCCGCATCAACATCCCCTCCATCGTCGTTACCGGCGGTGTCATGGATGCCGGTCCCGACCTGCTGACCCTGGAGCAGCTCGGCGCCATCTCGGCCCGCTATGAGCGCGGCGAGATTTCCCGCGAGGAGCTCGAGTTTGCCAAGCACAACGCATGCCCCAGCTGCGGCGCCTGCTCCTTTATGGGTACCGCCTCGACCATGCAGGTTACCGCCGAGGCCCTGGGCCTTATGCTCCCCGGCACGGCTCTGCTGCCCGCAACCAGCTCCGATCTGCGTGAGTTTGCGCGCGAGGCTGGCCGTCAGTCCGTGTGGCTCTCCGAGCACAACCTGTGCCCCCGCGACATCGTGACCAAGGAGTCCTTCGAGAATCTCATCATGGTCCACGGCGCCATCTCCGGTTCCACCAACTCGCTGCTGCACATTCCCGCGATCGCCCGCGAGTTTGGCATCGAGATGTCCGCCGACGATTTCGATCGCCTGCACCGTGGCGCCCACTACCTGCTCAACGTTCGCCCCGCAGGCGAGTGGCCGGCGCAGTTCTTCTACTATGCGGGCGGCGTGCCGCGCATCATGGAGGAGATCAAGTCGATGCTCCACCTCGGCGTTATGACCGTCACCGGCAAGACTCTCGGCGAGAACCTCGAGGACCTCAAGAACAACGGTTACTACGAGAAGTGCGGCCGCTACCTGGAGAAGTGGAATCTCAAGCGCGAGGACATCATCCGTCCGTTTGACCAGGCCTTCGGCACCGACGGTTCCATCGCCATCCTCCACGGCAACCTTGCCCCCGAGGGCGCCGTCGTCAAGCACACGGTTGTTCCGCGCGAGATGTTCCAGGCCACGCTTAAGGCGCGTCCGTTCGACTGCGAGGAGGACGCTATCCACGCCGTCCTGACGCACGAGGTCAAGCCCGGCGACGCCGTCATCATTCGCTATGAGGGCCCCAAGGGTTCCGGTATGCCCGAGATGTTCTACACCACCGAGGCTATCGCCAGCGATCCCGAGCTGGGTGCGAGCATTGCCCTTATCACCGATGGCCGCTTCTCCGGCGCCTCCAAGGGCCCGGCTATCGGTCACGTTTCGCCCGAGGCTGCCGTGGGCGGCCCGATTGCCCTGATCGAGGAGGGCGACCTTATCCAGATCAACATCCCCGAGCGCTCGCTGTCTATTGTGGGCATCGCCGGCAAGGAGATGGAGCCGGCCGAGATCGATGCCGTCCTGGCCGAGCGCCGAGCCGCTTGGAAGCCCAAGGCTAATCGCTATACCTCCGGCACGCTCAAGTTCTTTACCGAGCATGCAGTTTCCGCCATTCAGGGTGGCTACATGGAGTAGCGCCCATGCGCATCAAATATCTCCTCTCATAGATGCGCGGCACAAAGAGCCCCGAGCCACGTCACCGGGGCGCGTTGTTCAGCGCCGCCGGGGCGCTCCACTCAAACGACAAGAGACGTCTTACGCAAGCGCCCGCGTCCGTGGATAAAACCACGGGCGTGGGCGCTTCACTTTATTCCCAGCCCTTCCACACGTCAGGCTCGTAGCCAACGGTTGCCTGGCGGCCGTTGCGAACGATGGGCTCACGAAGAATCTGCTGGTTATCGAGCACCTTTTCGAACTTCTGGTCGGCAGCAAGATACTGTACGAGCGCAACCGTGTCGGCATCTTTCGCCTTTGGATCGATCACAGCGTCGATCCCGCCGACGGCGCGCGCCACGCTTTCGAGCTCGCCTTTGCTCATCCCCTTTTCCTTCAAGTCGATGAACTGGAACTTCACACGACGTTCCTTGAAATAGCGCTGCGCCTTCTTAGTATCGAAGCTTTTCTTCGTGCCGAATATCTGGATGTTCATACGTACCGTCTTCGCTCAATTCTCGTCCGTCCATGATACGACAAGGGAGCCGAGCAAAAACAGAGCAGGCGGAGATGGAGGAGGACGGCGACCGACCGTCGGCAAGAGTCGGCCGGATCGGACTGGCGCCCAGCGCGCGCCGGCGACACGCTCGCAGCTGCACACATAGCCGATGTACAAGCTCGCCGCGGCGTTCCCTCGCCCCGCGGTGTGGCGATAGAGAAGCACGCCACCCGTCAACGATGGCGCCTCGGTGAAGAAAATCAACGTCTGGGTTACATCCCTTGAAAGGGGCGAAGACGGCTGCTAGAATACCTCCCCGCTATGAAGGATTTGACCAAAGCATACATCGCAATTCGGCGGCCCCTGGTATACGGGGCCTCTCCTGTTGTTCCCCAAGTGCGCTCTGAGCAGCCGCTTTCTTCCTGTCGTATCTGATGCACGCATAGCACGTGCATGTTATTTCGCCCGTGGGCCGGCGCGCCTTCGGCGAAGAATCGAATAGATACGAAGGAAGCTTATGTCTGATAATTGTACGGTCGCGCCCGCCAATGGGCGCATTACCGGTACCCAGATCCGCATCGTCGCGGTCGTCGTCCTGGGTGCCTTCTTGGCGCTACTGAACCAAACGGTGATGTCGCCTGCGCTGCCGGTCATCATGTCCGATTTCGCCATCGATGCCTCGACTGCCCAGTGGATCATGTCCATATACCCGCTGGTGAGCGGCATCATGGTCCCCGTTTCGGCGTTCCTTATCGACAAGTTCAGCACCCGCGCGCTATTCTTCGGGGCGACGCTGGTGTTCGCGCTGGGCACGCTGCTGTGCGCCGCAGCCCCTGATTTCCTGTTCCTCATCATCGGTCGCGTGTTGCAAGCGGCGGGCTCAGGCGTGCTCATGCCGCTTGTCTCGGTGGTTCCCATGCTGGTGTTCCCCGTCGAGAAACGAGGAACGGCTATGGGCATGGCGGGCATCGTCATGTCGGCGGGTCCCGCGGTCGGCCCCGTCGTAGGCGGTGCGGTGATCGACACGTACGGCTGGCGCACCATGATCGGCGCCATCGTCCCCCTCGCAATTCTCGTGCTGGTGCTGGGCGTGTTCATGCTGAAAAACGTGGGCGAGCTGAAGAACCCCAAGCTCGACCTGCCCTCGGTCGTCCTCTCCACCATCGCCTTCGGCGGACTTCTCTACGGGTTCTCGAGCGCCTCGTCGATGGGTTGGGGCAACCCCGTGGTGCTCGGCTCGATCGTCGCGGGTGTCGTGTGCTTGGTGCTGTTCGTCGTACGCCAGGGCAAAATCGAGGACCCGCTGCTTCAACTGGGCACGCTCAAGACGCGCGAGTTCCGCGTGGCCGCCATCATCGTCACGCTCATCAACGCCGCATGCCTGGTCACCAACACGCTGTTGCCGTTGCTGCTGCAAACCTCGCTTGGCGCTTCGGCCTTCGAAACCGGCATGGCCATGCTTCCCGCCGCGGCGGTGGGCATCATCATCAGCCCTATCTCCGGCGTGGTGTTCGACAAGTTCGGTCCGCGTGCCATCTCGATCGTCGGCCTGGCCCTCATGACCGGCGCCCTGTTCCTGCTCTCGCTTTCGACGGTAAACACGCCCATCTTGGTGGTTGCGCTGTTCTGCATGCTGCAGTCCGCCGGCCAGTCGCTCGCGAACATGCCGGTGAACACATGGGGTGTCAATGCCTTGAAAAATGACATGATCGCCCACGGCAACGCCATCGCGAACACCGGCCGCCAGGTCGCCGGCGGTTTGTGCACGGCGCTCATCATCACGGTCATGACAAGCGTCACCGCGTCGGCCGGCGTCGATGCGAGCATCCAAGTAGCCACCGCCGTGGGCGCGGGCGTCGCTTACAAGGTGTGCGCGGCAATCGGCCTCGTTTCCCTTATCTGCGCCATATTCAGCGTGCGCACCAAGAAAACCGCACCGAAAACGAAGGAGGCATAAGCGATGTCCGAGATTCTGTCCGAGCGCATCCCGCTCGAGCTCGAGGGGACGCCCGTTTCGAGCATCATGATTGAAGAGCCGTTCACCTGCACGCAGGATTGCACGATTTCCGACGTGGTGCGCATGCTCGCCGAAAACGAGGTGAGCAGCATGCCCGTAATCGATGAGCGCAACCAGGTGGTCGGGTTCATCTCCGACGGCGATGTCATGGGAGCCATCGCGCAGCATCGCGCTCACACCATCTTCACGGGCGGCGACGCGTCCATGCTGTACTTCGACGATCAGAGCCTTGAGCAGCGCATCGAAGACCTGAAGGATCGCTGCGTCATGGATTTCGCGACGCGCCAGGTAGTGTGTGCCCGTCCCGAGCAGAGCATCGCCCGCGTCGCCGCGCTGCTGGCGAAGAAGAAGTTCAAGAAGCTTCCTGTGGTTGATGACGAGGGCAAACTCGTGGGGGTCATCCGCCGCTCCGCCATCACCAAATACATCTTCGGCATCCTTTTCCAATAGGGGCAGGTCGCACTTGAGGCGAACATCTCGAGGCATCGAGCCAGCAACTGGACCAGACAACCTTGACACGCACGCGCTTTCCCTCGATGCTTCGGTAAGGGGAGCTGCGAAAATCGCAGCACGGGTGATCGGCGCCGCGCCCCCGAAGGCAAAAGCGAACACGGGAGCGATACGATGGGAAAAGTCCTGGACGAAGATTTGGTTTATGAGATTCTCTCCGTCGTGGCAGAGATTCCGGCGGGATGCGTCGCCTCGTACGGTCAGATAGCGCGCCTCATCGGCAGGGAGAAAAACTCTCGCCTGGTCGGAGCGGTGCTGAGCGAGGCGGATCGCTACGGCGATTATCCCTGCCACCGCGTCGTCAACCACGCGGGACGCCTCGCGCCAAACTTCCCCGACCAGCGAGCACTACTGACGGAGGAAGGAGTCGCCTTCCGAGACAACGGCTGCGTCGACATGAAAAAGCACCAGTGGAACGAGTGGCCAGGCAGCGTAGCGTCGAAAGGAGCGACGCCACGGGGAACGACCTGCGCCCCGCCGCCGGACAACCTATGGCAAAGTGACACGTCCCACAAAGAGCGGCGCACCAGTACGAGACACGACCGCGACGTAAAAAGACCCTATGATACTCGTAAGCATCTATCTGATTGCCCGCCTCGAGGTACCCAAAGAACGAGAGATGCCGAAACCCCTAGACAAAGAAAAAGGTCGGGAGCTTTTATGCTTCCGACCTGAAGTTTCATGGTCGCGGGGGGCGGATTTGAACCACCGACCTTCGGGTTATGAGGTCGCTACGACGTTGTTTCATTCAGACATTTCGACCCAAATTGAAGTCAATATAACTCCAGGTCATTTGATGTTTTCATAGATTTACGAAAGAAAAGTACGCGGAATAATTCGACCCAAATTCGACCCACAACGAGCTTGAAAGCGGTCAGGCGGAGCATTACCCTTGGGGTGTGACCCCACGCAGGGCCCACCACCAAGGGTAATGCCCACCCGCCCCAGCCCTTTGCGCCATTCCGCGCAACCGAGTGCGATTCTCAGGCACTTCAGGCAAGGAACACGATGAACGACCGACCTCTCGTCATAGGCAAAGGAACGAAGCAACGCCGCGACAAATACACGTGGCGCTACCGTCACAGCCTCGGCAAGGATCCGGTCACGGGCAAATACCGCTATTCGCCGTGGCAGACCATACATACCACCAAAAGCCGAGAGGTCGACGCCGCACTCGAAGCCTACAAGGCAGAACTCAACAGCGGCACCTACGTCCAAAAATCGAGGGACACCGTCGGCTCGTACGCAAAAAAGTTCCACGACAACCGCGAAGGAACCATCACGCCGCTCGCCTACTCGACATCCTACTCAATCGAGAACCGGACGCGCACATCACATGCGTGATGCTCATGCTCGACACCGACATGAGAAGGGCAGAAGCCCTCGGGATGACGTGGTCCGATGTCTCCGTCGAGAACAGAAGCATCCTCATTGAGCAGCAGTTCGCGGCCGATCGAAGCGTTCGCTCGCCCAAAAGCAAGAAAAGCGTGCGGAGGATCTCGATAAGCGAGACGCTGACGTCGTATCTCGAATTCTGGAAAAAGGAGCAGGCCCGCGAAATGGAAGCCTTCGGCCTGGAACAAGTCAAAGGCACTCCGCTCGTCCACTCATTCGAACGAACGAAAGACAGGCATCCCCAAGTCAACTTCATGGACCTGAATGGGTTTTCGCGCTGGTTCAGAAACTTCAGCGTCGAGAACGGGTTCGGCAAGTTCGAAGGCGTTCGAACATACCATTATGTGAAGGAAACTGTCGACGGGGAAACGATTTCGAAGCGTTATGAGCATAAAGAGTGGCTCGAATTGAGGGATTACCTCAGGAAGCATCCCAAGGTTCGCGAGGCGAGGCATATCAGCACATATGAGAGCGAGCACCTTCCTTACGGATATTCGGGCCTATCGAGCCACACCGCTACTGCCGCTACTGCCCGCCAGCTTCCGAACCAGCGGGCGGTAGCAGCACCCCGAACATCTCGCCGACAGCGCAGAGAGTCGTCGACCTGGCGGCCAAGGCCGACATCGAGGACGTGATGCTGTGCGACCTGCCCGGCGTCCTGTCCTTCCTAGGGCTGCCACCTGAGACGGAGATGCCGCCGGGCAACAAGGGGAAGACGAAGCTCAAGAAGCTCTACAGGAAGGTGGCGCCGAACAAGGCATACCACTCCGGCGAGCGCGCCAAGGATTTGATCTCGCACCTCGACATGGCAGAGATCAGGGCATCGGCGCCCGTCCAAGAATTGGGATGCAGTTCAATACGAGCTCGGGGCTCTTTTCGTCTAGATTGGGGACGCATGGCCGGACGAAAACAATTTGCGTCTGGTAATAAGCGTACGAAAGCGCAATTTACGTCTTAATTCCGTACGCAAATCAAGACGAAAACTGTTTGCGTCTGCTATAAATCCGCACGAAAACGGTTTTCGTCTTGCAGGGCAGTTACCGCTTCTACAGTTCAACTTCCAGTTCGGCTTTGTGCTCGTAGAGGTAGTCGCGCATGTAGGGGATGGCAAATGAGACCTTGCCGTACGAGGGAGCCTCGATAATCGATTCTCTTAACAGGCGGCTGCGGACGGAACTCACCTGTTGAGGCGTTTTGTTTAGGGCATCGGCAACCATGCTGGTCGAGCTCGTCTGCCCCAAAGATGCCATGCTCAGCAGATAAGCGATGCACGTGGGCGGAATGCGCTGTAGCGCGGGCTCAATCACCATGGCACAGAAGCGTTCGCGTGCCGTTGCAATGCCGCGCTCGGCTTCTTCTTCTCCAATAATCGGTGTATGTGCGCGTCTTGCCAACTGCCATGCGTAGTATCCAACGAGTTGGATCATGAAAGGATAACCTTGCGTTGCCTCGGCAAGTTGGCCGGCAATACCTGGCTGCAACTCCATGCCAGACGCTTCAATGGTTTCCTCGAGGGAGTACGACACTTCGGTTACTGCCACAGCCTTCAGGTCAAAGGGGAGGGCACGGCGCAAAAACGCAAGTGTCTTTCCGTTGATGATGCTTTCAATCATCGAAGGCAGACCCGCAAAAACAAAGGCGATATCAAGGTCTTCGCCGATAACCTGCTGAATCGCAATGGAGAGCGTTCGGACCTCATCGAGCTCTGCGTCTTGAACCTCGTCGAGAGTGATGAGCAGGCCATTTCCATTCTTGGATATTGTCTGTCTCATGGCGTCGCGTAGCGATGGGCCGATTCGCTCAATATCTATGCTGCCGATGGATATGCCAGCTACGGTGGGCTCAAATCTGGCGTGTTTGGCCTGGAATTTGGGCTGCAGCTGTTCGAGAATGCGCTGGCAAAGTCCCTCGGTTGCGACCTCTTTTATGACCGTCCAGCCACGGCTTTGCGCCAAACGTGAGCACTCGTCAAGGAGGACCGTCTTGCCCGTTCCACGGACGCCGGCTATGCGCATTAGGCGCCCAGGGGCACCAGGCCCGTTGGTGAGGCCTTCACTGAATTCTTCAAGTACATCTTCGCGGCCGATAATCGTGGGAGGTGTTTTACCTGCTGTGGGCTTAAAAGGGTTTGTTTGCATGTGAGCCACCTTTGCTCAAGATATAGCAAGATATAGCAAAGTATAGCAAGATATAGCAAAGTATAGTGAGATATAGCAACGTATAGCGCTGTTCGCGGGTTCTTACGGTGGTGCTATTTTCCGAATGCCGCGCGGATAAAGCGCTGGGCGAACAGCTTGTTGGCGACGTTGATGACATGGCCCAGGAACAGTGCCGAGATGGCGGTCGTGACGCCAAAGCCGCCCAGGTTGTACATAAAGATCAGCGACAACGCGAGCGAGGCGGCGACATGTGAGCAGTCAAACACGACTTTTACGTCACCAAAGCGGCGTTTAAGCTTTTCGGCAATGACTTGCACCAAGCCGTCGGGCGCGTTGGGGACAACGCCCATGTTGACGACGAGACTTACGCCAAATGCGGTGACAGCGAGGGAGAGCAGCATGGTCGCAATCTGTGTGGGGAGTGCCGTGGGATGCAGTGGGTTGACCGCCATGAAGAGGTCGGTCAAGCCGCCAATCAGCGTTGAGAAGAACAACTCGAGCAGGATGCGCGGCTGGAACTCGCTTCGCAAGATGGCTAATTGCGCCACGATGTAGGCGACGTAGGTTGCGGTGATCCAAAAGCCGAGCGTCTTGCCAGTGAGCATGGATAGGGTTGTGGCAAAGCACGTGAGCGCGGCGACGCCCAGGCCGGATGCCGTCTGGAGACTCATACCGAGTGCCAGTACTGCAACGCCCACCAGATACATCAGCATTCTGATGACGGTATGGCACCAGTCGATGTTCTCGCCATGCATGATGATGAGCGGTCGCATGTTGCTACCCGTCCTTTCGGTTGTGTGAAAAAGCTGACCCGGGCCGGCAAAAGAGGGTTATCGGAGGCACTGCTGCAAAAGCAGAAAAGCCGGCCCCACGGTCAGTCGTCTAGGAAGTGTCTCGTTGTGCCGGAATGGGACTGAAGGGCCAGCGAGACGGGAGGAAAGCAAATGACATTGCGTGGGCAATAGGATGCCAAGATGGTAGGGTGCGTCTTAGCATCCTATTGCTCACGCTTGACGAAATCGGTTTCGTTTGAGCCTTAGTATACGCACGGGATTCTATTTGCAAAGAGAAAAACAATAAAAAGTGAACGTTCACCTAATCGTAACAACTCGTTGGCTGTATCATGGCGGTAGTCGATACGAAACCGATTTCGTATCGACTACGCATG
Organism: uncultured bacterium; assembly: GCA_934865005.1. Classification (GTDB taxonomy): domain Bacteria; phylum Actinomycetota; class Coriobacteriia; order Coriobacteriales; family Coriobacteriaceae; genus Collinsella. Next base: position 37,882 of record CAKWZF010000002.1, on the reverse strand, counting down.
CGTTGTATCTGTCCATTATCTGGTGGTGTAAACGAGGGGTTACACCTGCCGCAAAAGCGGCATTCATCATTGTCCAGATCGAAAGGATCAACATGGAACAGCATACCGATTGCTCGTACTTCATGTGCGGGACCGACAACACGCTCGTCGATGCCTTTGGCATCCCCATGCTTGACCTGCCTGCCAGCAAGCTCATCTTGTTTAAGGAGCAGAGTCATAAGGGCCGCGTAATCGTGGCCTCCAAGCAGCACGTCGATGACATCTCCTGCATGTCCGAGGAAGACGCCGCCGCCTTTATGGCCGATGTCCGCCACGTCACGGCAGCGCTGCACAAGGCGTTCAATCCCGACAAGATTAACTTTGGTGCCTACGGCGACACCATGCATCACCTGCACGTGCATATCGTCCCCAAGTACAAGGACGACCCGTTTGAGTTTGGCGACGTGTTTGCCATGAACCCCGGTCGCGTCACGCTCGAGTCGGCTCAGTACGACGAGATCGCCCAGGCAATTGTCGCCAACCTGTAAGCGAGTAAAAGCTGCTATTTCGAATAGAAGCACTTGGCTTCATTGCCAGTTAAAAGGAGCTTATCTATGAATGCAGGAGTTGTTTCACTCCTTTGGGTGCTGGTGGGCGTAGTCCTGCTGGTCGCCATGATCGTTAAGTTTAAAATCAACAGCATCATTGCGCTTATTCTTTCCGCCATTTTTATCGCCCTTGCCGACGGCATCTCTGTGGGCGACCTTGTCACCACCATGGAAGATGGACTGGGCGGAACGCTTAAGTCGCTTGCGCTGATCATTATCTTTGGCGCAGCCATCGGAAAACTGATGACCGATTCGGGTGCCTCGCAGCAGATTGCCGACACTATCGTTGACAAGCTCGGTATTAAGCTGCTGCCTGTTGCGCTTCTGATCATCGGCGTTATCTTTGGTATGAGCATGTTCTACGAGGTGGCGTTCCTTATCGTTACGCCGCTCGTTATCAGCATCGCCAAAGAGGCCGACATCCCCTATATGCGCCTGATTATCCCGGCTGTTTCTGGTACCACGATGGGCCATTCTCTTTTTCCGCCGCAGCCTGGTCCTATGGCGCTGGTGAGTGCCTTTGGTGCCGAGGTTCCGCCGGTCTACATCTTTGGTCTGATCGTCACGATTCCGACACTTATCTGCTCTGGTCTTTTGCTGTGCCATTTCATCCCCGGTCTCGATGACATGCCGCTTGGCAATGTTATGAAGCCGGCGGAGCGCAGGCCCGCGGACGAGCTTCCGCCGTTCTGGCTTTCCATTCTGGTGCCGCTGTTCCCGGCAATCATCATGATTGGGGCTTCGATTATCAAGAACACGGTGGGCGAGGGTTGCTTTGCATACGATCTTGCCAGCTGCATCGGTAGCGCAGATATCACTATGCTCATCACGATGATTCTTGCCATGGTTGCGTATGGTTATACGCGCGGCATGGATGGCGGAGAGATCTCTAGCTCTATGTCCGATGCTATCAAGGGCGTCGCGAACGTGCTGCTCGTTATCGGTGCCGGCGGCATCATGAAGCAGGTCATCATTACTTCTGGCGTTGGCGCGACGCTTGCCGACATGGTGAGCCTCATGCCGGTGTCGCCGCTGATTTTGGCTTGGGTGATCACGGTGGTCCTGCGCCTGCTCACCGGCCAGGGTACCGTCTCGGCCATCACCGCCGCCGGCGTGGCACCTATGGTTACGCAGTTTGGCATCAACCCGGTGCTTGCAGTACTGGTCTGCGCCTGCGCATCCAATACCATCACGCCTATGTATGACGGCGGCTACCTGCTGTTCCAGCAGTCGTTTGGCCTGTCGATGAAGGATACCTATAAGACATGGGGCCTGTTGGAGCTCGTCAACTCCGTTGTCGGCCTCATCATGGTTCTGATCCTGAGCCTGTTTATCTAGGCGAGAAACGCATAAGACAAGCGTGTCTCACCGCAAGCCCGCGGACAGTTGCCTATCAAACTGTCCGCGGGCCTTTGCTTTTTATACCAACGGCATGTCGCATCCGTCCCCCCCCATAAGTTGCGGTGAAATAGTTCCTGTTTTTGCTGCTGAGGGCTTTAAACAGGAACTATTCCACCGCAACTTATGAGGGGGCGGGGGATGCGATAGTATTGCATGGTGGTATTCGATTAACCGAGGCTTCATCCGAGGGCTTTATGGAACAACACCAGCATTATCAGAGCCTGCAAGACCAGGCGTACAACGCATTGCGGTCCAAGATCATCTATGCCGAGCTCAAGCCCGGCACGCGCCTTTCGGCGATTGGTCTGGAAAAAGAGACGGGAATCGGGCGCACACCCATTCGCGAGTCCTTTGTGCGTCTGCGCGAGCAGGAGCTGGTGGAAACGCGTCCCAAAAGCGGTACCTATGTCTCTAAAATCAGCATGGAACGCGCCGAAAACGCCTGCTTTTTGCGCGAGAAGCTCGAGAGAAGCGTGCTTATTAAATGCTGTTCGGCCGCCTCGCCCGAGCAAAAGCAGCGGATTGAGCAGATCCTTGCCGAGTCCGAGTCGCTCGACCATAGCGAAACGCGTCGTTTCTTTGACCTGGACAACCTGTTCCATGAGACGTGTTTTAAGATTGCCGGTCGTCACATGTTGTGGGATTGGATGAAGAGCATCAACACGCATTTTGAGCGATACAACTGGTTGCGTATGGTGTCGCAGGATTTGGATTGGGAGCCGATTCGTCGGCAGCATCGCCGGATTCTCGAGGCCATTAAGGGGGGCGATACCGACACGGCGAGCTATCTGGCAGAGACGCACCTGCACCTGATGCCCGAGGAGCAGGGCCCGGTTATCGCCTTGCATCCCGACTACTTTGAGCTGTCCAAAGATACGGCCATCTAACTCCCCCCCCTCATTAGTTGCAGTGAAATAGGGATTGTTTTGCGGCTCTGATGGTGCAAGCAGTCCGTATCTCACCGCAACTGCCGGGGCACTATCGGGGCACGAAAAAGCTGCGGCGCCGCTTGGAGGAAAAGACCGGAAGCAA
>CAKWZF010000002.1:32538-34852 GCA_934865005.1 uncultured bacterium | reverse complement strand
AAGCAAGGGTCCATTCCTCCAGACGGCGCCGCAGCTGTTTTGATGGCTCGGTTTTTGTCGATGTGGCTCAACTGGGCGCGGTTGCCAGCCGAGTAGGCAAAGCGGCTCGGGGGCGTGTCGCTTCCGTCACGTTCTATCAGCATACAAGACGGTTTTGGTTCTTGTTCGTGACGGAAACGGCGCGCTTCCGAGCCGCTTTAAAAGAAAGGGGGCGAGGTCTAGGGCACGCCCCCTTTCACGATAGAGAGCTAAACCTAGCCGCGGACCTTCTTGACGACGTCCATGGCCTCGCGGGCAATCTGCTCGACCTTGGAGAAGTCGCCGTCGGCAAACAGGGCCGGCTTGACCATCCAGGTGCCACCGCAGGCGATGATGGCGGAGGAGCTCAGATACTCCTCGACGTTGACGGTGCTCACGCCGCCGGTAGGCATAAAGCGGTGACCGACAAACGGAGCGGCGAGGGCCTTGATGGTGTTCAGGCCGCCATACTGGGACGCGGGGAAGAACTTGGTGACCTTGAGGCCCAGGTTCTCGGCTGCGGTGACCTCGGAGGGGGTCACGGTGCCGGGAAGGACGGGCAGGTCGATGTCGATGCAGTGCTTCACGACGTCCTCGTTGTAACCCGGGGAGACGATGAACTTGGCACCGGCTGCGCGGGCCTGCTCAACCTGCTCGACGGTCAGGACAGTGCCGGCGCCAACGCACATCTCGGGCTCGGCCTCGGCCATAGCGGCGATGCACTCGGCGGCGCAGGCGGTGCGGAAGGTGACCTCGGCGGACTTCATGCCAGCTGCCATAAGGGCGTGGGCGAGCGGAGCGGCGTCCTCGACCTTGTCGAGCACGACGACCGGCACGATGCCCAGGGACTCAAGCGTGGTGTAGAACTGATCGAACATAATGTTCCTTTCGATGTATGGCGCGCATGGGCGCGTGATTGCCAAATATGCTGGTCAGGAGCCGATTTTGGATTGGTTATCGGAGGCACTGCTTGGGGTTCAAGCAATTCCAAAACCAGCTGCTCGACCAGTCATGTAGGGAATGCCAGGCAAAACCGGAATGGGACTGGTGGTTTTGCCCGGCCGGAGGAATCGGGGAGCGGGCCGCAGGGGTATGGGATTGGAAAGCTGCGGCCCGCGGAATGGAGACGGACTAACGCGCGACGCGGGTGCCACCGTCGGCGGCGTTGGCCACGGCTGCGATCTCGTCTGCGGTCACCAAGTTGGAATCGCCCTTGATGGTGAGCTTGAGGATCGAGGCTGCAATCGCGTAGTTGACGGCGTCCTGCGGGTCAAAGTCGTTGATGAGGGCATGGACGAAGCCGGCGTTGAAAGCGTCGCCGGCGGCAACGCCCTCGAGCACGTGCACATCGTGAGCAGGGGAGAACCAGTACTCGCCGCTCTCGGCGTCAAAGAGCATGCCCATCCAGATGGAGCGCTCGACGCAAGAGATGTTGCGGACGACAGAGGCGACCTTTTTGCAGCCGTACTCGGCGCAGATCTGACGGGCCATCTCGACGTAGGTGTCGCGCTCCTCGATGCCATGGGCAAGGGAACCAGAGACGCAGGTCATGCCGAGGCCGGCGGGCGCATCCTCGTCGTTGGCGATGCAGATGTCGACGAGCGGCAGGAGTTCCTTCATGGTGGCCTGCGACTTCTCGGGCGACCACATCTTGCCGCGATAGTTCACGTCGCACACGGTGGTGATGCCCTTGGCGCGGCAGGCGGCGAGTGCCTCCTTGCAGGCGGCGGCCATCTCATCGGAGACGGCGGGGGTCACGCCGGAGAAATAGAAGACATCGATGCCCTTGAGGATCTCGCCCCAGTCAAAGACGTCGCGTTTGGCCATGTTGATGGCAGAGAACTTGCGGTCGTAGACGCAGCCGTTGCCGCGCTGCGAGGCGCCGACCTCAAACACATAGGAGCCAAGCCGGTCGCCCTGACGCACGACGCGCGTTGTGTCGACGCCGTAGGCCTTCAGCGAGCGCAGCGCGCACTCGCCTAGGCGGTTGGCCGGGACAACGGATACGTAAGCGGCCTTGTCGCCTTGGTAGGCCAGGGAAAGAGCGGTGTTGGCCTCGGCGCCACCGTAGCGGACGTCAAACTCGGTTGCCTGCTCAATGCGCAGATGATCTTTGGGCGAGAGCCTCATCATGATTTCGCCGAAGGTAAGAACCGTTTTACCCATGGTCGCGCAGCTCCTTCTTGCTCGTGCGTACACCTTTGATATGGCGTTGGGGGGGGGGGGGGGGGGAGGGGTGGGTCAACTTTGGACCAACCCCCCCACCCAAGCCCGAAAACGGTTTAGAAAACAGTTT
>CAKWZF010000002.1:29714-32528 GCA_934865005.1 uncultured bacterium | reverse complement strand
TCTTTGCACCTCCGCGCCAACGCTTGCCGAAATCGGTTTACGAAATCGGTTTCGTTTCGAGTTGTAGTATACTCACCTACAGCGTTTTGCAAGCGAGATTTTTAAAAAAATGCCTAAAATGGCTCAGACTGCTGACAATTGGGAAACGGGGTGCGCCATGGCGCAGATGAGAATCAAGGACATTGCCGCCGAGGCGGGCGTGAGCCCGGCCACGGTCTCGCGCTATCTCAACAACCGCCCCGGGCAGATGACCGAGGAAACCCGCGCTCGCATCGCGGCGGTTATCGAGCGCACCGGCTATCGCCCACGTGCCGCCGCGCGCAATCTGCGCAGCTCGCGTACGAACCTCATCGGTGTGATTCTGGCTGACATCGCCAACCCGTTCTCGAGCGCCATGCTCGAGGGCCTTTCCGCCAGCGCCGCGGCGCGCGGCTGCTCGCTCATGACGGCCATTAGCGGCAACGACCCCGCTAAGGAAGCGGAGTCGCTCACCAGACTTATCGATGCCGGCGTGGACGGCCTGGTCGTCAACACCTGCGGAGGCAATGACGAGGCGATCGCCGCGGCAGCGGGACGTCTGCCCGTCGTGCTGCTCGACCGCGACGTTGCCGACGGCGGTGTCGATCTGGTGACATCTAACAACCGTGAGCTGGTCGCTGGCTTGGTAGACGAGCTCGCCGCCGTTGGCAGCGAGCGCCTGTGCCTGCTCACCGAGGCAAGCGACGACAGCCCCGTGCGTCGCGAGCGTGCCGAGGCCTTTGCCGACGAGCTTTCGCGCCGCGGTCTTGCGGGCGAGGTCGTCACCCTAGCCGACGGCGGTGCCACGGGCGTTGGCCGTTTGGACGAGACCATCCGCGGCTATGCAGGTAAAAAGCTCGGCCTCATTGCCGTCAACGGCCTGGTCTTTCTGCGCTTGACCGAGGCACTGGCACAATTGGGACCGTCGTTGCCGGCGGGTCTCAAGATCGCAACGTTTGACGACTACCCCTGGAACTATGTGCTCTTTGGTGGCGTGACCACGGCCGCGCAGGACACCCTCACCATTGCCGAGCGCGTGGTCGAGCGCCTGTCCGAGCGCATTGACGTCGTCACCACCACGGTGGGCGAGGCCGCAAAGCTCGCCCCCAAGCGCATCGAGATTCCCGGCCACATCGAACACCGCGCTTCGACCTCGCGCTAGTCTGTGTGATAATATATATACAATGTCATACAGGAGGTATCCATGGCTGCGTCTGTGCTGAGTGTGCGAGTGGACTCGTCAATTAAAGACTCATTTGCCGAACTGTGCGAAGAGCTTGGCATGACTTCGTCTGTTGCGGTCAATATGTTTATGAGGCAGATGCTGCGCGAGCGCTCTCTGCCGTTTGTTCCGTCAGTTGGTAAAAGCTCTGCGAGCGAAAACGTCGCCGCAGACATTTTGGATATTGCTCAGATTGAGTCCGCCATCCGCGAGGCGGCCAACCCGATTCCCGCCATCAAAACCGTGATTCTTTTTGGTTCGTATGCCCGTGGCGAGGCGCGTGTCGATAGTGATATCGACTTGCGTCTCGAAGTCGATCGCGAGCAGGGCTTTGGTCTTTTCGCGCTGTCGGCATTTGGTGAGGCGGTGCGCAAAGAAACCGGGAGGCAGGTTGATCTCGTCTCTAGTGATCATCTTGATGACGATCTTGCCGCGGTAATCGAGCGCGAAGGAGTGATCCTTTATGATCGCGCGTAAGTCAGACGGTCTCCGCGCCCAAGAGGTTTTGGAGGCCATCTCCGAAACGAACGAGCGCATCAAGGCTTTTGATATCACCGAGGACCAGTTTCTGCATGCGAATGACGTGCGGACGAGGGCGTTGGCGGACTCCCTTTTGATGTGTGCGCTTAGGGTGACGGAAGAAGCGGGCAAGTTGTCGGAACGCTCGCAGCGGCTTCATCCCGAAATTGAGTGGCGCGGAATTATCGGCATGAGAAATTATCTTGCGCATGATTACGGCAATGTCGACCGCTCGGTTGTCTGGGATGCAGTGACGATGGAGTTCCCTGCGCTGGAACGAGCCTGTAGGCAAATTGTCTCCGAATCCGAACGATAGCTACTTGTCATATCTGCCTGTTCGCGCACGTTTTTTGAGCGCTTGATACGCTTTAACCCTGCGGAAACATTTTTCTGCGATAGTATCTGCGATATAGACCAGTCGAAACCCGCCCGAAAGAAAGGGGAGCGACATGAACCAGCAGAACATCGATTACGTACTCCGCTCCGTAGAGCAGCGTGATATCCGCTTTGTGCGTCTGTGGTTTGTCGACATTCTCGGCCGCCTCAAGAACTTTGCCATTAGCCCCGAGGACCTCGAGGTCGCTTTTGAGGAGGGTATTGGCTTTGACGGCTCCGCCATCGAGGGCTTTGCCACGCCCGAGGAAGCCGACATGCTGGCGTTTCCCGATGCTTCGACCTTCCAGATTCTGCCGTGGCGTCCGAGCCATAACGGCGTCGCCCGCGTGTTCTGCGATGTGTGCACTCCCGATCGCAAACCGTTTGCCGGTGACCCGCGCGATGCCCTGCGCCGCATGTTCCGCAAGGCCGAGAAGGCCGGCTACCTGCTCAACGTGGGCGCCGAGCTGGAGTATTACTACTTCCCCGACGAGCACACCCCCGAGCCGCTCGACAACGTGGGCTACTTCGATCTTTCGGTGAGCGATGCCGCTCGCGACCTGCGCCGCAACACGGTCCTCACGCTCGAGAAGATGTCCGTGCCCGTGGAGTACACCTTCCACGCCGCCGGTCGCTCGCAGCACGGCATGAGTCTGCGCCACGCCGAGGCCCTGAGCATG
>CAKWZF010000002.1:0-29704 GCA_934865005.1 uncultured bacterium | reverse complement strand
TCATTAAGCAGCAGGCCTACGAGAGCGGTTGCCACGCCTCCTTTATGCCCAAGCCGCTGGCGGGCGAGGATGGCAGCGCTATGTTCCTGTGCCAGTCGCTATTCGACCACGACGGCAACAACGTCTTTTGGGGCGAGGACGACGAGAAGTATCACCTCTCCGATATCGCCAAGCACTACATGGCCGGCATTCTGGCACACGCGCGCGAGATCAGCGCTATCACTAACCCCACGGTCAACTCGTACAAGCGCATCACCACGGGCGGCGATTCCGTGCCGCAGTACGCCACGTGGGGCCTGCGCAACCGCGCGAGCATGGTCCGCATTCCGGTCTACAAGCCCGGCAAGCAGCTGTCCACGCGCATCGAGCTTCGTAGCCCCGACCCCATGGCCAACCCGTACCTGGTCAACGCCGTCACGCTGGCGGCTGGTCTGGACGGCATCGAGCGCAAGCTGGAACTCCCGCCCGAGGCAACGGCCGAGACGCTCAAGCTTACCGACCGTCAGATGCTCGAGGCCGGCTACACGCCGCTGCCGCGCTCGCTCAAAGAGGCGCTCGACGTGTTTGAGGACTCGCAGTTTATGAAGGATGCCCTCGGCGAGCACATCCACAGCTTCTTCCTCAAAAAGAAGCGCGACGAGTGGCATAAGTTCGAGTCTACGATCACCGAGTGGGAGATCAAGCATTATCTGGCGAACTCCTAATCGCGCTGGCTTGTTCCAGTACGATTGAGCTCATTTCCTTGGAGGTCGATATGTCCGAAAAGAGTGCCCTGTTCATGGCGCGCACGACGCGCTTCCACGAGTTTGCCCGCAGCTTGACGACCACCCTGGGTGTCGAGGTGAGCCTGGCAACCCCCGATTCGCCGACTGCGGCGCACGACTTTGACCTGCTGATCCTCGATTCCGATGGCATCCGCAGTGACCGCATCGATCAGATTGCCAAGTGGCTTGACGATCGCGGCGGCGTCCCCATGCTGGTGATCGTCGATGACGAGGCACTCGGCACCCTGCGCCTGCCGAATCACGCGCATGCCGACTTTGTATGCCCCACGGCGACGCCCAACGAGCTCAAGGCTCGCGCGCAGCGCCTGATGGGCGAGGAGGAGACTGTCGCCGCCGACGATGTGCTCAACATTGACAACCTCGAGATCAACCTGGCCACCTACCAGGTGACGCTCGACGATGAGCCCATCGACCTGACGCTGATGGAGTACTCGCTGCTGAGCTTTTTGGCGACGCACCCCAACCGTGCCTACAGCCGCGAAGTGCTGCTGCACCGCGTGTGGGGCTTTGAGTACTGCGGCGGCACGCGCACCGTCGACGTGCACATCCGACGCATCCGCTCCAAGGTGGGCCCGCAGATCGCCGCACATATCACCACCGTCCGCGGCGTGGGCTATCTGTTTAAGGACTAGCAAGTAAATAGAGGAATGTGAGGGTACCGGAGATTTCTCCAGCACCCTTTTCTCGTTTAGGGCGAAAAAGAAGACCTTTCACCGATTTAAAGTGTGTCAGTAAAAACAATATCAAACGTATAGCACTATCTCACGAATATCATTTAGTTACCGTATCTCCCTACTGCACGGATGGAGGAAGAAATGCGTTATTCGAGAAAGGTGATTGTCGGATTCATAGTATTGCTTGCCGTCCTGATGTCTCCAAGGTTGGTTTTTGGAGACGACGACTTGGTTCGTGTCACACCGCAAATAGCTGTGGAGCAAGCGCAAGCTTTCTTTGATGACGTATCGGATGAGCCGGTGACCGCTTGTGACCCAGTAAAAATGGTGAATTCCGATGGGGAATCAATCGGGTATATCGTTCGCGCGAAGCGGGATGACGTTAACTATGGCTACGTCGTATTTGATTCAGAGCGATCTTGGTGGATCAGCGAATACTGTTTGGCTCCGAACGCCCCTATGCCCATTGAGAATACAAGCGATGAAATAGCCCTTCTCGCATCCCAAGATGACATCGTTGCTTTGAAATTTGACGAGCTGTCTTTTGGTATTGCAGATCTGGATAATAACGTTGTTTTAGATGAGAAGGGATGCCGGTCAACAGCGGTGTTTTCTGTGGGAAATAGCCGCAGCGGATCTCCAGGCAGGTTCGAGGATGTTTTCGTATCGCCCAAAGACCTGTATAAGCAAGGATATGTCATTGACGCAAGTAAAACAATTTCAGGGATGATAACGCCTACACAATCAGAGGTTATTAAAGAAACGGGGACCTATGCTTGCGATGTGTCTGCAATGTTTGCGGTAAGCAGCCATTATGTAACGCTAAACCGGCTCAAATTGCCAGACTTATATCATGAGCTTTGGCAGTTATCGGGAACATCCGGCGATCCAAATAAGTCATTCGATCAAGCTACGGGCCTTTACTTTACCCAAGGAAGGACTCCATCTCCAAATGCTGCCCCGGCTATTAAGGAGTTCTGTGCTAGGCGCGGGAAAAGGCTTGAGACATCATTTGCTTGGTATCCATCTTGGGATTCTTTCAGGGCAACTGCAGATTCTGGAAATCTCAGTATTTTTTCTGGGACTCTCAGGTCAAGCCATGACGCTCATGCGATGGCTGTTGCGGGATATGTGGCTATGCATAATACATATTCAAATGATAAGAAATATATGCTTGTTGTCTGGGATGGTTGGTTCAATCAGCTGCGTTTTCTTCCATATGACACAACGATTTATATATCGCATGAAGGGACGTATTGTGGAGAGTGACGGCGAAGATGATAGAAAGCGCATACGTAAAACGCTGGGGCTTCTTTGCGCATTTCTTGGGATATTGGTTGTCGCGGCCTATCAACCGAGCCCCTCGGTCGTCGGTGGAAAAGATGACGAACATATTTCAGTTGAAGTACAGACGCTGTCGGATATTCATAACGGACAATTTGAGGCGCTTATGCCAAGTGGTTGCCGTAAGAAAATCGATATGCGCCGTAAGTCAAGTTCCGGATATGTCTCAGGGTTGAAAGCAGGTGATAAATGGATTCTAGTTTTTGTGGAAGATAAGGAACTTGACGGGACTGTTCTGTATCCCCATTCAGCTGAGAAAGTCAAATAAAGTAGACAAGGGGAATGAAGAATGATTGATAGAAAGCAGTTTTTAGGTCTGATGGCAGGGGCTCCTATTTTGATGCGAGCCGGGATGGCAGAAGCCGTGGAGTTGCCGGACGCTCGGAAGCGATTGACGCTCGTGGTCGACACGGTGGTCAGAGATGAAAATGGCAATGAAAAAACGCGAACAAGAAGCAGGGAGACTATTTTCACGCCAGAGAGCGAAATTGTGTCTGCGGACGCTATGGCCGGTGATGTCATAACAATCCAGAGGGAATCAGATGAAACGTTGCCGCTGCTTGCCAAGATTGAGCTCACGGTCGCTTATTTTAACGATAAAACAGAAATTGAGATTCGTTCCGGAAAGTACTCGATAGTCCAAACCGATCCGCTTGTGATGTATGCAAACGCTTGGTACGCGCTCATGCAGAAGGATAAATACGTGATGAATAACTTCACGGAAAGCGAAGCATCATATGAAACGGGGTGGGGGCCAACGCCATACGACGCGGAGAAAGATAAGTGGACGTGCGGATCAGGCATGGGTGCGACGATTACGGACTTTATTAACGATTCAACATATAGTTTTGCTATCGACTGTTATATCGAATAGACATGACGGCATAAAACGAATTGGCTTATAAGCATGTCATTACTTAAGCAAAGCTGAAATCTTGGCATCTAGTGCTCGGGACTGCCCAGCTTGGGGTACAACTCAACGTGAACAATGATGGCCCGCCACATGTTTGGCGGGCCTTTGGTTATTAGACGAAAGGATCGCAGCCATGAGCGAGAACGATTCCCAGCGTCCCCAGGATGCGGGCAGCGCTGGCGAGACCCAGCAGCAGCCGCGTGTGCAGGTGGAGTCGACGCCTGCCGACGGCAACATTCCCTACGTGCAGGCCTACGACACGCAGACCGGCAAGCCGCTGGGCGGTGCGCAGGTCGTGAACAAGCACACGGTGGTCAAGACCAAGACCAAAAAGCTGCCGATCTTTATTACGGCGCTTGCCGGCTGTGCCTGCGGCGCTCTGCTGGTCATCGCGCTCATTATGAGTGGCACGCTCGATATCGGTGGCGGCAAGAATGCCGTGACGGCGGGTGCTTCGGGTTCATCGACGCAAAAGATCACCATCGACTCCGAGGACACTACGCTGGCCGAGGCCGTCTCCGCCAAGGCACTGCCCTCCGTCGTTTCCATCACCGCCACTTCGAGCGGTAGCCAGAATGGCTCGCTTTCGCAGTCTGCTGATGAGTCGGATAGCTCGGGCAGCGTCGGTTCGGGCGTGGTGCTCGATACCGAGGGGCACATCCTCACCAATAACCATGTGGTCGATGGCTATGACCAGTACGTGGTGACCATGGACGACGGCACCACCTACGAGGCCGAGTTCGTGGGCAACGACGCCTCGAGCGACCTGGCCGTCATCAAGCTCAAGGATGCCGATGCCTCTAAGCTCACGCCGATCGAGATCGGTGACTCCTCCAAGCTCAACGTGGGTGAGTGGGTCATGGCGATCGGCTCGCCGTTCGGCAACGAGCAGTCTGTCTCCACGGGCATTGTGTCGGCGCTGTATCGCTCCACGGCCATGAGCTCTACCAGCGGCAACACCATCTACGCCAATATGATCCAGACCGATGCCGCTATCAACCCGGGCAACTCCGGTGGCGCACTCGTTAACGACAATGGTGAGCTGGTGGGCATCAACTCGCTCATCGAGAGCTACTCGGGCTCCAGCTCGGGCGTGGGTTTTGCCATTCCGGTTAACTACGCCAAGAACATTGCCGACCAGATTATCGACGGCAAGACACCGGTGCATCCGTACATGGGCGCTACGCTTTCGAGCGTCAATGCGCTCAACGCCCGCACCAACAAGCTGAGCACCGATAGCGGCGCGTATGTGGCGAGCGTCGTTGAGGATGGTCCTGCCGCCAAGGCCGGCATTCAGGAGGGCGACGTCATCACCAAGCTGGGCGACGACGAGATCACGAGCGCCGATGGCCTGATCATCGCACTGCGCAGCCACGAGGTGGGCGAGAAGGTCGAGATCACGCTCATGCGTGGCAAGGACGAGAAGAAGGTCACCGTCGAGCTGGGCTCCGACGAGGAACTGCAGAACCAGCAGCAGGACGACAGTTCGACCGACACCGGCAACGGCGGTATTACCGACGAGCAGCTGCGCCAGTACCTGGAGGAGCTGTTAGGCCAGCAGGGCCAGGGTCAAGGCTACGGTCAGGGTTTCTAACGAGCCGTATCGCACATATCGAAGCCAGAGGGGCTGTCCCATCAACACGGGACAGCCCCTCTTTTCTTATTGATCCGTTGGGGACGGAGGAAAACGGATCAGTTTGGTTGGTCGTCGTCGCGGGGCAGGCTTCCAAATGCCTCGATGTATTCTTCATCCGACATCCAGTCGATGATGTCGCCAGGTTTGCAGTGAAGTGCCTCGCACATCGCGGTCAACGTCGAAAAGCGAATGCCCTTGAGCCGCCCCGTTTTAATGCGCGAAACGTTAACGGGCGAGATGCCGATAATGTCGGCAAGTTCTTGAGAGGACATTTTGCGATCCGCCATGACGCGATCGAGTCTCATGACGATTGGCATGCTGCCCTCCTTCTAAATAATGGCGTCAACGTCCGACTGCAAGAGTCGCCCGTACTCAAAGATAGCCGAAAGGGACAGGGCAAACAAAGCGAGAACGAGTGTCCAGGCGTTAAAACCAAAGATTCCAATCGCGCTCGTGTTGACGTCGTTGGGGAGTTGAACGGCACACAGGCTGTCGAAGACAATCGAGACAATTGAAGAAATGAGCAGCAGAAGCCCTACAACCAGAAAACGCCGGCATTGTTTTCGCGTGAATATCGACTGAGTGCTGACGACGTCAAGGCAGAAGTTCAAGTAGACAACCAGGCATGCGATTGAAAGCGCCAGGGCCAAAACGTCGCGGATGGCGAGCGCGGTAAGGACGGCGCTCGGAATGGACTCACCGTTAATATAGAAGGGAGTGGGTGCAAAGAGAACCTCCCGCGCCTCGTTGGCAACGCTGAATGCTGAGAAGGCCGCCATGATTGCTGCGACAGACAAAGTGGCGAGCAACACCACACTGCTAAAACGGCATCGTTTATCTGAGCTTTCCATAATTAACCCCAAAAAGGCTGCGGCAATGCCGCAGCCAAAAAAACCTAAGCATAGATGGTTCTTGCTTCAGAATGCCAACTGCCGTTGTAATAGTAAGTAACAGTTACGACGACGCTTCCGTTGCTGAGTCCGTATCTATGAGTCCAGCTGATGTTGCTAACTCGAGAATTGGAGGTCCAGTTCTTTATGGATTTGATGCCTGTTATCGTTCCATAGGTATCGTTAACGGTGTAAGTAACATGGAGCCTGACGCCGTTCGAATAGGCGAGGGTGGTTTCGGCGGTGTAGATTGAACGACTTTCGGCAACTGGCGAAATGATAGAGGAATGGGTTTCTGCTGCGAAGGCGGGCTGCGCGGTCATGCACGATAACCCAACAAGGCAGACGGCGAGTAAATAAGCAACCTTTTTCATCATTGGCTCCTAACTATCTGGTGATTATTTTTTAAACTCCTTTCTGACATCGAGCTATTCTTTTTGCGTAATCATGATGGCTGTTGGCGTTATGAGGGCGGGCAGCTTTGTTGGATCGGAATCGCTGCTGGTGTTGACGGTGCAGGTTACGTCAACGTAGACGCCTTCTTTGATGGCTCCGACTTCTGCCTTCTTACCATCCTGATCCTTGATGGGGATGGTCGAATCGACTTTGAAGTTGAGGTGCAGTGGTGCGGACTGGAATTGCTCGCTTGCGATCACGAAGCGACCTTCACTCGCCCCGCTGGCGGAAGGGTGATAAACAGCAACGACTTCACCCCGCAAGGAAAGTTCCTTCGAAAAGGGGATGTCCTTCCAGAAAAAGCCGAGCAAAGCGGCTGCTATAAGGACAAGGGGGACGAGGATGGTTAGGAAGCGTTTGGACTGATTCTTCATTTCAATCATCTCACGTTGATAATACCAAAATATATTGTAAACACAATATAAAATATTAACTACTATGAGTCGAGTCGCATAATATGACATATTGAGCCCGCCGTTCTTGGAATAGTCTGGACAGTTAGTTCAGATTTGTATAAGCCGAAGGAGGCTTGGGGCGTGTTTTGAGTGCTTGTGGAATGGAAATAGGGCTCGGATGAGTGCTCGGAAGGATAAATGAACCGATCGTGCCGCCCTGGGACGACCGAATTGAGCGAAATGGCGTCATTTGGGCTTGATCCGGCTGGCAAATTTATACATATCTGAACTAACTGTCTACCCCGGCCCGCCGGCTGCCGATTCGGTGCGGTTTGAGACCGCTATTCGGCCCCATTGCGACCGGTGGTACTCTAGTATCCGTTTGAAATCGAGCGAAGGAGTGCCGCTATGGAGCAATCGAGCCTGTTTGGTGACGGCGTGGACATCGATACCGAAACGCCCGCGAGCACGGATACCGCTGCATCGGCCGATGCCCGTGCCCAGGCGGCAGCGCGTGCGGCCGAGCTGCGCCACGAGCTCGACTACCACGCCTATCGCTACTACATGCTCGACGCGCCCGAGATCACGGATGCTGCCTTTGACAAAATGCTCGTTGAGCTGCAGGAGATCGAGGCGGCCTATCCCGACCTGGTGACGTCCGATAGCTATACCCAGCGCGTGGGCGGCTACGTGAGCGAGCAGTTTACGCCGGTCACGCATATGGCGCGCATGTATTCCATGGACGATGCCATGGATCTGGACGAGCTCGACGCATGGCTCCAGCGCACCGAGGACGCGCTCGGTGCCGGCAGCGTTACCTATACCTGCGAGCTAAAGATCGACGGTCTGGGCGTGGCCCTGACCTACCAAAACGGCACCTTCGTGCGCGCGGCCACACGCGGCGATGGCATCACGGGCGAGGACGTGTCGCTCAACGTGCGCACCATCAAGGACGTGCCCATGCACCTGTCCGAGCCGGCACTCGCCCACATGGGCGCCGACCGCGAGCGCACCATCGAGGTGCGCGGCGAGGTCTATATGCCCAAGGGCAGCTTTGTTCGTCTGAACGACGAGGCCGATGCCGAGGGACGCGACCCCTTCGCCAACCCGCGCAACGCCGCCGCCGGCAGCCTGCGCCAAAAGGATCCCAAGGTCACGGCGCGCCGCGACCTCGCCACCTTTATCTACGCCATCGCCGATACCGATCCGCTGCACGTCCACAGCCAGCGCGAGTTCCTCGATTGGCTGCGTAGCGCCGGCTTTAGCGTCAACCCCAACGTGGCTCGTTGCGCCACGCCGGCGGAGGTCCACGAGTTCTGTGCCCAGGCCCTCGAGCACCGCGGCGACCTGGATTACGACATCGACGGCGTGGTCGTAAAGGTGGACAGCTTTCAGCAACAGCTCGACCTGGGCTTTACCGCCCGCGCGCCGCGCTGGGCCATCGCCTTTAAGTTCCCGCCCGAGGAAAAGCAGACCGTCCTGCGCGAGATTCGCATCCAGGTGGGCCGCACCGGTGTGCTCACGCCGGTCGCCGAGTTCGACCCGGTGACGGTCGCCGGCTCCACCATCGCGCGCGCCACGCTGCACAACATCGACGAGATCCGCCGCAAAAATGTGCGCGAGGGCGATACCATCATCGTGCACAAGGCGGGCGACGTGATCCCCGAGGTCGTGGGCCCGGTGCTCGACAAGCGCCCGGTCGATTCGGTCGACTGGCACATGCCCGAGGTCTGCCCCGTGTGCGGCAGCCCCGTGGTCCACGAGGATGGCGAGGTCGCTTACCGCTGCGTGTCCATCGACTGCCCCGCGCAGCTCAAGGAGCGCCTGCTCCACTGGGTGAGCCGCGACTGCATGGACGTCGACGGCCTGGGCGACGAGATCGTCGACAAGATGATCGCTGCCGGCCTGATCCACGACGTCGCCGACTTCTACCAGCTCACGGTCGACGATATCGCCGGTTTGGACACGGGGCGCGTGTACGCCAGCTCCAACAGCAAAAAGGGCGTCAAGAGGGGCGACCCCATTCCGGTGGGCCTCAAGACGGCTGAGAAAATCATCGCCGAGCTCAACAAGTCCAAGAGCCAGCCGCTCGGTCGCGTGCTGTTTGCCCTGGGTATCCGCCATGTGGGCAAGAGCGTGGGCGAGGTCATCGCCGAGCGATTCCTGTCGATTGACAAGCTTATCTTGGCGAGCGAAGAGGACATCGCCGAATGCGAGGGCATCGGTCCCAAGATTGCGGCGAGCGTCAAGCAGTTCCTGGCCGTGCCCGAGAACCTTGCCGTACTGGAGCGTCTGCGCCAGGCGGGCCTGTCGCTCGATGTAGACTTGGGCGCCGCGCACGCGCAAGCCGCAGCCGACGCTGGCGTGGCGGGCGAGCTCGCCGACGCACAGCCGCTCGCGGGTCTGACCTTCGTGCTCACCGGCACGCTCGTCAACCGCACGCGCGACGAGGCGGGCGCGGCGCTCAAGGTGCTTGGTGCCAAGGTTTCGGGCAGTGTGTCAAAGAAGACGAGCTATCTGGTCGCCGGCCCTAAAGCGGGCTCCAAGCTCACCAAGGCCGAGCAGCTGGGCGTACCCGTGCTGGACGAGGACGCACTCGAGCAAATCTTGGCTACTGGTCAGGTGCCAGAGGCTTAGTGCATCGATAATCAAATTAGAAAACCTCCCGGAAAGGTTGATACTTTCCGGGAGGTTTTTATTTGGGCGTGGTGGCGGGCAGCATGATCTGCGTCATGTAGGTTGCTGAGGGTGACCCTGCGGAGCGGTGTCGTTCCGGAGCGATAGAAGATTCATACAAAGCAAAGGGGCCCCGCAGTGAGGTCCCACAACGGGGCTGCCCCATTGTGATGAGTTTTATACACTTTAACATTAACATTAACGTGTATACTAAGCAGTAAAGATATATGTTGAGAGGAGCCGTTATGGTTACCGTCGCGTTTTCGGAGCTGCGCCAAAACCTTACGCAGGTGGCCGAAAAGGTTGCCAATGAGGGCGAGGAGGTTGTGGTCTTCAAGCGGAGCAAGCCGTTGTTCAAGATCGTACCGCTCGACTATGAAGGTCCAGTTACGGTGGAATATGACGCTGCCCAGGAGCGTGGGGGCGCAAAACCGACGTGCGGCACGGGCAAGCCCAAGCGCGACGTGGGTACGATGTGGCATCCCAAGATCACCTGGAAGGAGATTCGCGAGATGCTCGCGGAGAATGAGGACTACCAGGAGTATCTCGATATCGTAGCCAAAATGCCAAAAGGAACGCCGCTCGATACGATGACGGTTGAAGATGAAAAGCGCGTCGCGAGGGAGCGCTACCTATGAGAGCATTTCTCGATACCAATTTTCTGCTCGATTGCGTGCTGCCGGGCCGGCCGGAGCATGGGGCGGCGCAAACGATCAAGGGGCTCGTCGACGTGGGGCTTATCGAGGGTGTTGTTTCGGCCTGCTCTCTCAAGGACGCGTACTACATTCTCACTAAACAGGCAGGCGAGGCGCGCGCCCGCGAGGTAGTGCGCGACTGTCTTAAGAGCTACTCGGTAGAGCCTCTCGACCAAGAAGCTTGTTTTACCTCCGCCTATTCCGATGAGCCGGACTTTGAGGACGGCTGTATCCGTGCGATGGCCGAGCGTGCCGGCGTGGACTTTATCATCACGCGTGACCGCGCCGCTTTTGTGCGCTCGACCATCAAGACCTTCTCGCCCGCAGAGTTCATCCGTGCGTTTCCGATTCCGGAGGAGTAAAACCGCCATATCGGGGATTGTCCCCGGCGTTTAGCAAGCTTGTTGGGAGGCTCCTGGTCCAGTGACTGTTACAAAAAACGGCTATAGCAAATTTGTTGTACTTCGATCTGAAGACTATGACCTCATGGTTCAGGAACAGGCTAAGGCTCGTCTAATGGCTCGTATAGCTGTGGCCGAGCGGGAGCGTGCTGCTGGCACGTCGCGTGATGCCTTTGAGGCTCTCGATGACCTTGAGGCAAAATATGGCCTATAACGTCAAGATTCTGCCTTCAGCCGAACGTTTTCTAGGCAGTTCTTATTTGGACGGGGCAACCGGCACCGTGATCTGCGTCACGTAGGTTGTGGGGTCGTCGCTGATGATATCGTCGATGAGGGCGATCTCGCGTTGCCCCGCTACGCTGCCAACTTGTCAAAAGCCCCGCGCCGGTTGAGCACGGTAAACGCGACAACACAGATGACTGCCGACAGAATCGACCCGCACGGCGAAGCGATGCCCATGGGAAACAGCGTGTCGGAATAGGCGTTCGACAGCAGCCACGCGCCCGGCACGCGAATGAGCGCCACGGCCAGCACGTTGTGCGCAAAGCCGATGTAGCTCTTGCCATACGCAGCGAAAAAGCCGCTAAAGCAAATGTGGATGCCGGCAAAAATCGCGTCGAAAATATAGCTGCGCATATAGCCGGTGCCGGCCGCGACCACCGCAGAGTCCTTGGCAAAAAAGCCGATAAACGCCGGCGCCACCAGCCACATCAGCACCGTGATCAGGCAGCCGTACACCACCGAGATCGTCATGGCGTCTTTAAGCACCTGACATGCGCGGTCGCCCTTGCCCGCGCCGGCGTTTTGCGCCGTGAGCGCGCTGACGGTGGCACCCATGGAACTCGGCACAATGAACAAAAAGCTGATCATCTTCTCGACCAGGCCCACGGCGGCGGCGTCGACGAGCCCTCGGTGGTTGGCAATGACGGTGATGAACATAAACGCCACCTGGATGCAGCCGTCCTGCACGGCCACGGGCACGCCGATCTTAAGAATGCTGCCGAGCACCTCGGGCTGGGGGCGCAGGTCGCTGCGCTTAACGTGGATGTTCGTGCGGCGGCTCTTGAGCCACACGAGTGCGAGGGCAACGCTGGCCGTCTGGGCGGTTACCGTGCCGAGCGCCGCGCCCACGGGGCCGAGCCCCATGTGCCCGATAAACAGAAAATCGAGCGCGATGTTAATGATGCACGCCACGCCGATCACGTACATGGGCGAGCGCGAATCGCCCAGCCCGCGAAAGATGGCCGAAAGAATGTTGTATGCGGCGATAAACGGAATGCCGACAAAGCAGATACGCAGGTAGGCGGCGGTTCCTTCGACTGCCTCGGCCGGCGTGCCAATGAGTGCCACAATCTGCGGACACAATGCAAGCAGGACAGCGGCCAGCACCACCGAGACGCCCATAAAGAGCGTGATGGTGTTGCCGATGGCGGTCTCGGCGCGGTCGAAGCGGCGCGAACCCACGGCGTGGCCGACGATGACCGTCGTTCCCATGGCTAGACCCACGAGCGTCACGGTAATGATATAGAGCGTCTGCGCACCATTGCCCACGGCGGTGATGCCGGCGGCGCCGCTAAACTGCCCCATCATGTACAGGTCGGCCATGCCGTAGAGCATCTGCAAAAAGTACGAGAGCATATAAGGCAGGGCAAAGACCGCGATGGTCTTAAGGACATTGCCGCGTGTGAGGTCGTGTTCCATGGGCGGGGCTTTCTGGCTGGGTTCGTTTACGTACCAGTGTAGTGAAAACCCTACAACGATTGTAGAGTCAAGGTTTGTGTTGACGCCGAAGCGAAAAAGTCTCGCGCACCATTATTCCGAGTGAATATGGACACACATCACGAGAACTCGCCGCCGGCGCTAACCTTGCAGAAAACGATTTCGGAATACTTGACACCATTATTCGGCGCGCAATAATACGTGCGTTTGCGAACAACGTTTGATGGGGGTTGAACCTGCGTGCGCAATCTCAAAATACTGTTTTCCTATCTAGGGGCATACCGTCGCGATGCCATCCTCGGCGTGTTCTTTGTGTCGGTCGAGACGGTGCTCGAACTGTTTATCCCGGTCATCATGGCCAACATCATCGATGTGGGCGTGCCTGCGGGTGATATCAACTACATGCTGCTGCAGGGCGCGTACATGTTGGTGTGCGCTGCGCTTTCGCTGGTACTGGGCTTGGGTTATGCCCGCACGTCCGCCCGCGTTGCCTCGGGCCTAGGCGCTAACCTGCGCGAGGCCGAGTACAAAAAGATTCAAACGCTCGCCTTTGGCAACCTGGACAACTACGACGCCAGCTCGCTCGTCACCCGCATGACCACGGACATCACCGTTATCCAAAATGCTGTGGGCAACGGCTTTCGCCCTATGGTGCGCGGCCCGGTGACGCTTATCGTCGGCCTTATCTACGCGCTGATGCTGTCGCGCCCGCTCGCCACCGTCTTTGCGATCATCTTGCCCGTGCTGGCAATCGTACTGGGCGCCATCACCTATCGCGTCAGTCCGCTCTACCGCCAACTCCAGACCTCGATGGACCACCTCAACGGCGTGGTACAGGAGGACCTCACCGCCGTGCGTGCCGTCAAGGCCTACGTTCGTACCGAGCACGAGGAGGCCAAGTTCGACACCGTCAATACCGAGCTCGCCGGCACGGCGACAAAGACCTTTGGCAGCGCGGTGCTCAACCTGCCGGTGTTTCAGCTGTCGATGTACGTGGCTGCGCTCTCTATCCTGTGGATTGGCGGCCGCATGATTCTCGCCGGCAAGCTGGGCGTGGGCTCGCTCACGGGCTTTATGAGCTACGTGCTGCTGATCATGAACTCGCTCATGATGATTTCCAACGTGTTTTTGCTGCTCACGCGCGCTCTCACGAGTGTGGGCCGTATCGCAGAGGTGCTCGATGAGGAGCCCTTTATCGCCAACCCTGCGGGAGACCTCGCGACTGCGGCGCCAGCGGACGGCAGTATCGAGTTTCGCGACGTTTCCTTTAAATACCGCGCGGATGCAGCCGAGGATGTGCTCGAGCATATCGACCTTCGCATCGAGAGCGGCTCGACGGTGGGCATCCTCGGCGGTACGGGCTCGGGCAAGAGCTCGCTTGTGCAGCTGATTGCGCGCCTGTACGACGCCACCGAGGGCGCCGTGCTTGTGGGCGGACACGACGTGCGCGACTACGACCTGGTCGCCTTGCGCGACGCCGTAGGCATTGTGCTGCAAAAGAACGTGCTGTTTACGGGCACCGTGCGCGAGAACCTGCAGTGGGGCAATCCACAGGCGTCGGACGATGAGCTCCTCGCGGCTTGCCGCGCAGCGTGCGTGGACGAGTTCCTTGATCGCATCGGCGGGCTGGACGGCGAGTTGGGGCAAGGTGGCGCCGGTGTTTCGGGTGGCCAGAAGCAACGCCTTTGCATCGCGCGCACGCTGCTCAAGCATCCGCGCGTGCTCATTTTTGATGACTCCACCAGCGCGGTCGATATGGCGACCGACGCAAAGATTCGAGAGCACATCGCCCGGATTTCCGATACGACCGTGCTCATCATCGCCCAGCGCATCGCGAGTGTCATGGATGCCGATCGCATTGTGGTATTGGACGACGGTCGTGTCCACGGCGTGGGCACGCACGAGGAACTGCTGGCGGGCGACAACATATACCAGGAGATTTACGCCTCGCAGATGGAGTTTGCGGGGAACGCGGACGCCGGCGATGGCAACGACGATGGTTGCGCGAATGATCCGTTTTCCTCCGTCCCCGGAGGATCGCCCTTGGAAGGGGGTGAGCGCCATGCCTAAGACCGCAGCCCAAGCACGCCCGGCCGACCTCAAGCGCACTGTACGCCGCTTGCTCTCCTACATGGGGCATGCCAAGTTCTCGTTGCTCGCGGTGGGCGTGCTCGCCTCCGTCGCCGCCATCGCGAGCCTCGCCGGCACCTACATGGTGCGCCCCATCGTTAACGGTTTGGCCACGGGCGGGGAGGAACTGCTTGCCAAGCAGGTCATCCTGACGGCGATCATCTACGCTGCGGGCGTGCTCTCGGCCCTGGGCTACTCGCAGATTATGGTGCGCGCGGCCCAACGCGTGGTGTCCGATATTCGCCGCGACCTGTTTGCGCACATCCAGACGCTGCCGCTCAGCTATTTTGACAGCACGCGCTCGGGCGACATCATGAGCTTTTTCACCAACGACGTCGACACCGTCTCCGAGGCGCTTAACAACAGCTTTGCCAACGTGATTCAGGCCGCCATTCAGGTTGTGGGCACCACGGCTATGCTCATCATCCTTAACTGGCAGCTCACGATTATCACACTCGTGTGCGATGCGGCCATTGTGCTGTATGCGCGCTACTCGGGCGCGCGCTCTAAGCGCTTCTTTGCCGCCCAGCAGGCATCGCTTGGCGACCTGGACGGATATATCGAAGAGATGGTCTCGGGCCAAAAGGTCATCAAAGTCTTTAACCGCGAGGCAGCGAATGTCGCCGGCTTTGCCTGCCGCAACGACGAGCTTCGCCGCACCGGCACCGCCGCCGTGAGCTATGCCAACTCCATGGTGCCCATGACCGTCGTGATTGGCTACGTCAACTATGCCATCGTCGCCGTGGCGGGCGGCATGCTCTGCATCAAGGGGCTCGCCGACGTAGGTGCGCTTGCAAGCTACCTGGTCTTTGTGCGCCAGGCCGCCATGCCCATCAATCAGTTTACGCAGCTGGGCAACTTCTTGCTCAACGCGTTGGCCGGTGCCGAGCGCCTGTTTGCGGCTATGGACCTTAAACCCGAGGTGGACGAAGGCTGCGTGGAGCTGGTGCAGACGGGCGACGCCGCGTGGGCGTGGAAGATTCCCGAGGGCCAGGGCGTGGGCGTCTACGGGCACCTGCATGACGTGGCAGCCGTTGATGAGTCGGGCCGCGCGGTGGCTGCCGACGGTACCGAGCTCACGTGCGGCTTGGTCCCGCTTGCCGGCGACGTGCGCTTCCATGCCGTGGATTTTTCCTACGTGCCGGGCACCCGCGTGCTCACGGACCTCAACCTGTTTGCCAAGCCGGGGCAAAAGATTGCGTTTGTGGGCTCGACGGGCGCCGGAAAGACGACCATCACCAACCTCATCAACCGCTTCTACGAGGTCGATGACGGCGAGATCACGTACGACGGCATCGACGTCAAGCACATTGCCAAGGCCAGCTTGCGCGGATCGCTCGGCATTGTGCTGCAGGACACGCACCTGTTTAGCGGCACCATTGCGCAGAACATCCGCTTTGGCAAGCTCGACGCGACCGACGAGGAGGTGCGCGCCGCTGCCGAGGCCGCCTGCGCGGATTCGTTTATCCGCCGCCTGCCTAGAGGCTACGACACACCGGTCACGGCCGACGGCGCCAACCTGTCGCAGGGCCAGCGCCAGCTGCTCGCCATCGCGCGCGTGGCCGTCGCCGACCCGCCGGTGCTCATCCTGGACGAGGCCACGAGCTCCATTGACACGCGTACCGAAAAGCTCATCGAGCGCGGTATGGACCGCATCATGCGCGGTCGCACCACGTTTATGATCGCGCACCGCCTGTCCACTGTCCGCGACGCCGACGCCATCATGGTCCTCGAACACGGCCGCATCATCGAGCGCGGCACGCACGAAGAGCTGCTCGCCCAGCACGGCGAGTACTGGCAGCTGGCGCATGGCTTAAAAGAGCTGGATTAACCCGTTCGAGCACAATGCTTTGATCCCTCCGTGCCCCTCACCTCGCCTCAAACCATCACAACATTCGACGTTTTTTGCCAAAATCGGGAAAAGCATCGAATGTTGTGATGGTTTTTCTGCCACTCGACCGGGTGGAATCGCTTTCTTGCGCACGAAGGTGTGCGGACCCGTGGGCAGGGGAATAAGGTTGGTTATCCGACTCCATTGGAGGGCTCATGGACCTGCCGATCGTCCTGTCCCATAAGACTGCCTGGCTGTATCACAACGTGGCACGCCCGTCCGAGCCGCTCTCGCGAGCAAGCCGCCTATACGATGAGGACTCGCTTGCTAACGAGGCGGAGCCGTCCGCGAGCCTGCCCAAATTGGGACTCGATGCCAAGGGGCTGAGGGCTTCAACGGCAGTTGAGATCGTTACCGACTATCTGGTTTCGCTTGGTATTCCACGAGAAGAGCTCGATCATGTCGACACGCTCGTCAACTTCGATTTTGAGCGCTCGACGCCGGCTGGATTTAGGTGCCACGTGTTTGGGGCGCCGATACCTCCAGGCCATCTTATCGAGGTGGCAGAGGGCCTTCTGGTGGTTGATGAGGTCATGTGCTTTGTCCAAGCGGGTTCGTGGATGAGTGAGCCCGAGCAGCTGGAATATGGCTACGAAATCTGTGCCCGATACCATTTGAATCATCTGTCGACAGGCGATTATATCGAGATGGGGCAGAGGTATACCGTTGCCGACTTGATTGCCTATTGCAATGAGAACCGGTCTCGTCAGGGGGCTATACGCGCGGCTGCCGTGCTCAAACGTGTGCACGATGGCGCGCGGTCGCCCATGGAGACGGCCACTGCAATCATGGTCGTAGCAAAACGTTCCCAGGGAGGGCTGGGATACGCCAAGATCGAGCTCAACCATCGGGTCGATGTTCCGAGCGAGTTCAAGTATCTCGCAAAGGCCGGGTATTTCGAGATTGACGTATATGCGCCTGCGAGCGGTACGGGGATTGAATACAACGGCTCGGACCATCTTGATAAACAGCGCAGTGCGTCGGATGCGGAGCGTATGACCGTGCTGAGCGCGCTGGGCTTTAGGATGATCGTCCTCACCGGGACTCAGTTTGCCCATCAGCTGCAATTGCATCGGGCGATGAACGCCATCGCGCTCGCTATGGGCCTCAAGTGCGACCGGAGCGAAGCGTTCCAGAAACGTCAGAACGACCTGCGAGAATTCGTGATTCGGCACTGGGACGGCGGCCTTTAGGGGCGTTTCGGCCCTTCTGCGGGGTGCCGTGGGCAGGCAGATCATCACAACATTCGACGTTTTTCGCCAAAATCGGGAAAAGCATCGAATGTTGTGATGGTCTGTGCTGAGGATGGGCTTGGGAAGCCGGTCTTGCTCGAAGCGACCTGTCCTGTCGTACGGGTGTCGGCGTGATTCTCTCGTGGGGTATTATGTTTTCCGAAGAATAAAACGCCGCGCGAGGGGAGGGCTGCGTGGACGGACGCGTGCAACATGACGGTTTTGGCCGCGATATCAACTACCTGCGCATTGCCGTTACCGACAAGTGCAATTTCCGCTGTATCTATTGCATGCCGGCCGATGGCGTGGCGCCCCGTGCGCACGACGAGCTGCTCAGCGCCGAGGAAATCGCCCGCTTTGTGCGCTTGGTGGCGGGGGAGGGCATTCGCCGCGTGCGCCTGACGGGTGGCGAGCCGCTGGTCAGCCGCCGTATCATTCCGCTTATTCGCGACATCCGTGCGATTCCGCAGATCGAGGACATCTCGCTCACCACCAACGGCGCCCTGCTGCCCAGGCTGGCGCCGCAGCTCAAAGACGCGGGGCTTAACCGAGTCAACATCTCGCTCGACACGCTCGACCCTACGCTGTTTGGAAAGATCACGCGCCTGGGCCGGCTCGAGCAGACCATGGCCGGCATCGATGCGGCGCTGGCTTGGGGCTTTGAGCCCGTTAAGGTCAACTGCGTTGTGGTGCGCCGGCTCAACCAGGATGTGGCGGCCCTCGCGCGACTGACCGTCGACCGCCCCATCCACCTGCGATTTATCGAATACATGCCCATTGGCGACGAGCACACGAGCTCGCATTGCGCTGTGGACCCGCATGCTCCCGCGCTCAATCCCGAGCTGTGGGACGCGAGCGACACCGTGCCGAGCGACGAGCTGCGGGTGCGCATCAATGCCGGGGCCACCGCGGCGGGACTGGGCGAGCTTGAGCCGCTCGACATCAACGACGCTCCTGCCGGCGCGGGCCCTGCGCGCTATTGGCACTTTCCGGGCGCGGCGGGAACAGTTGGCTTTATCAGCGCTATGTCCAACCATTTTTGCGCGAATTGCAACCGTCTGCGCCTGACGGCCGATGGCAACGTGCGTCCGTGCCTGTTCAGCGATGCCGAGTATTCGGTGCGCGAGGCGCTGCGTCGTGGTGATGATATGCAGGTACTTTCGATTTGGCGCGATGCCGTGGCCCACAAACCGCAGGAACACGCGATAATTGAGGGCACGCAACGATTTATGTCCCAAATCGGAGGATGATCATATGGCCAAGAGCAGGTACGCCGATGCCACCAAGGCCGCTCGCAGGGCCGCGATGTCTGCCCACAAAGTTACGGCTGCGGCCAGCGATGCCGTTGCAGGCACGCAGCCCTCTGCCAGTGCTGCCACCGAGCCCGCCCGTGACGCCCGCCGCGACGAGCTGACACACGTGGACGCCAAGGGCGAGGTACGCATGGTCGACGTGTCCGACAAGGCCGAGACCCATCGCATCGCCATCGCCGAGGGCACCATCCTCATGCACCCCGAGACGCAGGCCATGGTGCTGCAGGACCGCGCCAAAAAGGGCGACGTGCTTGCCTGCGCGCGCGTGGCGGGCATTATGGCCATCAAGCGCACCAGCGACATCATCCCCATGTGCCATCCTTTGCTTATTACCAAGAGTAAGTGCGACATTGCGCCCATCGCTCCGGCGGGGACGCCGGCCGAGGACGTGCCCGAGGGCTGGGCGCCGGCGCGCGCGGACGGGCAGGTTGGCTTTCACGTACTGGTTACGGCCGGCGTGACGGGCAAGACGGGTATTGAGATGGAGGCTCTGACTGGAGCGAGTGCCGCGTGCCTAACGATCTATGACATGTGCAAGGCGGTCGATCGCGGCATGGAGATCGTCGACGTTCGCTTGCTGCACAAGGAAGGCGGCCGCTCGGGCGTGTGGGATCGTGTAGAGCGTCAGGCCGCTGCCGTTGAGGCCGTGGGAGCCGCGGGCAATGCACCCGCGCCCGCACCCGTCGCCGTCGCACCCGCAGCTCCGACACCGGCCGTCCCCGCGATCGCGTTTATCGGCTACCAAAACTCGGGCAAGACCACGCTCGTCGAGAAGGTTATCGCCGAGCTCACTCGCCGCGGCCTGCGCGTGGGTTCGCTCAAGCATCATGGACATCACGGCTTTGATATCGATGTGCCCGCTAAGGACACCTGGCGCCATCACCAGGCCGGCTCCAAGCACGTGGGCCTCATCTGCGCCACGCGCTGGGCGGAGTACGCCGACACGCGCGAGGAGGACGAGATGCCCGCGCGCGAGCTGCTGTCGCGTTACAACGATGTCGACGTGGTGATCATCGAGGGCTACAAGACCGAGGGCTTCGACAACATCGTGGTCGCGCGCTCCGGTGTCGACCGTCTGCGCGGCAAGAGCTCGCTCGACCTGGTCGATGGCCACACGCTGGCCCTTGCCTGCAATGAGGCCTTGGCGCGTCAGGCCTTCGACGCCGGCTTTGCGACCCGAGCCATCAACATCAACGACGCCCGAGCCATCTGCGATCTCATCCAAGACCACCTTCAGGCTTGACGCTGCGCCGGCCCCAAGCACCCCATCTCGCCCCTCAAGCCGTCGCTCGCGTACCAAAGTACGCGTCGCTCCTCTTTCGGGGCGACCTGGGGCACTTGGAACCGGCTCGCTGCGTTGCCATAACCTGCCAAAAAGGGACAGGTTTATTTTGGTAGGTTTTATCTGGGCAAACGTTATTTCCACCACAAAGGGGCCAGGCACCTTTGTGGTGGATTTTGCTTTAGTAGATGTGTGGGGCATGCCTTACAATCTACCAAGTAGTTCATGACGGACGAAAAACGGAGAGAAGGGTCCTGATGCGTCCTTAATGTTTCATGCGGATAGATTGATTTGACAGATGGTGGCGAATGCCCGCCGTCCACATTCGTATGAAACAAGGAGTCTCCATGCTCGTCTCTTTTTTCTCAAAGCCTCAATCATCGCTGTCCGTGCAGGCCAAGCGCCTGGTGGCGATGCGCTTTCTCATCTACACCGGTTTTCAGACTAGCTACTTTATCGGCGTCATCGGAACGCTTACCTATGCGGACGATGCCTCGGTCGTCGCGACATCGCTGGCCGTCCTGTTCATGAACGTATTCGTGATCTTGGGATCCTTTGCGGGTGGCGCGGCTCTCGACGCCTGGGGTCCGCGCCGTCATTTCTTGCTGAGCATCGTGGGCACGCTGGCAACCGGCGCGGCGATTCTCGTTTTTGGCAGCGCGACCGGCATCGTCCTGCTCGGCGCGGTACTCCTGGGCTTTGTGATGGGATTCGCCCAGCCCATTGCCACGTCCTATCCGGCCTACCTCACCGATGATCCCGTCGAGCTCAAAGACATCAACTCCGCCATCGCCATGTTCTCCAACGTGAGTATTATCGTCGGACCCACGTTGGGTGGCTTTCTCGCGGCGGCTGCGTCGTCGCGCACGGTGTTTGTGCTCATGATGCTCTTTACCGTGCTGGCGCTCGTCGCCGGTTGGGGCCTTAGACCAAGTGCGGGTCAGGCCGCCGCGCACGAAGACAAAACCGCGATTGGTGACATCACATCGGACAAGGCCAGCCAATGCTCCGACCCCAACACGTCCTCCCGTGTCACCTTCGCAGCCAGCATCAAGACAGTCTTCACCAACAGCGTCCTCGCGCTACTTTTCTGCATCATTTTTCTTTCGAACTTTGGCTACGGGGCCTTCGACCCGCTGGAGTCGTTCTTCTACCGCGATGTCCTACGCGTCGGCGTTGAGTGGATGGGCTGGCTCTCGTCGGCCTGCGGCGTGGGCGCGGTGCTGGGTGCCGTCCTCGCGCTCCGCTTGCCGCCGCGCTTCGTCAGCCTTAAAACGCTGCTTGTGGCGCTTATGTCCGTAGGCCTGGGAAGCCTGCTCTACGTGGGAACGCCGTACGTGGGCGTAGCCCTTGTCGGCCAGATTGCCCTAGGCGTGGCCTGGGGCGTCGTCAACCCACTCCACAACACAATCGTGCAAACGACGGCCCCGCTCGAGCAGCTCGGTCGCGTGAACTCGGTCATGGGCTTTGGCAATATGTTTGCCGGCGTGGCGCCGCTGGCGATTGCCCCGTGGCTGGCGGCGACATTTGGCGTGCAGCAGACGCTCGTAGGGGCGGGCATGGTCGTGACGGCGGTTCCCGCGGCACTGCTGCTGTTTGGACGCCGGCATTTGGATCGTGCCGCAAAGCAGTAAAAACCATCACAACATTCGATGAAAATCGCGATTTTGTCGAAAAACGTCGAATGTTGTGATGCTTTGCGCCCCGGGCCAGGCCACCCTTCGGGTCCGGCCACCACAAAGGGGCCAGGTACCTTTGTGGTGGTTTTTGCTTTGACGGGCCGCGCCTGTGCCTTGGTATACCATGTACGCCGTTCACGAATGCACCCCACACCGCCGCACAACTCAGAAAGGCCCCCATGGACACCATCTTCAGCCACATCAAAGCCGTGTTCTGCGATATCGACGGCACGCTGCTCACGAGCCAGCACACGGTGTCCCCGCGCACCGTGGCGGCGATCCGCGCCCTGCGCGAGCGCGGCGTGCTTTTTGGCCTGTGCACCGGGCGCGACGCCCATGCGACCGAGGCCATGTACGAGCTCTGGGGCATCGAAGGCCTGGTAGACGTGATGGTGGGCTGCGGTGGCGCCGAGGTCATCGACCGCGCGCACGACATCAACGAACTGAGCTATCCGCTGCCGGGCGAGACCATCGCGCGCATCTGCAAGCACATGGCGGACCTTCCGGCAACGCCCGTCTGCCCCCGAGACGGCGTGTTCTACGTACCCGAGAGCAACGCGTGCGTCGAGCACCTGTCGCGCGTCGACGGCGTGCCCTACCAGGTGGTCGATTTTGCCGAGTTTTTGCGCGAGCCGCAGCCCAAGGTGATGTTTACCATGGCGCCCGAGGTGATGCCGCGGGTGATTGAGCGGGCGTCGACGTTTGCCGATGACACTGTTAAGGCGGCGGCTCTGCAAACCACGCAGCGGCTCTACGAGTTCATGGATCCGCGCGTGTCCAAGACGCGCGGCCTTGTGCGCGTGGCGGAGCTCAACGACATGGAGCTCCAGGACATCTGCGTGTTTGGCGATGCGGACAACGACACCTGCATGGTGGCTGACGCCGGCGTGGGCGTGGCCATGGCAAACGGCAGCGACGCTACCCGTGTCGCCGCCGATTTTGTAACCGCCAGCAACGACAAAGACGGCATCGCGATTTTTATCGAGGAACATCTGCTATAGCGCCGGGGGAGAACCGCCGCAAAGGGGACAGGCTCCTTTGCGGTGGCCTCAGGCGATTTGGGCGAATTGATGCCTAAAATCTGTGCGAAAATTCAAATATTGTTGTCTGAACATCATGCTTCCAACTGCCGATGGGTTAAAGATATTCCCATCAACTTGGTAGTCTATTCCTCCCGGTTAATGATCTACCGTTCACGGTCGATTTTCGACCGTTCACAGGACGCATGCTCTTGAGCAAAATGTTGTGCAAATAAACAAAATGCTATTAAAAAAATGATAACTAGCTTAATTACCAGTAGAAATAGATATTTCATAGCGAATAAACGAAGGTAAATCCGAGCAAATGTCAAGAGAATTGAGAATTCGCTACAAAACTATCGATATTTTTGCTTAGATGTTCAAACAATCGTTACAATATGTACTACAAGCGTGCGCAATTACAGATTGCGCAAATACGTTTGATAGTGAAAGAGCAAGATCGCGGTCTCTTGGGGAGGAGACATCGATGAAAGCGAATTCAGAAAAAACTAAGCAGAGTAAAAAAGCGACGCGCCGTGTACTGGCAGGCGTTTTGTGCGGAGCCTCCGTGTTGAGCCTGGTACTGTCGCTCGTCATGCCCCCAATCTCGCAGGCCATTGCCAACGATGCCCCGGCAGATTCTACCGAGAAAACTGTGATGGGGGGGGGTTCCTCAAGTGAGTCTACTGATGTAGACAACACCAACAACGGGGATGCCGAAAACCAGAATAGTGACGAGACCGAGGGTGACGAGACTGGCGACGATGCTCTCAGGGCGCCCCCGTCGTCTGATGACACGGGAGCCGAGAGGGCTGCGCAGCCCGCGGATGCGAAGCCTTCTGATGATGAAACTAACGATGAAAGCGCAATCGCCCCTGCCAACGGCAGTGCCGATGGCTATACCGAGGTAAAGGGTAATGTTGCTAACCAATTTACCAATGGCGGCAAGTTTCGACTGACGGATTCTGCCTATTCGGGTACGCAGATTGCCATCACCAAAGACACCACCATCGATCTTGCGGGATGCATGCTCTATAACTACCACGGCGTCTACAAAGATCGCACCCCAGACTCCTTCTTTGTGGTCAAAAGCGGAGCCAAGCTCACTATCGAGGACTCGGGTAAAAAAACGATAGACGAACAGACTCAGGTCCCTACGTCGGCGGGCCAGTTGGCGACTATGGAGTGGGGCAAGGGAAACGGCTCCAATAGCGGCACTCCTGAGAGTCTTACTTACTATGAGACCAAGAGTGTGCCCAATTCAGATTGTCTCGGCACTACGGAGACTACGTACAAGCATGTTGTTACGGGCTTTGGCGCTATCGATGCGGCATCGGACAGCGGTTCCGTAAAGTATGTGGTCGAGGTCGAAGCGGGCTGCACGCTCAATCTCGAGGGCGGCATGATTACCACGGCTGCCAATCTGGGCGACGACGGTCACGTTATTTTCTCTCAGGGCGCTGTCAATATTTCTGGCGGTTACGTTACCAACGGTAACGGCGGTGGCTGGGGCGGTGGCCTGTGCATAGCGGGCCAGAATCCCAGTCTCGAAATGAGCGGCGGTGTAGTTGCGGGAAACAAGGCGGCTTCCGGCGGCGGCGTCTTTGCTGACAATGGAGCCACTCTGAACCTTGCGGGCGGAATTATCTCTGGCAACGCAACGTATGATAAAGCTATCAATAATGGTGAAAACACAGGCGATGGCGGCTACGGTGGTGGTGTTTATACCAAGGGTGCAAAAGTTACCATTAGCGGTTCTGCCTGTATAACCAACAATCGAGTCGATGCTCGCATCACAGATATTGACAACCTTGGCAACAATGGCCTGCTCGGTGGTGGTGGCATTGCATGTACGCACGATGGCACGCTTAACTTAACGGGCGGCTTCGTTACGGCCAACTATTCCTATGAGGCTGGCGGTGGCGTCTACGCTGGTTTTTATGATAAAGATAACGATGGCGAGATCGAGAAAATCACTTTTAAAATGACTGGCGGTACGATTGCCGCCAATGTTGCCGATAACGCCGAAGGCGGCGGTCTGCGTGTCGCGGGCGGCGACAGCGCCGGCACGATGGCAACAATTAACGCCAGTGATACTGGCAGGGTTTACATTACGAACAATAAGACGAATACGGGTAGCACCAAAGGTCGTGGTGGCGACTGGGGCGGCGGTGGCGTCTTTATTCAGAAGGGCGGCAAGCTTAACATCGTAAAGACGCTGATCACTAATAATCGCGCCGGCGGCTGGGGCGGTGGCATCGGTGCTTGTCCTACGGGCCAGACAATCGTTTCGCACTCGAATGGCGCTGCTATCTATGGCAATGATGATAACGTTGATCAAGACGGCAATAAGCTGACAACCGTTGATCAAAATGGCAATAAGGTACCAACGTATCATTATTCCGCTGGCGGCGACGGCAAAAAAGAAGACCACGATGAAGATAATTACGTTACTTCTACCTTCCAAACATCCGGCCATAAGGATTTCTTCTTGGTCCGTAATAAGAATGGCGCGGATAAGACAATCGCTGTCGTTCTTGGCAAGATGCTGGGCGGCGAATCGGCTGGCTGGCAGGGCACTTGCGATGGTGAGACGATAACCATCGATGCCAATGGCGGTGCCGAGGCCAAGTGGATGTTTGGCCTTGCGGCTAATCCTTCCGATGCGGCTAAAAGTTATGCGCAGAGAGATGCTACGACCATCATCAGTGGCAACTACTCCTACACCCACGGTGGTGGCATCATGACCAACGGCGATCTTGTCGTTGGCAAGGTCGAGGCTTTGAACGTGTATCCTGCAATCAAAGTTAAGGCTAACAAGGTTTTCATGAAGGACGGCAAAGCTCAAAGCCTCGCGGGCCACGGCTACCGGTTCAAGCTGTTGGGCAAAGCCGCCGGTACAGGTGAGGAGCCGTATTGGGATACGAACGGCAAGCTCCAGGCAAGCGGATGCGAGGCGACGTCTGAGTTTACCGTTAATACCGAGGAAAAGATAGGAGAGATTGTCATTGATACGGCTGCGAATTACCAATCGGGCGATTACGACCTCTACCTTGTTGAAGTTCCTATCGAGGAAAAAGGAACAAAGTTTGATAAGTCTATTTACAAAATACATGTAGATGTTAGTGATCAACCAGTTGAAGAGACGGATCTCTTGGGAATTAAGATTCGTCGCCATGCGGTCAATACGAGCACTTCAAAAGTATACGTTAAAAAGGAAGGCGAAACGGTCTTCAAATGGTGTGATAAACCTGCTGACTTCTATAAGTGGAGTGTAGATTCGGCCGACAGAGCTGTCTCGACCGTAACAATCGGCAACGACTCCAACCCTGCGTTTACGAACGTGCCCTACCAGACTGTCGGCTCTTGGACACCTCAGGTGACCAAGAAGGTCGATGGCGGCGAGATGAAGAATTTCAAGTTCGAGCTGTATGCTGAGAA
This sequence comes from uncultured bacterium, assembly GCA_934865005.1. GTDB lineage: Bacteria > Actinomycetota > Coriobacteriia > Coriobacteriales > Coriobacteriaceae > Collinsella. The sequence goes on along the minus strand of CAKWZF010000002.1, from coordinate 3,133 downwards.
TTCCGACAACACGAAGAAAACTTTTCAGCCCATATATACATATACTTCTGGGTCGGAAAACCCTCAGAAAGTAAAGTTCGATCCGGTACAAATCGGCCCACTAGGAGTTGATGAGCTCGATAGCAATCAGCAGGCGCAGTTCACCTACTACATCTGTGAATGCCCCGCCCGCAAGGACGATGGCACCAAGCACGAGGGCTACACCAACGACACCAAGACTTTCAAGGTTGTGGTGACGGCAAAGGATGACGGCAACGGACATCTGACCTGCACGCCGGCCTACTACGAGGTCGACGCCAACGGCGCGGAAAGCAAGACCGATGACCCCACCTTCACCAACACCTACTCCACCTCTTTGCCCCTTTCTGGTATGTCGGGCGTCACTCTGACGTACCTTGCCGGCGCGGCGGTGCTTTGCGCTGCTGCGGCCTGGATGCACATTCGTCGCAAGGCGAATGCGAAGGGAGGCGAGCGTCGTGAATAAGAAAGTTTGCTCCTTCCCGATCTTGTTTGCGCTGCTTGCCCTCCTGATCGGCACCTGCGCGGTTGTGTTCCCCGCTTCCGCGCAGGCCGCGCCGACCTCGACCGGTTCCATCACGGTGAGCGGCACCGTGGCGAGCAGCTACGACGCCTACCAGATCTTTAGCGCCAACGTCGTCGACGGCGACAACGACGCCAAGATCGCCACCGACCTTGCCTGGGCAAACGCCGCCGCGCGCGACGCTGTCCTGCCTGCGCTGCACAACGCGGGCATGCCCAATTCCCAGACCACCGCGCAGGAAGCTGCCGAGTGGCTCAACACCGATTCCCACCTTACGAGCGCGCTGAGCGCACAGCCCGCTCGTTCCCTCCAGAGCTCTGACGCCGTGTTCGTGGCCCTTAACGCGGGCACGGTGGCCAAGCTGCCCTGCGGCTACTGGCTCATCGTCGCCGCCGACGACGCCATCGCCCAAGGCGAGGTCGGCACCGCGCCGATTATGGCCCTGGTCGGCGGCAGCGCCGTCACCGTCAAGCCCAAAGCCGCGACCCCCAAGGTGTCCAAGCACGTGCTGGAGGACAGCACCGCCGCCTGGCAGAAGGCCGCCGACGCCACGGTCGCCGACGACCTGTACTGGCGCCTCTCGGCCACGGTCCCCGCGGGTCTTACCGCCTACGACACCTATACGGTGCGGTTCGTCGATACTATGAGCGCGGGGCTCGACCCCTCCAAGGTGGCCGCGAGCATGCGCGTGTACGTGGCGGCGGGCGCAGACGGTGGCTTCGACGCCGTTTCGACCAGTAAGGACGGCCGCGTCGGCATCGAGCCCGCGAAGGGCTGGACCGACATCACGGCCCAGTGCGCCACCAAGGTAGCGGCGGACGGAACCTTCACCGTGCGCATCGGCGACCTGATCGCCGCGCTCGGCGGGGCCGACGCCTTCACCGTGGGCGCCCGCGTGGTCGCCGTGTACAACGCGCCGCTCAACAGCGCATGTAACCACGGCATCGCGAAGGGCAACCCCAACGAGGTCTACCTGCGCTACCCGCGCTCTCCCTTTGCCGACCAGTCCGGCGATGCCGGCTTTACCCGCACACCGAGCGACGATGCGTGCGCCTACACCTGGGATCTCGCGCTCACCAAGCGCGGCAGCGACGGCGACAAGCCGCTTGCCGGGGCGGTCCTGAGCATCGCCGACGACCGCGGTCGCGCGCTGGCGGCCGACGGCACGTGGGATGCGGAGGGCAAGGCCACCGTCACCACGGGCGAGGACGGCCGCGTGACCGTTTCGGGCGTGGACTCGGGCAAGCTGGAGGTCCGCGAGCTCAAGGCGCCCAAGGGCTACACCGCCTTTGAGGGCGCGCGCTCCGTAACGGTCAAGGCCGAGGGCCTGGACGTCGACCAGGTGGCCGCCGCCAAGCCCAAACTCACCATCACGGCCGAGTCGCCCCTGCGCACCGACAGCGCGGACGGGTCGACGGGCAGCCTGGAAGCGTCGCTCATCAACACGCCCACCGGCACACCCCCTAGCATTACCATCGGAGGCTTTATGCCCTCGACTGGCGATATGGCAATGTGCGCCGCGGCCGCCGCAGCGGTCGCCGGAGCCGCGCTCATCGTGGTCGCGCTCCTGGTCAAGCGGGGAGGTGGCAGCCATAAAGAGTAGCTGGCAGCCCCACAGAGAGCGGGGCGAGACGTAGCGAAGCAGATGCTAAGACACAGACAGATGATGACCGATCGAATGAGAACCAACCGGAAAACGGAGGAAAAGAAGATGAGCATGAGCAAGAACATCGCACGCCTGGCAGTAACCGCCGGCCTCACGGCGGCGTTGAGCTTTGGCGGCGTCATGGCCCCGGTCACGATGGCGTTTGCGGCGGGTACGCCGGTGGCTACGACGAGTGGCAACGTGACGATTAATGAGGAGACCTACAAGGATACGACCTTTAAGGGTATCCAGATTTTCAAGGCTAAGGTTGCGCAGGACCAGAAGAGCGAGGGAGTCTGGGATTCCACTGGCGATAAGACCCTTTCCGATATTGATTGGGCAAATAATTCCGTGAAGTCTGCAGTGACTACGGCGTTTGATAATGTTGATAATGGCTCTAAACCTAGTGATTTGCCTAACGATAATTCCGCTCAGGCATGGGTCAACTTCATCAATAACCACAGTTCTGAAGTTGTGGGCAATAACGTCAATGCCGGAAGTGTGCTCGACATGATTGCTAAGTCGCTTGAAGGCCAGACGTGGACAGATGCGAAGAGTGGTACCCCGGGAACATTTGAGGGCATCGATGCCGGCTACTGGCTCTTTGAAACGAAGTCGGTCGGTGCAACTACTGGAGCAGATCGCAATAAAGACGCTTACACCTCACCGATCTTCGCTGTCGTCGGTGGCGAAGATGTAAAGGTGGAGCCCAAGAAGGATGTCCCCAACGTTACCAAGGCAGTCAAGGACGATAACAACGGTAGTTTTGTGACAGATGGGAACAAGGACGTTTTCGGGGCGCCCAATAGGGTTGCGGACTCTGCATCCGACCAGCTGATTGAGTACCAGCTTGCAGGTACCGTGGCCAGCAATATCAATACTTACGAAAAGTACAGCTATACCTTTACTGATGATCTGCCTTCCACGATGGTTCCCAACCTCTCCGA
>CAKWZF010000001.1:24991-91486 GCA_934865005.1 uncultured bacterium | reverse complement strand
GCCGCGCGGCAAGGAGATATATTGCCAGACCGGAGGGGCGCCGTGGGCGGGAATCGCGCACTCCATATTTTGTTCACAAATGAATACGTCCCTCAGTCGCATCACTGAGGTTAAAACTGAAGCATTGACTTCTGATATTGGCGATGACCAGCTGTTTTATGAGTATTGAGACATAGGTCATCTCTGGAGCGCTACTTTACCCCAAAGGCATCAGCTATTTGTTTCCCATCGGTAAAAGGCGGGTTTTGTTCGCCAAGCGTTCTTATATATAGAGAAGTTCGGGTTCGAACCCGTGCACCGGCAACAAAAAAGACGGCCAACCGAAGTTGACCGTCTCAACAATCTTTGGGTGGGCCGTCAGGGGTTCAGCCTGCTTCGCAGGCGGCCGCTGCGGCGCTTTCGCGCCTTGCGCGCTGCGCTGACAAACGCTCACGCGTTTACTCAGCTCCGCGCCCCGACGGGTTCGAACCCGTGCACCGGCAAAAAAAGCGACCAACCGGAGTTGATCGCTTTCTATTCCATGGTGGGCCGTCAGGGGTTCGAACCCTGGACCTTGGGATTAAAAGTCCCCTGCTCTGCCAGCTGAGCTAACGGCCCGCGGGTGGCATTGTACCACGGTCTGGGACTATTCCCAACTCCATTGGCCGTTCTGGAAAATCACAACTTCACGTCCATCAGGCGTAATGCCCGCAATATCGATGTCGTCCGTGCCGATCATAAAATCGACGTGCGTGCTCGAGACGTTAACGCCATGCTCCAGGAGCTCCTCCTTGGACATGTCATACCCACCCTCGATGCATTCGGGGAAACCGACACCTAGCGCGAGATGGCAGCTGGCGTTCTCGTCATAGAGCGTATCGTAGAACAGAACACCACTTTCGCGGATCGGCGTGTTCTTGGAAATGAGCGCGACCTCTCCCAGGTGAGCAGCGCCCTCGTCAGTATCGATGATACTTGCGAGCGTTGCCTTGCCCACGCGGGCGTCGTAGTCCACCACGCGGCCGCCCTCGAACTTAATCCAAAAATCGTCGACTTTATTGCCGTGGTGGATGAGCGGCATGGCCGAGTACACGATACCGTCGGCGCGCATGCGATCGGGCGAAGTGAAGACTTCCTCGGTGGGAATGTTGGGGAAGAAGGGGTGCCCATCGGGCGTCTTGCCCTTGCCGCCGGCCCACTCGTGACCCTTCGTCATGCCAATCATCAGATCGGTTCCATTTGCCGCGGTGTAATGCAGGCAGTCGAAACGATTGTCGTTCAGGAAACGCAGGTTCTTTTCGAATGCGGCGTCATGGAGCTCCCAGTCGCTCTCTGGGTCCTGCCCATCGGCGCGAGCGGTGTGCAGAATCGCATTCCACAGCTTATAGATTGCAACCTCATCGGCGTCTCCCGGGAACACCTCGCGCGCCCAAGCCACGACCGGAGCGCCGGCGATGCACCACGGATTGATGTTGTAATCCAGTCCACGGCGGAAAACTTTGCACTGCGTGTTCTTTGCCTTAGAAGCTGCAGCGGGCTTAGCGGGATCGATGCCCTTAAGGGCGGCGGGGTCCGCACCCTCGATAAAGATAAAGCAGGCACCGTCCTGGGCCAGGGAATCCAGCTGCAGGCGCTTCCACTCGGGCGTCTGCTCAAAATAGCTTTTCTCGACATGCTCGTACGTGAGCCTCGTCACGGCATCATCGGCCCAGATGACCGTCACGTGGCCGGCGCCGGCGGCATAGGCCTCCGCGACCACCACGCGCGCAAACGGCGCGCACTCAACCGGAGACTGAACGACGACTTCCTGGCCGGGCTTAACGTTTACGCCCTTGCGGACAACCAGGCGCGCATAGTTTTTAATCTTGGGCTCCAGGGACTTCATACCCTCCAGGGCCTCTTCGACCGTCAGGGCAGCTCGAATCATGTGCCACTCCATCTATCTATAGAACAGTAAAAAGGCGCGCCGCAAAAACGACGCGCCTTATATCTTAGCGATAAGTATGTATGCAAACGCTACTTCTTCTTGGAGTCCTTCTTGTCCTCCTCGGCAGCTGCGCGCTCGATAAGAGCGTTGAGCTTGTTCTCGGACATGCCCTCGGCCTGCGCGCGGTACATGTTGCGCAAGGGACGAATACGAGCGAAGTCGTAGATAAAGTCACCTAGGATGATGACATAGGACAAAACGATGCCGACCATCTGGACAGGGCTGGACACCATGCCAGCGGGAGCGAAGTACAGCGAGGCCCAAATTGCCACGACGAGCACCATGCCAATGGCGAGCACAATCCACCAGATGCGACGGCGCTTGGTGTAGTCCTCGTCCTGCTTGAGGAGGATATTCGACACCGTATAGATGCGGTCCTCCTTGGCGCGCTGCTTAGCCTTGCGGGCGCGCTTCTCCTCTTTAGAGAGGCCCTCGAGGTTCTCGCCCTTCTCGAGCTCTTTGCGGCGTGCCTTAGACGAAGCCGGCACGACGCGAACGGAGCTCGCTGCTTGGCGGGCGGGCTTAGCAGATGCGGCAGACTTGCGCGCAACCCCGGTAACTTCGTGGGATTGCGTGCGCTTGTTCGTGGCGCTACGGGTACTCACTTATGCGTTCTCCTTCATGCTTGTGAACTGGGAGCCCGTGATGATCTGGAAGGCCTCGCGATAGCGCTCGGACGTGCCATCGATGACCTCGGCGGGCAGGTGCGGGGTCTCCCCCGTCATATCCCAGTTGGCCTTGAGCCAATTGCGGACGAATTGCTTGTCGTAGCTAGGCTGGATCTTGCCCTCCTCGTAGCTGGCAGCAGGCCAGAAACGGCTGGAGTCGGGCGTGAGGCACTCGTCGATCAGCGTGACCTTGCCATCGATGACACCAAACTCGAACTTGGTGTCGGCAATGATGATGCCACGGGTCGCGGCGTACTCGGCAGCGGCCTTGTAGATCTTGAGGGAAAGGTCACGAATCTGCGTGGCGATGTCCTCGCCCACGATCTCGCAGCAACGCTCGAACGAGATGTTCTCGTCGTGGTCACCGATCTCGGCCTTCGTGGACGGCGTGAACAACGGCTCGGGAAGCTTGGAAGCCTCGGTCAGGCCCTCAGGCAGCTGGATGCCGCAGACGGTGCCGTTCTCGTCGTAGGTCTTCTTGCCCGAACCGGTCAGATAGCCGCGGACGATGCACTCGATAGGAATCGTCTGGGCCTTCTTAACCAGCATGGCGCGGCCAGCGAGGTAGTCACGATACTCAGCAAACTCCTCGGGGAAATCCGCCGGGTCGATGGAAACGAGATGGTTGGGAACGATGTCGGCAAACTTATCGAACCAGAATGCCGAGATGCGATTGAGCACCTCTCCCTTAAACGGAATCTCGTCGGGAAGAATGAAGTCGAACGCAGAAATGCGGTCGGTGGCGACCATCAGCAGGTTTTCACCGGCATCGTAAATATCACGAACCTTGCCACGGGAATCCGGACGACGCTCCATCGTTGTCACGTGAGTCACTCCTTACCTAAATACGACAGAAATGCGGGTTCTTTCCCGCATGTTTTCGCAAACTCGGAGCGGCAGGGACGCGGCCCCTCCTTCACCGAATAGCGAAAAGCTAGTGCTCCATTGTAGTAGATGCCGCGTCCGCCGTGTGCTCGCGGGGCAGATGAATTGTAAAAGTCGTACCCTTTCCAAGCTCCGACTCCACGGATATGTAGCCATGGTGACGCTCGACGATCTGCTTGGTCACGGCGAGGCCGACGCCCAGGCCGCCAGCTTCGCGGGCGCGGCTGGCATCGGCGCGCCAAAACCGCCCGAAAATGCGCGACAGATCGTCCTTGGCAATACCGATGCCGGTATCAGAAACGGCAATGCTGACATGCCTGCGGTCACTGAGCACCGACACCACGACCCAACCGCCCTCGGGGGTGTAGCGCATGGCGTTGCTCATGAGGTTGATAACACATTGCGTGATCATGTCGGGATCGGCCTCGACGACATCGTCGTGCCCTTGGGTTTCATCTGCAAAGCGAAGACGAAGGTCACGGTCGGCAAACAGACGCTCCTGGCCGTTCACAATCGATCGCACGAACGGAACCATGTCCACCGGTTCTAGATTGAGCGGAGCCGTGCTGTTTTCCATACGCGATAGGTCGAGCATCTGCTGCACCAGACGAGCCAGGCGACGCGTCTCGGAAGCAACGGTCTCCAAATGCTCATCGTCGGTGGGATACACGCCATCCTGCATGGCCTCGACCGTTGCGAGCATGGCCATAAGCGGCGTGCGAAGCTCGTGTGCAACGTCTGAGGTCAGGCGCTTCTCGTGTTTCATATCCTTCTCGAGCGAGGTGGCCATCTCATCGAAGGTCTCACCCAGCTGATCGATCTCGTCATCACCGCGCAGCCCCGTGCGAGCCGACAGGTCGCCGTCACGGATTTGCTTTGCGGCACTGGTGATGCGATGAATCGGTTTGGTGAGCATGCGCGACACGAGCGATCCGATAACGACCGAAATGCAGATTGCAACAACCGCGGCGAGGGCCATGGCGTTAAAGGTCTTCTCCCTAAACGCAGAGTCCGCCTTGGTGAGCAGAGCGTCGGAGCCGATGGCCCACAGCTTTACCTGTCCGACATGCTCGCCGGAAGACGTTACAATCTCGACGTTAGCAACGCTATCGGAGTCGGTTGGAGCAGACGAGACCGGGCTATGCGATGCCCTCTTGCCGCTCGTGTCGTCGGTCGTAGCCTGGTTTTCGCGTACATCGGCGGTGGCGCTTGCCGAGGGCCAGGAATCGTCATAAACGATCACACCCTTTTTATTGACGACCTGCATGCCCAGATCGTCGGAAACCAAACTCGACGCTGCGACCGTGCGCAGTTCTCCCGCGGTCCAAGAGCCGTTTTCCTCATATGAGGTCGCCAACTTCTCGGCAGCGGAATTTGCGATTTCGACGATATTGGAGCGTGTGTAATCCGAAAAGACCGTGCCCCACACAACAGAGACAACGCCCACCAGCACCAATACCGTCATGAGCGATGTCAGAGCAAAAGCAAGTGCCATGCGCGAGGGATAGCTCATCGTTGGCCGTGAATCGGAACGAGGCGTGTTCCAACTAGCCTTGGAACCCGCCTCGCTCTCCTGCTTGTGCTTTTGTCCGATTTCAAAGCGCGCAGGTGTCATATGTGATTTCCCTATTTCTCGTCCGACTTATCGGTCTTGGCCGGAGCCTCGAAGCGATAGCCGACACCATGGACGGTGTAGAGCCACTTGGGCTTCTTGGGATCATCGCCCAGCTTGGCGCGAAGATTCTTCACGTGGCTATCGATGGTGCGCTCATAGCCCTCAAAGTCATACCCGAGTACTTTCTCGACCAGCTCCATGCGGTTATACACACGGCCGGGATGGCGGGCAAGCGTGGTGAGCAGCTTGAACTCGGAAGCCGTCAGATCGACTTCCTTGCCCTCGACCAAGATCTTGTGGCCCGAGATATCGATGACCAGATCGCCGAAGTCGAGTACCTCGACGGCGGGCTCGTCGGCCTGATGGGCACGGCGGAACAGAGCGCGAACGCGGGCGACGAGCTCGCGCGGCGAGAACGGCTTAATCAGATAGTCGTCGGCGCCGAGCTCAAGACCGATAATACGGTCCTCGATCTCGCCCTTAGCCGTCAGCATGATGATGGGGACATCCGAGGTATCGCGAATGGTGCGGCAAACGCGCTCGCCGGGGATCTTGGGGAGCATAAGGTCGAGCACGACCAGGTCGAACTGATGCTTCTCGAACTCCTCGATCGCGGACTGGCCATCGCCGACGCCCACAACCCAGTAGCCTTCGCGCTCGAGATAGGCAGCGACGGCGTCACGGATTGCCTTCTCATCCTCGACCAGCAGAATCTTTTTTGCATCTGAAGCCATAACACGGCCCCCCCTGTCTCAATTAGCTAAGAACAAGCCCATTTTAACGCACCTGAGCCCGCCAGATGCCGCTATGACGCGGCAGCTCGGCGGGCGGTACTCACAATTACAACGCGTTTATTCCCCTGTTGGCGCCTTTTTAACCCCTCTAAGCTTAAAGAGAGAATAGGCGTGCAGTGACCGTCTCTGGTATACCCTGGCTGTTGCGCACCGTGGCGTACGTAAGGAATGAGTCCGATTTTCCCGCCGTAGCTGGATAATCGCCATACTCCAAAGCGCGGTCGGGCGACAGCAGCGAGGCATAGGTCTTGGCAGAGGTGTCGATCAGGAAATGCGACGCCTGTACCTTAACAAGGTATTTATTCTTCTTGCCAACCGCACATGCGAGCGGCTCGCGTGACAGGAAGAGGTACGGCCCTCCCTCATTACCGATATACGTGCCCATATTGCCCAGGCTGCCCACGCCACTATAGGCCGCCTCGATAGAAAACACGAAGGTATCGCCCATATATACAGCCTCGAAAGGCGAAACTGACGAAGGGAGGACCAACTGGGCACGCTTGGTGTTGTTGCCGTCGGTCAGATCGATTGCCGTTATGCCGTAGTAGACGCCCTCGTCGTTGCGGACACGCGGCGAGATGGTCAAAATGCCGTCGCTCGCGCGCGGGGCCGATGCAAAGCGGCCCGTCGATTTCCAAATTACCTCGGCCTTGGATTCATCAAGCGAGCGACGATAGCAAAACGAATCACTACTCGTTTTATTGCCGCCTGCCGAAGGCATTTTATACCAGATGACCGATGACCCGAACGCCGTAAACAGGGGCGGATCATAGTCCTTGCCACCTCGATCGAGCTCAACCACGTCGCCAGAGAGCGAAGCGCCCGACAGATTTTGAGCGTAGAGCTTCCACGATGAATTGGCAAAGTTCATCTCAACCCACGCGAATACGCCGTCGCCGGCACGGACATCGTAGAATGCATATCCCGTGCCCTCGATAGGATCCTCGATTAATGTGGTAAGCGAGCCATCACCCAGGTTGAGCACACCGAGTGTGTTGGCGTGCAGCGCCGATGCGGGCGCCATCATCGCCGCGGCGTAATCGCCGTCGCAGTAGTACAGCAGCGTACCCAGAGGCAGCGTCCACGACGCCGCCGGCTCAAGATCGATGTCGACTGCCTCGTACTCATCCGTAATCGAGATGATCTTGGAATCGTCCTTGATAACCTGCGGCTCGCCGGCGGCATCATCGCTGGTGCCCGTTTTTTTCGAGCATCCGGCAAGCACCGTGGCAGCGCCCGCGGCAGCCCCACCGAGTACAAAGCCGCGACGCGATATTCCGTTCTTGATGTGATCGGCGATACCCATTAGGCGATCTCGGTGCGAGCGGCCTCGATAGCGCGTGTAAGCTGGTCGGCGCAGGAGGTCTTTTTCATACCGCAGGTATTACCGGCGAGAACCTCGATTACGCGATCGGCAGGAGCGCCCTCGACCAGCTTGGAGATAGCCTTGAGATTGCCGTCGCAGCCGCCGGTAAACTCAACGCCCATCACCTTGTTGCCGTCATCGGAAAGATCAAGGTGAATATTGCGAGCACACACGCCCTGAGGCTTGTAATCAAACGAAATCATGCGATCCCCTCTCAGAATGTTATTCGAGACGACTATTATCCCCGTCTTTCCCTAAATGCAACGAGGCGCTTTGCCGGCAACACACATTACCAGCAAAGCGCCCTAAAAAGCTAACGTTATGCCCGAACCTACTCGAAGCTCAGCTGCTCCAGACGATCAAAGACCGTGTCGATACGGGTGAGGAAGTCCCACGGATCAAAGATCTCGTCGAGCTTCTCCTGACTGACGGTGCAGCGCGGGTCGGCCTCGAGACGCTCCTTAAAGGTGGGGCCGGAGACACAATCCTGTACCTCGTGCCAAGTTGCCATGGCGTTCTCCTGCACAATGGCGTACGCGTCCTCGCGGGTGATGCCCGTGTCGACGAGGGCGAGCAGCACCTTGGAGGAGAAGATGAGGCCGCGGGTCTTATTGAGGTTGGCCATCATGCGGGCAGGGTACAGCTGCAGGCCGTCGATAACGCGGATGAGGCACTGGAACATGTGGTCGAGGGCGATGAAGCTATCGGCCTGGGCGACGCGCTCGGCAGAGGAGTGCGAAATGTCACGCTCGTGCCACAGGGCGACGTTATCGAAGGCAACCTGGGCGTTGGACTTCACGACGCGCGACAGACCGCAGACTTTCTCCATGGTGATGGGGTTGCGCTTGTGCGGCATGGCTGAGCTGCCCTTTTGGCCCTTACGGAACGGCTCCTCGGCCTCGAGCGTATCAGTCTTCTGCAGATTGCGGACCTCGGTAGCGATGCGCTCGCAGGTGGCTGCGGTGGTGGCGAGAACGCCGGCGAGATAGGCGTGATGGTCGCGGCTGATAACCTGCGTGGACAGCGGGTCGTGAACCAGGCCCAGGTGCTCGCAGACATACTCCTCGACGAACGGCTCGATGGAGCTGTACGTGCCGACAGCGCCCGAGATGGCACCAAAGGCAACATTCTTGCGGGCGTCCTCAAGACGATCCAGATCGCGCTTGAGCTCCCAGGCCCAAGAGCCAAACTTCATGCCGAAGGTCATCGGCTCGGCGTGGATGCCATGAGTGCGGCCGGCACAGAGCGTGTTGCGCTCCTCAAAGGCGCGACGCTTGCAAATCTCGCCGAGCTTCTTGACGTCCTCGATGATCAGGTCGCAGGCCTGGGTGAGCTGGTAGCACAGGGCCGTGTCGCCCAGATCCGAGCTGGTCATGCCATAGTGAACCCAGCGGCTGGGCTTGGGGTCGTCCTCGGGAACATCGGCATCGATGTATTCCTTCATGTTGGTCAGGAAGGCAATGACGTCGTGGCGCGTGACTTCCTCGATCTCATCGACCTTCGCCTTCTCAAAGTTGGCATGGTCGCGGATCCACTGGGCCTCATCTTTGGAAATACCGATCTTGCCGAGCTCCGCCTGGGCCTCGCAGGCCAGAACCTCGATCTCCTGCCAAATGGCGTACTTGTTCTCGAGGGAGAAGATGTGTCCCATCTCCGGGCGGGTATAGCGATCGATCATAGCGGCTCCTTTTTGGTTATTGGCACGTTGGTCGTAACCCATCCATTGTACCGTGCGCAGGTGCAAGTATGGGCAGCAGGCATTAACCTAACATTTTGGAATTGGAGCGAGCAACGGGACGTCCGCGTATTTGCTTCGCAAATCCGCACCGGCTGCGGTCGGCAGACCCGGTCCGCGCACACGCACGGGCACAGCGGGTTGGACCCGACGTTCCCGAGGTCCCCCGTACTCGATGGAGCGGGCAACGGGACATCCGCGTATTTGCTTCGCAAATACGCACCGGCTTCAGGCGCCCGTCGGCGCCTTCGCCTGCTCGCTACAAACGCTTCGCGTTTGCTTAACGCTCGCACCCTGGCGGGTTCGAGTCCCGGCGCTTGGTAGTAAAAAGCACGGCAACGTAACGCTGCCGTGCTTGTGCTTTTTACTGGAGCGGGCAACGGGACTCGAACCCGCGAGTGTCAGCTTGGGAAGCTGATGCCTTACCACTTGGCGATGCCCGCATATGTGGGGGATAGTATAACGCGGTTGTCTTGTTCGATACAAGGGTGTCGATGCTTGTTTTAGCTGTGGAGAATCATTTGAAAACCGCGCCAATTGTGGAGATGAGGACCTTTGTCTTTCTTTTCTTACCATCTTCTACCTGCACTTTTATCTGATTGTTGTATTTGAGCTCGATTTGTCAGGAATTGGGCAAGCTTTTGGTCAGGCTCCGGTACTTACCCGCATGAACCTCGGGGGTAGCCTCATCCTACGCGTCGCAACCTCCCCATGCGGCGCAAGAGGGATAAGGAGCAGCCATGTCCAACGCACCCACGCACTCTGTCCACAGCGCAATCGCAACAGGTCCGCTGCTCCTGCTCCTCTTCCTGGTTTTCGGCTGCCTGACACCGGGAGCCGCATTTGCCGTCGATGGCTACGATCAGCTCGGCTTCCGCACTATTAGCGATGATTGCGGGCCCTTCTTCATCGGCAAGTATGAAGCTCAAGACGCCTCGATTGCCTACTGCATGAACCAGGAGCGCCCCGGCCCCACCAAGCCGGGCGGCCCATGGCTCAACTTTGATCAAGGCTGGGTGTGGCTCGACGACGAGTTCGCGGCAATCGTTTGTCACGGATATCCTACTGCCACGTCGTTTGGCGGTTACCATCTTTCACCCGATCGCGCCCGCGCCGCAACCCAGCTTGCCGTATGGATGCTCAACGGCACTACCCATGTCGACGGTACTTACTCTTACACGACCGCTCAGGGCAAAACCAAGAGTGGGCACTTTACCACTGACAATGAAGTCGTGGCGGCGGCGCGGTGGCTCCACGACAGCGCAAAATCAGGAAGCATCAAAGCCGCTCCGCACCGCGCGCGACGCTATCTAGGAGCCGTATCGGGCGGCAGCAAACGTCAAGACATGCTCTATGTACTGCCGGCGGTCTCTGTTTCCTTCAAAAAACAGTCTGCAAACGCCGCCATTACCAGCGGAAACAATACCTATCAGTTTACCGGGGCAACATTCGATATTTTTGAGAGCGCCAGCGGCGCGCGTGTCGGCACCATCAAGATGGACAGCAACGGTCGGGCGCAAGCAACACTTCTGCCCAACACGGCATACTACCTAGTTGAAACGAAGGCGCCGGCCGGCTATGTCCCCCGTCGTGATCGCATCGCCTTTACCACGGGGAATGACGGTGGACAGGTCGCCATTGATGAACAGCCCGGCACCATTACCTTGCGCATCGCAAAGCTCGATGCCGCGACGAATGCAGGCCCCCAAGTTGGAGCTTCGCTCGCAGGAGCAAAGTTCACGTGTGTGTCGCAATCAACCCCTGGATGGGCACAAATCCTCACGACCGACGAAAGCGGTCGGGCCACCCTCGCCGATGTCCCCTTAGGAACCTTTACCATCTACGAATCAAAAGCCCCCGAGGGCTACCTGCCATCCAACGACAGCTGGACCTATACCGTTGGAGCCGACCAACTCGGCGATTCAGGCGTGGTCGAGATCGAATCTCGCGTTTCCGATATCCCCATTGCGTTTAACCTTGAGATTTCCAAATTCAAGGATTACGGCAATAGCGACCAATCCGGCCTGGAGCAGCCGGCGGGTGGTGTTGTCTTTGAGGTTGTCAGCAACAGCTCTCAGCAGGTTGTTGGCACACTGACCACAAACATCTATGGCTTTGCCTCCACCAAAGATCAGCCCGAAGCATGGTTCGGCACAGGCAAGCGACCCGCCGGTGTCCACGGAGCCGTCCCATACGACCGTGCCGGCTACACGGTTCGCGAGGTTCCGGAAACCGTCCCCGAGGGTTTTAAACGTGCAGGGGAATGGACCGTCGGGGCCAATCAGATTTCCGACGGCGCCGAGCTTCAATATATCGTAGACAACCACGCTCTGTCGACGCATCTCCAGATTGTAAAACGCGATGCCCAAACAGGCGCTTCTGTTCCCCTAGCCGGATTCACCTTCCAACTCCTCGACAGCAATCACGAACCTGTCTCACAAACTTGCTGGTATCCAGCACATAACGTAATGGACACCTTTACGACTGACGCGACCGGGACCGTCACACTGCCCGAATCGCTCGTGCCGGGCACCTATTATGTACGCGAAACCTCGGCCAAAGAGCCCTATCTTGTCGGCGAAGAGATCGAGGTAAACATACCCACCGACATGAACCTAACGCCCGTTGCAATCGCCTCGTATTATGACCACGCCGCGACCGGAAACATCAGAATCGTTAAAACCGATGCCATAGACGGGAGCAGCCTCGCGGGCGCCGTCTTTGAGATCCGTGCCTCGGGTGATATCGTGCGCCCCGACGGTAGCATTGCCGCGCTCGACGGTGAGACTGTCGCGACCGTCACGACGGATGAAACTGGAGAAGCACGCGCGGACAACCTCCCACTGGGATCTGACACCGCACGCTACGAGGTTGTCGAGACTCAAGCGCCGGCAGGCTTCTTGCTCGATCAGACAACCCATATTGTCGACCTTACTTATGCCGACCAGAAAACACCCGTTGTAGAAGCACGGCTTAACGTATCCGACGATTACACCAAGGTTGATATCTCCAAGGTCGATGCAAGCGGTGAGCAGGAAGTGGAAGGCGCACAGCTCACCTTATATGGTCCCGATAAAACCGAAATAGACTCCTGGACCTCATCCGACAAGCCACACCGCGTCGAACATCTTGCGCCCGGCACCTACTCGTTGCGCGAAATGATGTCTCCGCGGACCTATGACCTTGCCGAGGAGATAACGTTTGAAATAAAGGATACGGGAGAAGTCCAATCCGTCGCGATGAAGGATGCGCCCATCGAAATCAAGGGGCAGGTCGACAAGCGTCAGGAACTTGTCCAACCTATCGAAAAGGGCCTGTTGGCTAACGGCGATGGTAAAAATCGCGCCGCGACGCAAACTAATACGGATGGACTTTTCTCCTATACCATCGACGCTCGAAACGATTCCGCTACTTGGGTTGATGAGTTTACGATTACCGATGATCTTGAGTGCGCCAAAGACGGCACGGCGAGATTCATCTCAATCGAAACCCCCGTCGCCATCGGCGACCTCAACGGTCTGTGCAACGTGTGGTATCGCACGACGCCGTTGGACTCGACAGACGTCGATGAGCCGGCGAACGCGACACTTGACGATGGACACGAAAATCCTTGGCTTGAGTCCGACGAAGTAAAAGAGAGCCTTGGTGAGGACTGCCGCCTCGTCGATTACGACGGCTGGCGCCTCTGGAAGGCGGATGTCTCGACCACGGAATCCACCACACTCGAGGCGGAAGAGCTCGACCTTGCATCCAATACCGTCGTAACAGGCATTCGAATTGAATACGGTGCGGTAGCCACCGACTTTACGACTCGAAGCGATGCGGATTCTTGGACCCGCGATGATCTCAAAGATGAGCACGACGACCTTGACGATGCCAAAGCAATCCTTGGCACAGACGCTCGGGGCGCAGTCGTACACATGCAGGCAACGTCGGCTTATACGCCCCAAACCGCACTCACCAACAGCGCGCGCGTCGATCTTTGCCGCAACGGTGGCGGCGATAAACTTGAGTCACATGACGAGGACAGCGTCATTCAACGCTGTACCCTACCGCAGGACCTACCGGCAACAGGATCAGTTCCCATCGCCGCTTGCATCACCGCGCTCCTGACCTCGGGTGCCGCAGCCCTATGGTTCGCTCGCCTTAGGTCGATCCCAAAGAAGCGCTAGCGCGATGAAAAAGCGGGCGAGCCAGTCCCCTGGCTCGCCCGCTTTCAATCATTTAAATCGCCGCATCTACTCTGCAGACGAAGATCCACCATCAACGATTGCCTGCTCGGACTCAGGAATCCCATCGGCACCCGTACTCTGTTCTTGCTCCACCTCTTCGCTGATTGCGGAGGCGGGGGTCGAGCCCTTTGCACCCACGATGTAGGCAGCCCCAAATCCTAACGCAATGGCAATCAATGTCAAAATCACGTAGACAGGCCAATGGCGCTTAATATACGAAAACACGTTGACTCCTTAGAGCTCCGTCTACGAACGGCGGATAACCTCGGTCACGACCTCGGATACCGTAGCAATGTTCGTCGGGTTGACATTGTGGGGCAGGTCGTCCTCGGTACGAGCGCAAGCCAGACGCGTGCCGTCCACGCCGGCGATGGTAAGGGCTCGGCGGCTCGCCTCGAGCGCAGCATAGGCATCGGTCTTGGCATAGGGCATCTCGAGCGCGCCACAATCGACATGGAACGACTTGCAGACCTTGCTGACCAGGTTCATGATGCGGCGATCGCCCTTGAGCAGTTGTTGTTCGCCCTCGACCGTCACCACCGAAAGCCTACCGGCGCCGACGGATTCAAGATTGATAAAGAATACGCCGCGGAGCTTATCGCGATGCGAAGCCAAGAAGGCCTTCATGCCAGCGCCATCACAATCCGAGGCGCCCGTTGCCACAAACCAGATATCGTGACCGAGCAGCTCATCATCGCCCATAGAGGCGACAGCCGAGAGCATATCTTCGGAAGAAGCGCCATCGGAAGACGTAGCGCCACCCTTCCAGCCATCGTTATCGTCCTCGAAGTTATCCCACGAACCGATACCGCGACCGGACTTCTTGGCATCGTAATCGTCTTCGACGCCCAGCCAGTCACTCATGCTGTCCTGCTCGTTTTTCTTTTTACGGCCGAACAGACCACCCAGGCCGCGCTTACGAGACTTGGGTGCCGCCGGGGCGGGAGCCGAAATGGTCTCGATCGGCTGTGCGCCCGACGCAACGGGCATAGGAGGCGCAACGGGTGCCGATGTGGGTTCGGGGCCTTGGGCGGTAGCAAAGGGGTCGTTGACCTGTGCGGAGGGATCGGGAAGGTCGAACAGCGACGTGCGAGACGCAACGTTTGCCTGCTTCATAGACGGCAGCGACGGATCGGGGACCGAAGCCAGCGGAGACGAGGAAGGTGCAGGCGACGGTGCCGACGCCGGATCGGGAACATTCATCTGCGGGCGCGGCGATGCCTGGGAGGAAATCTGGGCCATAAGGGAATCGACCGTTTCGTCCTGGGTGGGAGCGACATTGGCAACCGTGGCACCGGAACCACTCGGGGTCGGCATGGTGAAAATCTGCGTGGAATAAGGCCTCGACTCATCCGTCTCGGGAGTCTCGGAAACCGCAGGCACTTCCTCCTGCTCGACCTCGGTCGAATCATCTTGCTCGGCTGCCGCGTATTGCTCTTCGTCAGAGTTGGCCTCGACGGGCTCGTCCTCGGCGGCATCTTGGATTTCGGCAGCATCAACAGGCTCGTCATCGTCTGCCGCGTCGCCCTGCTCATCGGAAACAGGAAGGGGCTCGGCAATCGCGGTGCCCTGTTTTTCAAACGTTATCGTGGAATCGAACTGCGCGGCATCAAACGACATGGTGCTATCGACGTGCTGCTGAGCCTCGAAAGACGTCGTCGCTTCAACAACATCCGCGGACGCCGGTTGCTGGGACTCAAAGGACGTTGTAGCTTCGGCGGCTTCGACGGGCGCGGACTGCATAGCCTCGTTCTGCTCGAACTCTTGCGCCGCGAGCTCACGTGCCGCCTCGGCTGCCTGCTGCTGAGCGATAGCCTCCTGCTCGGCAGCCTCGCGTGCGGCAGCGCGCTTCTCCTCGAAATCGTTGACAAATTTCTTGCCCTTTGCAAGCGCACCCTTAAAGAAGTTGGAAGCGCTGGCGCCAACCGAAGAGAACGCGGATGCAATATCGGCATGGGGCGTTGCCGCGGGAATCTCGGCCGAGAAATCAGTATCGCTCTCGTAAGACACGCGCCTCGGCTGTTCAACGTAATCGTCGTCAGACTCGTCCGCAACGTCTTGCGCCGGCGCGGCGGGAGCCAAAATGTCCAGTCCTGCCGCGGGATCGAACGCGGACACTGCCTCGGGCTCGGCAACGGCAGCGGTAACTGCGGCAGACCCATCATCCGCAGTGACAACGGGCGCAGGCTCGGGCTCAAACGTCGGCTCCTCGCCCTCCTCGTAATCGAGCGTGCAGGACTCGGGAAGCATTCCGAGCGCACGGATGGCATCCGAACCAAAGCGGATGTTGCCGGCGGCGTTGCGATAGAGCTTGGGCTCGGGCTCGGCAGGCTCCTCCGCCGGCTCGGCAGCGGGAACCCCGTCATTGAACTCTTCGGCCTGGACAGCCTGATTCTGATCCTCGGGCACGATGACGCCAATCAGCGTCTCGTCGGCAGACGCACCCTCAAAGCCCTCGATCTGCTCGTCGAAAGCCTCATCCTGTTCGGGCTCGGCCTGAGCGTCGGGAGCAATCGGCTGACCGAACTCGTCCTCGGCGTAGGTAGGCTCTTCATACTCGATGGTGTTGCCGTAGTCGTTTTGCTGCTGGGCCGCGGCATACTCCGCCGCTGCGCGCGCCATTTCCTCGGCACGACGCTTCTGCTCCCCGAAATAGGTATCGAACGGAGCATCGTCGGGAAACTCGTTGTCACCCTGGAAGGGAGCAACGTTGTCCATAACGCCGAGCATAGCGGCGACAGAAGATTTGTTGCACACCGCGCCGGACGTATAGGGAAGAATGTGGCGGTTAGAGATAATGTTTGCCGCGTTGGCAAGTGCAACGAGGGAAGCGAGGATCGCGACAATCCACAGCAGAACCTTGAGCGCGCCGGGGAGCGGCAGGATGCGCAGGATGGCAACGGCAGCAGGGGCAACCGTGGCAACAGGCAACAGCTTGGCGATGAGCGCACGATACGAAGCATAGGGCTCGCGGGCGAGCAGCTCAGCACGGGGAGAGTCGTAGTGTGCGACAACGACCACCGGGCGGTTACGCGGAGACGCGAGCGGGCCCGAGGCCTTGTGGTAGGCGATGACATTTTGGCTCACGCCCGTCTTGCCCAGGCGCGAAACCACGGGGTGCCCTGTGCGTTCGAGCACGTAAAGAACGGCGCCGACAATGGTCAGCAAGGTGCCGACCAAGCCGATACCGCCACCGATACCCATCAGCAGGGCACCGGCAAACGCAAGAATACCGGTAACGGCAAATGCCAACCTACTGGGCGCCGGGGCATTGAACTCCTGAACCTCGGGATCAAAGCCGTGGTTGCGGAAGATCTGAGCGATATCCTCGGCCGCCAAGCGCTCTTCTTCGCTGCATGCCGGCGTAATGCCGGTGTTCTGCAGCAGGTGGTTAATATAGTTCTGGGTGTTCGCCATGTGCGCTCCACATCCATAATCCGACAAATAGGCCCAATGCATGCACATTAGAACCGTATATAGTCGAAAGTATACCCCGAGCGAGCGCAAACGACCGAATTCGGGCCATCTTAACGCCCCGAGCGGACAAGGATATAGCCTAATCTCCATATCGGACTAAAATCATGGCAGCAAACCACCTTCTCATGCGAGGACTCTATGACGGCAAGCGACACGACCGCGACAATTAAAAAGGGGAATTCGGAGCCCAGTTTCGATAAAACGGCTCAGCGCATCCTCAATCTTTTCTTTGTGCTCAACAGCTCCCCCGAACCGCTGACGACCGAGCAGATCGTCTTGGATTCCGACCTGGGATATGGCTCCGGCAACATCGACTCGGATAAGCGCAAGTTTCGGCGCGATCGTGACAAACTGCTCGAGCGTGGCATCTTAATCAAGGAGGTTCGCCCCGCCGGTGCGCAGGAGACCGAGGAAAGCTCGTGGACAATCGACCGCGAGCACACCTTTGCAGCAGGCGGCCTCATCACCGCAGACGACGCCGATATCCTGCTCAACGCCATCGACCAGACACTAGCGGCCGGCTCATCCACTTTTGCCGCACCGCTTGCCGATATTCGCTCCAAGATTGCCTATCTCACCGGTAGGACGACGGTGGACGAAGCACCAATCCGCCGCTCTCCCACCGTCGATGCGGTATGGAGCGCCTTTGCCGAGCGATGCGCGCTGCGATTTTTATATCAGAACGGACGCGGCGAGCAGAAAGAACGTACCGTCTGCGTCTACGGCATGTTCGAACGCGAGGGCGTGGCGTACTTCTGCGGCCTCGACAATGTCACCGACGGCATCAGGACATTCCGCTGCGACCGTATCGTTCGCGCTTGGCGTCCTTCGAAGGCCTACGCCATCCCTGCGGACTTCAATCTCAACGACTATCTGTTCTTTGAATTCGATTTTGCCGACCGACCGCCCGTTGCAGCCACGTTCTCGTTCGCCCCTCAGACGCAGATCGATATGATCAACGGCCTCACGCGCGGGCGAGGTGAGCTCGCACACACCGATGCGGGATGGACCTGGACCGTTGACGTGCGTGACCTTGAAGCCGCCGCCTCATTTTGCATGGCCCACGCCGTGGACGGCATGAGGCCCGTGGCCCCCAAATCGCTCAAGCAGGCGTGGAACCGCCTCATTGAAAGGACGGTGCACGAGCATGCCCGTGCGTAAACTCACCAGCGAGCAGAGACTCTCGCGCGCCATCGACATCATGGAGGCCCTCTACGCCGCCGGCGAGAGCGGCATGACACGAGCCGAGATTTGCAGCCGCTTTGACATCACAGGGGTGTCGTTCGACGAGATTCTCGAGATCGTCTCGACGCTCGCGGACCGAGAATCGGGCGCGCGCATCATCTGCGAATGCCGCGGCGAGCGTGTGGTCCTCACCGGCGACGCCGGGCGTGTGCTACCGTTGCGCCTGAGTGCCGCCGAGGGCGCTGTGCTCAACCACGAACTTGAATCGTTGGGGATCGAGCCACAGACGGCAGCCCGGATTCGGCATGCTCTTCTACCCGAAGAGCTCGGCTATAACCAGCGCGTCTTTGACACCGTCAACCACGGGTCGCACTGGCAGCAGC
The DNA here is from genome assembly GCA_934865005.1 of uncultured bacterium. Classification (GTDB taxonomy): domain Bacteria; phylum Actinomycetota; class Coriobacteriia; order Coriobacteriales; family Coriobacteriaceae; genus Collinsella. The sequence continues at coordinate 73,180 of CAKWZF010000001.1, read as the reverse complement.
TGAGCTGCGCCATTCAGGACGGCGTTCGCTGCCGCATCTCGTATCGCTCGATGGACGATGCACGGCCACGCGAGCGTCTGGTCGACCCCTTGCGCATTACGGCAAACGGCGACCAAACATACTTGATTGCCTGGGACATCGCAGCCGATGAGCAGCGCACCTATCGCATGGATAAAATCGAGGGACTCACCTTGACGGAAGACTCCGTCGTGTCTCACGCACCGGACGTCGCATCCCTCCACGATTCCCTTGCCCGGACGCAGCGTAGCGCAAAGCTCTTGATGCCATTCGATATGGCGGAACATCTGGACTGGGCCGGCATCACCCTAATCGAGCGCAGCGGGGCAGACATGGCAATGGTAACCGTGCATTACGGCTCCGAGCGTTGGCTACTGAGCCAGGTAATCGCAGCGGGCGGAGCCATCCGCATCTTGGATGACCCCGCCCTGTCAAAGCGTCTGTGCGATATGGCAAAAACCCTCGTTTGTCCGCTTTAGCGCCGCCGCTCGTGGCGTGCACGCCACAGTTGCAGATAGTGCCCGATCTGCGCCGATTCGATGCGCTGGTAGGAACTCGTGGGCAGCGACGTTAAGAACTTCTTTCCGTAGCCCTTCGTCACCAGGCGCGGGTCGGCCAGAATCAGCACGCCGCAATCGGTCGACGAGCGGATAAGGCGGCCAGCCGCCTGCTTGACCTCGAGCACCGCCTCGGGCAGCGAATAGCGCGCCCAAGCGCGGTCTTCGCGCAGGTTGCGCTCGCACGAGAGCGGGTCCGTGGGGCTCGAGAACGGCAGCTTGGGAATGATGACGCAGCGCAGTGTCTCGCCGCTGGCGTCGAATCCCTCCCAGAAGGCCTTAAGAGCAAAAAGCGACGAGGTCGGCTCGTTGATAAACCGGTCGCGCAGGCGACGAGGAGATGAGTTGCGCTGCTGGCAGTTGAGCTCCAGACCCGCACGGGCCATCTTGGGCTCAACGCGGGCGTACAGGTCTTCCATGTCGCGCCGATTGGTAAACAGTGTGAGCACCGATCCGCCCATGGCAAGATGGGCGTCGACCAGCACGCGCTCGAGCGCCGTAAGATAGCTTTCACGATCGCGCGGATCGGGTATATCGCCCGCAACGACTACAGCCATGTTCGAATCAAAGTCGTAGCTCGAGTCCAAGTGCAGCGATGAGGATGTCGAAGCACCGATGCGATCGAGGCCGACCGCGTGGTTAAAGTGTTCAAAGCTTTTGGACACCGTCATGGTCGCCGAGGCAAAGATTGCCGTGTGAACCTCGGGCAGCCACTCGGTTGCCAAGGCCTCGCCAATGTCGATGCGCTCTGCGGTCATTGACTCTCCGCCGGCACGCAACCTGCGCTTGACCTGCAGCGAATACACGTAGTGTTCATCGGTGCCGTCGATGATGAGTTTGAGGTTCTCGGCCAGCTCGTGCAGGCGGCGCGAGATATCGCCCAGGTCGACAACAACCTCGGGCTTGTCGGCGGCGACGGCCTGCACCAGCGCATCGACGCTCTTGTCAGCTTGTTCCAATGCATCGATGGCAGCGTAGGCCGACGGTAAGAAATCATGCCAGTCGTCAGATTCGCGCAGCTCGGGGCCAATCCATAGATTGGCATTGTCATAACCCCCACGGGCACGGCGGCCGAGCTCGCGAACGCCATCGAACACGTCGGCGATTGCCATGCTCGCGCGCGCAACCGTCGACGTCGCCTTGGCAGTAAGGCCCAGATAGAGCGTAGAGCCCTCGGAGGTTGCCAAATCACGGGAAACCTGGCTTAGCGCACCGGTGCTCGAGCCGCCCAGGCGCTCAAACAGAACGCGTGATTCGTCCGCCGACACCACGCGCGCCCACTGACGGCGCGCCTCGCGCTCGATGGAATGGGCCTCGTCGATTACCCAATGACGAATCGGAGGTAAAATCCTGCCCTCGGCCGCGACATTGCGGAACAGCAGGGAATGGTTGGTGACCACCACGTCGGCATGCGCTGCACGACGGCGAGCGCCGTGGACCAAACATTTATCAGGGAAAAACGGGCAGAGGCGACGAGCACACTCGCGCGAGGCCGTCGTAAAGTCGGGGCGGTTGACACTGCGCCACCGAATGCCGAGCGAGTCGAGGTCGCCATCGGCTGATTGGCAGACGTACGCCATAATGACCGCGACCGCCGTGAGCGTGTCCGCCGGATCGCGCTTGGTGGTAATCTCGACCTGGCCGCGGCTCATGCGCTCAAGCTTGCGCAGGCACGGATAGTGGTCATAGCCCTTGAGAGCGCAAAATGACAGACCACCGTCCAGTTGCTCGGCAAGTTTTGGCAGCTCATGGTACATGAGCTGGTCGGCAAGATTGTTCGATTTGGTCGCAATACCAACCGTGATGTTGTTACGGCGTGCTGCCTCGGCAAAAGGCACCAGATAGGCCATCGATTTGCCGACGCCCGTGCCCGCCTCAATTACACGATGAGTGCCCGTGACCAGCGCATCGCAGACCTCGAGCGCCATCGCGATCTGCTCATCACGCGGCTCGTAGGTGGGATACATGCGATTGACCAGGCCACCTGGCGCATAGTCTGCCTCAATCTCCTCACGACTCGGCATCTTGAGTACCGGCAGTTCGTCGGCGTCCACCCGATCGTCGGCGCGATCGGCCTTGAGAACGTCAGCACGAGCGGCGCTGAGAGAGAAGATAGAACCAGGGTTCTGCCCCGCCAAGAATGAGAAGATTGGACGATAGGACCAAGGCACGTCCGGATGCATGTCGGCTAGGCGCGCCATGAGGCCCTGGGGCAAGTCGGTGAGTGCCACGAGCAACACGCGCCATACGCCACACAGGGCGTCGACGTCGGCATTGGCACGGTGTAATACCGAGTCACAGCCAAACAGATCGGCCATAAAAGACAGCTTGTGCGAGGCCAGGCGCGGAAGCGCGATGCGCGACAGCGCCAGCGAATCGATCCAAATATCGCTCACGTTGACGCCGCCTTTGACCGACTCGATAAACGAGCGGTCGACCGTGGCGTAAAGAGCGATCCCCGGGCAACCACCGACAAAATCGGCGAGAGCGGCGACGGCCTCAACGGCCGACGGGGCATCTGCCACGTCGGCATTTGTAATGCTCGTGAGCTCGGTAATCTCGGCGGGAATCAGCTGCTTGGGATGCACGAAGGTATCGAAACGGTCGACGATCTCGCGGCCCGAAAGACGGGCCGCCGAGATCTCGATCAGCTCATTGTCCTGCACCGAAAGACCTGTGGTCTCGGTATCGAGGACAATCACATCTTCCTCGATAAGGCCAAAGGACTGCGTTTTGGCGCGTTCGGCTAGCGTGGCATAGGAGTCGATGACAAACTGCGGCGTTCCTGACGAAACCGCGTCCTCGATTAGCATGCAATGCCCGCTCGACGAAGGCCCATACGGATTAGGCTGTCACAGACCTGCGGGAACGTCATGTCGTCGGTGTGGCGAATCTCATCCGGATACAGCGACGTATCGGTCATGCCGGGAATGGTATTGGTCTCGAGGATGACGGGGCCGTCCTCGCTCACGATAAAGTCGCTGCGCGAGATACCCAGGCAACCGAGCGCCTTGTGAGCGGCACAGGTAAGCTCCTGAGCTCGAGCGTAATTCTCGGGCGAAATCTGCGCCGGAATGCGATGGATGTCTGTAGGGTCGACATACTTCACGTCCAGATCGTAGAACTCGCAGTCCTTGGGCTTACGAATCTCGACAATCGGCAGAGCGCGCACGTCGTCCTCGCCGTATACGCCGACGGTGATCTCGGTACCCTCGATACACTTCTCGACCAGCACTTTGTCGCCGTACTCAAACGCCTTGGCGATTGCCGCGGGCAGCTCGGAGGGCTCATGGACCAGGGAAATGCCATAGCTGGAACCGTTGACGGCCGGCTTCACAAAGCAGCGCTCGCCACAAACCTCGACGATATGATCGATATCGACTTCATCGCCCACCTCGAGCGCAAGGCCGGGGGCAATGGGAATGCCCGCCTTGGCGTACAGGAGCTTAGAGACCTCCTTGTCGGCACCGCAGGCGCTGGCAAGCACACCCGAAGCCGTGTAGGGGATACCCAGGGTCTCCATGGCGCCTTGCATGGCGCCATCCTCGCCGCCGGCACCGTGCATGGCGATAAACGCCACGTCAAAGCCGCCGGTCGCCATGGTTACCATAAAATCATCGGCAGCCGTGTCGAGCAGCTCCACCGAAGTGTAGCCGGCCTCCTTCAAGGCAACCACGACGTTCTTTCCCGAATTGAGCGAGATCTCGCGCTCAGCGGAATGACCGCCCGCCAAGACCGCTACGTGCATGTTCTCTAGGCTTTTACCCGGCATGGGCAGACTCCTCCTCTATAATTTCTGCAGCTGATACCATATTGTAGCGATACCCTCTACGTTTCCCCAAAATCGAAAGGCTTCCATGAATCCCAGGACTAAATCTCAGGACATTCGCGACTTGAGCCAAAACGATATTCGCGAGCTCGTGGCCGAGCTTGGCCAGCCCGCCTTCCGCGCGAAGCAGCTCATCGAATGGGTCTTTGAGAAGAACGTTTGTTCGTTTGACGATATGACCAACCTTCCCAAGGCTTTCCGCGAGCAGCTTAAAGAGGCTTTTGCCTTTGATACGCCCACTGAACTCACCAAGCAAGTTTCCAAAGATGGCTCGCGCAAGTATCTGCTCGAGTACCACGACGGCGTTTCCGTCGAGACTGTCGGCATGCCCCGTCGCAACAAGCTTTCCGTCTGCGTTTCCACCCAAGCTGGCTGCGGCATGGGCTGTGCCTTTTGCGCTACCGGTCTCAACGGCCTCAAGCGCTCTCTGACCGCTCAAGAGATCGTCGACCAGGTACTTCATGTATCCAACGACTTTGGCGAGCGCGCCACGAGCGTCGTCTTCATGGGCCAGGGCGAACCATTTGCCAACTTCGACGAGGTTCTCAAGGCGCTGCGAATCCTCAACGACCCCGATGGCATCGGTATCGGTGCTCGTCACCTCACCGTCTCCACCAGTGGCGTTATTCCCGGTATTCGCAAATTTGCCGACATCCCCGAGCAGTTCACGCTTGCTGTTTCACTGCATTCCGCCATCCAGTCGACGCGCAATAAGCTCATGCCCGGTGTTAAGAAGTACACGTTGCTTCGCCTTCACGAGGCGCTTCAGCTCTACACCGAGAAGACTGGCCGCCGCCCGACCTATGAGTATGCCATGATCGAAGGCGTCAACGATACGAATCCCGAGATGCAGGCGCTCTGCGACTTCTGCGAGGGAACGTTGTGCCACGTTAACCTCATTCAGCTTAACGACATCGAGGGCAGCCCGCTCAAGCCGTCGCCGATTCATAAGGTTGAGGATCTTCAGCGTCGTCTTGAGTCCCGTGGCATTGAGACCACGATTCGTAACTCCCGTGGTAACGATATTGACGCCGCCTGCGGACAGCTGAAGCAGCGCTTTAAAGTTCAGAAAAACGCATAGGGGAGTCGCACCCCAAAACGTTTCATGTGAAACATCGAACGACCCCGGTTGTAGAATATGCAACCGGGGTCGTTTCATTTATTGACCTTAATTTTGAATCAGCTGCTACCTGTCCCATGTTTTACGGCCAAAATAAGGGGTCCTTGTCTCATGAATCAGACAAGGACCCCTCAAAATATGCTGAGTAATTATTAGGTACCTAATAGCCTACATTTTCCCATTGGTTGCTGACCCAACCCTGATTAATCTTGGGATTCTTCGTTACCTGAGCAGTACGCATTGCAACATCTTCCGTCATAACATCCATTTTCTTTTTGGAAGTATCGACGATATCTTGCGCGCCTCGAAGCAAGCGACCTCGGAATTCATCGTCTGTCGCGATCTTATATCCAGCAAAGGCACCAGCTGCGACAGTCGTCGCCAATGCAATCGCAGCTATAATCTTATTCCTCATCTTGGCCTCCTTGATCAAACTGAATCATTTCGCCAAGAATACGAGAGAGCTCTTCCTCGTCTTTAAACTCAATCTCAATCTTATTCTTTCCACGCGAGCTCTTCACACGCACGTTGGTATTAAATACCTGACGAAGCACACGGGCAGCCTTTTTAAAGGACTGAGGCGTTGCAGGCCTTGGCGTCTTAGGTGTCTCTCCGGCAGAAAACAACGGAGCAAGATTTTCTGTCGCTCTTACGGAAAGGCCCTCTGTAACAACTTTCTCTGCAAGTCGAATACGCGCGTCCTCATAGGGAACTGCAAGAATCGCACGTGCATGACCAGCAGTAAGTTTGCCCTCAAAAATCATCTGCTGAACTACTTCGGGGAGATCGAGAAGACGCAGCGAGTTTGTAATTGCAGAGCGTGACTTGCTTACTGCCTTCGACAATGCCTCCTGGGTCATACCGCTGGCATCGATGAGCTGTCGATAGCCCTTAGCCTCTTCGACGGGATTCAGATCTGAACGCTGAAGGTTTTCGATAAGAGCAAGAGCCAGCATCTCTTCATCATTTACCTCTTTTATGATGACTGGCAATTCTTCAAGGCCAGCAAGCTTTGACGCCTGGTAACGACGCTCACCAGCGATGATCTCATAGCCGTTTCCATGCTTGCGAACCAAAAGCGGCTGCAAAACGCCATGTTCTTGGATTGACTCGCTCAACTCGCGAAGTTCAGTTTCGTTAAAGTGAATTCGCGGCTGATTAGGGTTGGGAACGATATCCTCAATAGGTAGTTTTGTTTCAGATGCAGCATTTGAAGCCGATGCAGCCGAACAGCCGGTCTCATACTCGGCCTCTGAGACCAAAGCATTCAGTCCACGTCCCAATCCGCCACGTTTCTTTACACTAGGCACGCTTGATCACCTCTTTTGCAAGGTTCATATATGCTTTTGCACCCTTATTTTGAGGTGCATAGGTAATTACCGGTTCTCCAAAAGACGGAGCTTCGGAAATTTTAACCGTACGGGGGATTAGCGTCTTAAACGCCTTATCACCAAAGTACGATTGAACCTCCTCAACAACCTGATTCGATAGTGAAGTACGCGAGTCATACATGGTCATAAGCACACCATAGGTGTCTAAGCCCTTGTTAAGACGTGATTTAACCATCTTCATAGACTCAAGCAGCTTCGTAACGCCCTCGAGTGCGTAATACTCGCACTGGATCGGAATCAAAACGCTATCCGCTGCGGTCAAGGCGTTGATAGTAAGCAGGCCGAGCGAAGGAGGACAGTCAATGAAAATAAAATCGAACTCGTCCTGAATCGGCTCAAGCAAATCTTTGAGGCGGGTTTCACGTGCAATTGCGCTTACGAGCTCAATTTCGGCGCCTGCAAGCTGAATTGTAGCTGGAATTACGAATACCTTTTTGCAATTTGTATCAAGAACGAGTGATTCTGCCGGCACATCATTCAACAATGCATCATAGATGCAGTGATCAAGGTCTTCTTTTTCAATTCCGAATCCACTGGTGCTGTTTCCCTGCGGATCAAAATCGACAATCAGTGTCTTACGACCCTGCTCACCCAGTGCCGCTGCAAGGTTTACAGCCGTCGTTGACTTACCGACGCCGCCTTTTTGATTGATGATTGCAATGATACGCGTGTCTTTTGCGCTCTTAGAACGCTTAACGTCGCGAAATCCCACGGTCCCTCCTGGTGTGTATTAAAGCTGTCAAACGGAGGATGTTTCACGTGAAACATTCCGAATCGATATCAACCGCCATGTTTCACGTGAAACACTGCAAGTTGTTAGTATCCATTATGTTTCACGTGAAACATCTAGGCAAGCGGATTCTTCTTTGCCACGCCATTTGCACGAGGCAATGAAACGGATGCTGGATGACTCTTCTTAAGTACAATGAACTCCCTGTGACCCAAGCCTTCAGGCAAATCATTTGCGTCATTCAGAAGCAAAGTGAAGCCGCAAATCTTAGCTGCTGACATGCCGGAAGCAAGCTCCTCATCCGAAGGATTGCCCTTGGTTATAACAAATAGCCCTCCATCCTTGAGGTACGGAGCCGCATACTCAACAAGAATCGGTAGAGGGGCCAGTGCGCGGGTGGTTACAACAGAGAACTGCTTCTTATGGCTTCGAGCATATTCTTCAAGACGATCATGAACCGCATGAGCATGTTTCAATCCAAGAGCATGGACAAAGGAATTAACCGCATCAACCTTCTTGCCAACAGAGTCAATATAAGTAGCTTTACGATGCGTGGTTATGGTTAATGGAATACCAGGGAAGCCCGCACCTGTTCCCATATCGAGCAAAGCTCCCTCAGGAGCCTTGTTGAGATCGGGGAGCAAAACAAGTGAGTCGAGGATATGAAGTACTGCAGCATCTTCTACGTTAAGAATACGGGTGAGATTGGTTGTCTTATTTGTTTCTAGAACCAAATCCAAATGCTGAATACATTTCCTCAGCTCAACATCAGTTACGCTCAAGGAATACTCTTTGCAATAGAAAGCTAGACGACTCAACATCTCGTCAGCCTGCTGATCAGTAAGTACTAACAACGAAAGCTCCTTTCTGACAAAAATCAGTGTATCGAGAACTTTTGACAAAAAAAGGGGACGTGGAAACCACGTCCCCTTAGCATAAACTCGAGTAGATTATCGAGCAACAATCACCACATGGCGATCAGGGTCAGAACCCTCAGAATGAGTATCGATGGCATCATTGCCACGAAGTGCAATGTGAACCAGTCGACGCTCGTAGGCATTCATGGGCGGAAGCGAAACACTCTTATGAGTGCGAATGGCACGCTCGGCAGCAGACTGAGCCATGGAGGCAACCTTGTCCTGACGGCGGCTCTTGTATCCCTCGACGTCCACTACAACCGGATACCTAAAGCCAAGTTTGCGGCTCACCAGCAAAGAGAACATAACCTGAAGGGCATCAAGGGTGCGACCATGACGGCCAATGAGAACAGCAAGGTCGGGAGCCGTTACATCCAAAATCAGCTCACCCTCGTCGCCCTCATACTCATCGATAGGAGAGTTGGCGGCGTCGAAGTGCGAAAGGATGGAACGCAGGATGGAAATCGCAACATCGGCAATGGTGTCGAGCTCCTCATCGGTCAGCTCTTCACCAGCCTTGTAGCGCTGTGCAATCTCGGGATAATCGCCCGCGACCTGCGGGGCAACCTCCTCAAGCATATCCTCGATGATCTCTTCAGACATAACGTACTCCAAAAGTTAGGTACCTAAATAAGATTGATATCCCACTACTTCTTCTTGTGCGGACGCGGCTTCTTCTCTCGACGAGTGACCTCAACCTGCAGCGGAGCGTTCTTAAGACGCTCCTCCTCATCGGCCTTCGCCTTGTCGATGACCTTCTGCGTCACAAAAATCTGCTGGATAACCTGCCAAGCAGACGAGACGTCGTAGTACAGCAGAACACCAACGGGAAGGCTCCAGCCCATCCAAAGCATCATGACCGTCATGACAACGGCCATCATACGCATGCTCTGAGCCTGCTGGCCGGTCTGGTTGCGCGACATATAGAGCTGCGGAATCAGGGTCAGGACGGCGAACAGGATCAGGCAAACCAGCGCAGGCAGTGCAACCATAAAGCCATCGGCAAAGGAAGCACTCGGCGTGGTGGTCAGGTCGGGCAGGATGTTGAAGAACGAGAACGTGCCGTCGTTAAAGTACTGCGGCAGGTTGCGCAGCAATGTAAACAGGGCGAACAGGATAGGCATCTGAATCAGCAGCGGCAGACAGCCAGCCATGGGGTTGAACTTGTTCTCGCTGTAGAACTTCTGCATCTCCTCGGCCTGACGCTGGGGATCGTCGGCATAGCGCTCCTGGATCTCGAGCATCTTGGGCTGCAGCACCTGCATGCGAGCCGTCGACTTGGTCGACTTGAGCATGAGCGGCGTCAGCAGCAGACGGATGATGACCACCAGGATGATGATGGACAGGCCCCAGTCGACCGCAAAGGTCTGGATGAGCTTGAGCAGCTCGAAAAGGATGTTAACGATCCAATCCCACATGTAAGTTTTCCTCCGATAGCGAGTGCCCGCTAGGGCACAGGGTCATAACCGCCGACGTGCAGGGGATTGCAACGAGCGATGCGCCTCACGGCAAGCCAGCAGCCTCTCAAAACACCGTGCTTCTCAATCGCCTGGATGGCGTATTGCGAGCACGTTGGGTAATAAATGCAGGCGTCAGGCAATAAGGGCGAAATAACCTGTTGATATATGCGAATAGGAGCGATGGCAACACGTCGCAAAACGTGATTGCTCATCGCTCCTCCCCGGCAACGCCGGCGCGCTTCATAAGCGAACGCAACGCCTTGTCCATCTCCTGCGGCGAGGAAACCCTCGTCTTGGGAGTTGCAAACAAGATGATGTCATAACCCGCAACGGGAAATCCGCAGCTGCGGGCGGCCTCGCGCATCACACGCTTAGATCGGTTGCGCACGACGGCACAACCGAGTCGCTTAGCACCAACGAAGGCGACCCTTCCGGAGTCGCCTTCGCCAACCGATTCACATATGGTCATTCGAATCAGAGGGTGATTGAAACGACGCCCCTGACTGAACACATGCTCGAAATCTTGCCGAGACTTAATAGTCTTCATGCGAGATGTGTGTATCGCTGCTAGACAGTGAGACGCTTGCGGCCCTTGGCGCGACGACGGGCGAGCACGGCACGACCACCCTTAGTGGCCATACGGGCACGGAAGCCATGGGTCTTGGCACGCTTACGCTTATTAGGCTGATACGTACGCTTCATCTTAAGTTCCTCCTGCTGCATTTCGAGTGTCCGCGGGAACGCGGACGCAGATATAGACACGTGAGCTTGAAGATTGTAGGGAAATCAATGTTCAAATGTCAAGAAATCAAAGGTAAAAGGTTGCGCAGTTCACACGGTTCCCCCATAAGCACAACCGAAATTTGCGCCTCATGGCAACCTTTCACGATATTTCATCGAGTTTTCAACAGGTCATGTTGGCAATGTTGAGAACTTTTCGCCCGTTTTCCAAAGTTTTCAACAAGTTTTGAAAAGTTGTCGAAAGATGAGAAACGTTGCACGGTGAGCTACTATTTGTTCGAAACCTTTTGAAAGATTGCGAGCGGCATGTCTGACGACTTTTACACCATGGTCGATTCCGGAGACCCGGCACCCGACAACGAGCACATCACCGGCGTGCGCGAAGAGCGTGCGGAAGGCGAGCAGACGACCACGCAGGCGCCAAAAGCCATGTACGCCGCGCGCATCGCCGTCTATGACGACATGCTGTCGACACCGCGGGTGATCGTCATTGATCCGCAAGATGTCCGCACGTATTTGGAAGAGACGACCAACACCGTCTACCAGTGCATGAAAGAACAAGGTGGCCATATCTCGCTCATGGTCATCCGCGAGATTGTCGAAAACTTTATCCACGCACACTTTGCCGAGCCCATCATCTCGATTCTGGACGGCGGAGACACCATCCGCTTTGCTGACCAAGGACCCGGCATCGACGACAAGGAACGTGCTTTCGACTTTGGCGTTACCAGCGCAAACAGCAAGATGAAGCGCTATATCCGTGGAACCGGAGCAGGGTTTCCCATGGTGCAGGAGTATTTGGAAAACGCCGGCGGTGCCGTATCCATCGAGGACAACATGGGCAACGGCACCGTGGTTACGGTAAGCCTGAACCCTAAACGCGTGCAGGAAATCGAGCGTGCCGGCGAACGCGGCGCTGCCGTGCGGCCCGAGACGGAGCAGCCCACATATCCCCTGCCGGGAGCTTTTGCGCAGCAGCCCGTGGCAACGCAGCAGATGCAGCCCCCCGTGGGACAGATGCAGCAGCCCGGAATGCTTCCCACACAAGAACCCCAGGCGGCATCTATGTCGATGCCGCCAAACATGCCAGAGGCCATGCCGCTGGCTGATCAGGATGCAGCAGCAATGCAGCAGGCGACGGGGGCGCCGGGTGGCCAGCAAATGGGCTATCAGCCGTACCAACAGGGATATCCATATCAGCAGATGCCGCCACTGGGGTATGGCCAGCAGTTCCCGCAGCAGTACCAGCAGGGATATCAGCAGCCGTACCAGCAGATGCCGCAGCAGCAGTACAACCCCTGGGCCCAGCAGACGCCTCCGCAGCCTTACCAACAGTGGCCTCAAAGTTTTCAACAGCAAATGCCGCCGACGCAGAGTTCTCAACAACCAGCAGCTCAAATGATGTATCCTAATGCAGTAAATCAGTATGCACAGCCACAACCGGACGTGTTCGTAAGCGATCGCGGCAACGCCGCGCTGGGCTATCTGGCGCAAAATCAAGCGTGCGGCGCAACCGATCTTGCGAGGGCGTTTGGAAACTCGGCCCCCACTTGGTCACGCACGCTCAATGACTTGGCGCAGGCCGGCTTGGTCATCAAGCATGGCCAGAAATACCATCTGACCGAACTCGGCGCCGCTCGCGTGCGAGCTCAGAGCTAAAGAACGGGAGAGACAGTGGACGAGGAAGCAAGCATCATCCTGGGGGATGCCATCGCCTTTTGCCAGCGCGACGGCCAAGATGCACGCCTCATCAACATGCTGGGGCAATCGCGCGCCATAAGCCTGACCGAAGATACGCTCACGATCGAGGCCCCCTCGCGCTTTGCCATCGCGCAGCTCAAAAAGCATCAGCCGACTATTGAGGCCTATCTGGAAGAAATCGCCTTTGCACCGATTGCTCTCGACATCGTGGCACCGCAAGGCGCCGCGACGGAATCCGCTGCCGCCACGGCGCCCGCCACGGCTCCCGCTGCTTCCCCGGCGGTGCCGGCCTCCGCAGGCGATGTGCCGACAATCGAGCACCAGCACAGCGATGTTTCCCGTGAAACAATGGCACCGTTGACGAGCGCGGCGGCGACGTCAACGAACGCACCCGTCACGCACATGCCCATCGCTCACGACGCAGCGGCGGGCGCGGATTCGGGCATTGCAATCAAGAACACGCTCTCGGCCGACGATTTTCGTCGCATGATGAACCAGATGAAGGGCGGAGCGCCGACTAAATCCACGCAAGCTGCGGCCCCCGCTTCACCCATGCCAGCACCGACCGTGCCGGCCGAGCAGAATACGGATGGAGCCCCGCTCGCCGCGAACTCAAAATTTACCTTTGAGAACTTTGTCTACGGCCCCGAGAACAGCCATGCCTATCGCTCGGCACTCAAGTTTGCCGCCCTCGCGGACGAGCGCGGCACATGCACATCCCTGTTCATCTATGGCAAATCGGGGCTGGGCAAGACCCATCTGCTGCTCGCCATCAAAAACGAGCTCGCCGAGAAGTCGCCCGAGATCAAGGTCAAGTATGCCAACTCCCAGGCATATCTGGACGACCTGATGACCGAGTTCGACCGTCAAAAGAAGAGCAACGCCCCCATCATGCAGGCGTACCACGGCGTGGACGTGCTCATCATCGATGACATCCAAAACATCATCGGCAAGCGCGCGAGTGTGGACTACTTTTTCCAGCTCATGGACGAGTTCATCCGCAACAACAAGAAGGTCGTCATCGCGGCAGACCGCGCCCCCAAGGACCTGAGCATGGACGAGCGTCTGACCAGCCGCTTCAACGCCGGCATGCTCTGCCTGGTCGCAGAGCCCAGCTACGAGATGAAATACAAGATCTTGCAGCGCTATTACGAGAACACCATCGTCGCCGCTCCCGAGGCGGGCGACGACTCACTGCTGGCGGCCTATGGGGGCGACGGCGGACACCTGACCGACGAGCACTTTAAACACATGGCCGAGGTCTCGGGCACCAACATCCGCGAACTCGAGAGCTTTTGCGAGCGCTGCGCCGGCGAGGCGGGCGACCGTGAGCGCGAGGGCGGGGAGCTCACCTTTGACGATATCGACGCCATCGCCAGCCAGTACTTCGACACATCGGCCAAAAAGATCAACGTCCAGACGGTTCAGTCCGTCATCGAAGAGCAGTACGGCGTGACGCACGAGGAGCTCATCGGCCCGCGTCGCAACGCCAATATCGCCAAAGCACGCCATATCGCTATCTACCTGGCCATCGAGATGTGCGAGATGACGACCACGGCGGTGGGCGCCGAATTTGGCAACCGCAACCACTCGACCGTCAGCACGAGCTACAAAAAGGTCCAGAAGATGATCCAGGAAGACCGCACCGTCACCGAAGACCTCAAGTCGCTGCGCGATAAAATTACACTGCGCTCGTAGGGAAATAGAGACACCTGTTGAAAACTTGTCGAAACCACGGGCATAAGGTGTCTAAAACCCAACCCGCGGTGATGAAAAGTTTTGCGCAGGTTTTGAACGTGGAAAACCACCCCCGTTGCACACAGGTTGCTGTCGATTCTCTTTCTGGGTCTGACCTGCGTCTTTGGGAGTAATCAACAGTTTCGTCAGTGCTATTACTATTATTAAGATATTTATATCTATAGAAAGGTATTAAAAGATGAAGTTCACCGTCAGCCAGAGCTCGCTTACACAAGCCATCGGCGTCGTAATGAAGGGTGTCGCTTCGGCATCCACCCTTCCCATCCTGTCGGGCGTGCTCGTTAAGGCGCAAGACGGCATCTTGGAATTCCAGACCTCTAACTACACCATCTCGATCCGTCATCGCATCGCGGCGCATGTCGAAGAAGAGGGCGAGATGGTTATCCCCTGTAAGATGCTCTCCAATATCACCAAGACCCTCCCCGATGCCCCGGTCACCTTTGAGCTGTCCGAGCGCCAGGTGCTGATCAGTTGCGAGAAGAGCTCTTTTAGGCTGAACACGCTCGATGCCAATGACTTCCCCGAGTTTCCGGCCTATGCCATCGAGAGCGCCGTGGAGCTGCCGACCGATATCTTGTCCGAAATGGTCGGTCGCGTGTGGCGCGTCACCTCGACCGACAAGGCCCGCCCCATCCTGGGCGGCGTGCACATGAAGGTCGAGAACAATACCGTGCGCCTGGTGGCGACCGATTCCTTCCGCTTGGCCGTGTGCGATACGCAGGTCGAGACCTCGACCCTCGAGGGCTCCTTTGAGCTCAACGTTCCGGCTGACGCCTTTAACGACGCGCTGAACATCATGGCAAGCCAGGCGACCATCATGATCGGGGCTACCGACACCCAGGTCGTCTTCGAGGCCGGCAACACCACCTACGTGTCGCGCCGCATCGAGGGCGTGTACCCCAACTACAAGCAGCTCATCCCCGATTCGTGCGTGACGAGCGTCAAGATCGACGTCGCCGCCTTCAATGCCGCCCTCAAGCGTGTTGCCGTTATCGCGAGCGCCAACCCCGCCGTCAAGTTCGAGATCGACGTCGAGAACGGGCAGATGGGCCTGTCTTCCATCTCCAACGACCAGGATCTGGCGCAGGAGACGATCGATGTCGAGGCCGAGGGCGAGTCGGGTACCATCGCCTTCAACTACCACTACATCTTCGGCTGCCTCAATGCCCTATCCAAGGAGAAGGAGATCACGCTGGAGCTCAAGAGCTACTCGCAGGCGGGCATCTTCAAGTCCTACGACAAGATCAACTACCTGTACCTGGTCATGCCGGTCCGCATCTAGCGTTGCGCCATGACCATGTTCGCCCGCGATCTTTCCGTCGCGCACTACCGCAGCTTCGATAGCTATCGCCTTGCCCTAGACGACGGCGTGACGATACTTGCGGGACCCAACGCGGCGGGAAAGACCAATCTCATAGAGGCGCTGCAGCTGCTGACGAGCGGCGCCTCGTTTAGGCATCCGACCGCAGCCGAGCTCGTCCATGACGGCGTGGGCTCGTGCAAGGTCGAGCTGAGGCTCGAGGGCGACGGCCGCGTACTTGATATGGGATTGAGTGCGGAGGACGGTAAACGCTCGTTTAGCCGCAACGGCAAGAGATGCTCTGCCGCCGGTGTGCGCGGGGTTCTGCCGAGCGTGCTGTTTTGCCCCGACCATCTGGACATGGTTAAGCGAGGCGCCAGTGTGCGCCGCGCCGCCCTCGACGACTTTGGCATGCAACTGAGCGCACGCTATGCCGATCTTGCGAGCACCTATGGTCGCTGCGTGACCCAGCGCAACGCCTTGCTCAAGGAAACCTGGTGCTGCCGCGAGATGCTCGGCGCGTGGAACGATTCGATTGCCCGCGCGGGCGCGGCTCTGCTCGTGCACCGGTTGGCCCTGCTCGACCGGCTGGCGGGCCATGTGCGTACTGCCTACGGGCAAGTGGCGTCCGGTGAAGCCGCCAACGTGTCCTATGCATCCACGCTGGGGGATTTGCCCCAGGTCGAGGATCGCGAAGAGCTGAAGGGCTGGGCGTACGAGCGCATGCTGGCTGCCCTTGATGGGCACGCCGACGAGGAAATTCGCCGCGGCGTGACGTTGGTGGGACCGCATCGCGACGAGATTGAGTTTACCGTTGCGGGTCGCTCCGCCCGTTCATTTGCCAGCCAAGGACAGCAGCGAACGTTGGTACTGTCCTGGAAGGTGGCCGAGGTGGCCGTGGCTCGCGATGTTCTGGGTACTGCTCCGCTGTTGCTTCTGGACGACGTGATGAGCGAGCTCGACGGCGAGCGCCGCGGTGCTTTTCTGCGGCTGATCGGCGATGATATCCAAACGGTCATAACCACGACCAACCTGGGATACTTTACCGATGACCTGCTTGATCGAGCCAAGGTGGTGAGCATGGGTGAGACGTGCTAATTACGAGCGCGAGAGCGAGACGGTCGCCTTCAGTGGGTTTTTGAACGCAGAGCGCCAGCGCATCCTGGCGTCGGCGACGCCTGAGCGCCGTGCGCAGATGGAAGCTGCCGAGGAGTCGCGCGCGGTCTATCGCGCGTGGAACGCGGTGTGCTCGGGCACGCGCGAGGGGCGGCATGTGACGGGTCTGCGCTACCTGCCCGAGTCCAATGAGCTGCTGGTATATCTCGATTCGCCCTCGTGGACGCAGGAAATGACGCTGTTGCGTGAGATCATCCGCGCGCGCATGGAGCGCGCCGGTGCGCATGTGGACGGCCTGGTGTTCAAAACCACCGCACCCGGTCACACGCCGCCCGCCGCCAAGGAGCGCCTGCGCCCGGCGACGACCGAGCGCCCGCCGGCCCCGCACGCCGACCTAAGTGAGGCCGAGCGCACCGAGATTGAGCGCCAAGTGGCGCCCATCGAAGACCAAAAACTGCGCGAGGCCCTCGAGAATGCCATGAGAGCCAGTGCCGAGTGGGCCAAGGGCGTGCAAAGTAAAAAAGAGCCTTAAATCGCATCTGGTGGCCTTGTAGAGCCAAATACCCTCGTTCCCGAGGGTATTTTTTTACGATAAACTAGTAAGGCTGTACACATTTTCTTGACTGAAGGAGGACGTGTGACAAACGAAAACGATTACGATGGCGGCGAGATTAAGATTCTCGAAGGTCTCGAGGCCGTTCGTAAGCGCCCGGGCATGTATATCGGCTCGACGAGCGCCAGCGGTCTGCATCACCTGGTGTGGGAGATCGTTGACAACTCCGTCGACGAGGCCATGGCCGGTTTCTGCACCGAGATCCAGGTGACGGTCCACGCCGACAACTCCATCACGGTCGTCGACAACGGGCGTGGCATCCCCGTCGACGAGCACCCTGTTAAAAAGATCCCGACGCTCGAGGTCGTCATGACGATCTTGCACGCCGGCGGTAAGTTCGATAACTCGGCCTATAAGGTCTCGGGTGGCTTGCACGGTGTGGGCATCTCCGTCGTCAACGCACTGTCCAAGCGCGTGGTCGTTCAGGTTCGTCGCGATGGCAACACCTACGAGATGGAGTTCTCGCGCGGCAAGACCGTCAAGAAGATGGAGGTCGTGGGCACCTCGGATTCGACGGGCACCACCGTCACCTTCTGGCCCGACGATGAGATCTTCGAGACCTGCATCTACGATTTCGATACGCTGCATAACCGTCTGCAGGAGACGGCGTTCCTCAATAAGAACCTCAAAATCGTGCTGACCGACGAGCGCGAAGCGACTCCCCACGTGGAGGAGTTTTGCTACGAGGGCGGCATCATCGACTTCGTCAAGTTCCTCAACGAGGGCAAGGACGTCCCCGAGGCCTTTAAGGAGCCCATCTACATCGAGGGCAAATCGGACCCGGACGCGCCTGTGGCCAAGATGGGCGAGGTCGAGGTTTCCCTGCAGTGGAATAGCGGCTACGGCGAGAACGTCATGTCGTTTGCCAACGACATCTACACCCCCGAAGGCGGCATGCACCTTGAGGGCTTCCGTACCGCGCTCACCCGCGTGATCAACGATTACGCGCGCAAGCAGAACCTGCTCAAGGAAAAAGACGCCAACCTGACCGGCGACGATGTGCGCGAGGGCCTTTCGGCCGTTATCTCGGTCAAGCTGCCCGATCCGCAGTTTGAGGGCCAGACCAAGGCAAAGCTCGGCAGCTCCTATATGCGAGCGCTCACGCTCAAGATTGTGACCGACGGCCTCGCCGATTACTTGGAGGAGCATCCCAAGCCCGCTCGCGAGATCGTCAAGAAGGCGCAGCAGGCCTGCAAGGCGCGCAATGCCGCCCGCAAGGCGCGCGAGGCGACCCGCCGCAAGAGCCTGCTCGAGACGGCGTCCCTGCCCGGTAAGCTCGCTGACTGCTCGGTGCGCGATGCCGAGCTGACCGAGCTCTTCATCGTAGAGGGCGACTCGGCAGGCGGTTCGGCCAAGGACGGCCGTCGCCGAGACATCCAGGCGATTCTGCCCCTGCGCGGCAAGATTTTGAACGTCGAGCGCGTTGGTGACCATCGCGCGTTCTCGAGTGACACCATCCAGTCGCTGATTACCGCGATCGGCTGCGGCGTCACGACGAGTGCCGGCGACGGCGGCGATTTCGATATCACCAAGGCGCGCTACCACAAGATCATCATCATGACCGATGCCGACGTCGACGGCGCGCATATCCGCATCCTGCTGCTGACGTTCTTCTACAAGTACATGCGTCCGCTGATCGATGCCGGCTACGTCTATGTTGCCTGTCCGCCCATCTTTGGCATTAAGGTGCGCAACAAGATCCACTACGTGTATCCCAACGGCCGCCAGCCCGAAGACGAGATCCTGCGCGATACCATCCAGAGTCTGGGCCTGAACCCCGATGATAACGACGAGGACGGCAAGGCCAAGGACGGCAAGATCACCAAAAAGCGCAAGGGCTATACCGTCCAGCGCTACAAGGGCCTGGGCGAGATGGACCCCAAACAGCTTGCCTCGACGACGATGGACCCAAAGACCCGCATTCTGCAGCGCGTGTCGATCGAGGACGCCGTGGTGGCGGACCGCGCCGTGCGCGAGCTGATGGGTTCCGAGGTCGGCTATCGCCGCGAGTACATCGAGAAGCATGCACATGACGCACGATTCTTAGACGCCTAATCCCTGCGGCTTTCCCAGCCACCGCACCTGGAAAAGCCGTCTCCGTGGTTGGGAACTAATGGACCACGCAAACCATGAGGAGGTAACGTGGCAGACGATATCAACAACAACGAGGGTATGGGCGAGGCCGGCGATGCCGGTATGCCCGATGATCTGAAGCGCCTGCTTGCCCGTGCTGAGCAGGGCGAGGACGGCGATCCGGACGCCTATAACCCCGATGCCGATGATGATGAGGAAGAGGACGACGACGGTGAGCTCGAGGAGAGCTTTGGCGAAGTCGATCGTGGCGCCTCGGCCGGCGAGGACATCAACGGCGGCCAGCTCCAGATTTCGGAGTTCGGTCGCGAGATGAAGCAGTCGTTCATCGAGTATTCGATGTCGGTTATCACAGCGCGTGCCCTGCCGGACGTGCGCGACGGCTTAAAGCCGGTACACCGCCGCATCCTGTACGCGATGAACGAGAGCGGCATCTACCCCAACCGCCCACACAAAAAGTCGGCCTGGACGGTCGGCGAAGTTATCGGTAAGTACCACCCGCACGGTGACTCTGCGGTCTACGAGGCCATGGTCCGCCTGGCGCAGTGGTTCTCCATGCGCACGCCGCTCATCGACGGTCACGGCAACTTCGGCAACATCGATGGCGACGGCGCGGCGGCCATGCGTTACACCGAGAGCCGCCTGGCCAAGCCCGCCATGGAACTGCTGCGTGACTTGCAGAAGGATACCGTCGACTGGCAGCCCAACTACGACGAATCGCTCGCCGAGCCCGTGGCACTGCCTGCGCGCTTCCCCAACCTGCTGGTCAACGGCAGCCAGGGCATCGCCGTCGGCATGGCCACCAACATCGCCCCGCATAACCTCACCGAGGCGATCGAGGCCACCTGCTACCTGATCGACAACCCCGACGCCACCGTCGACGAGCTCATGCAGATCATGCCCGGTCCGGACTTCCCCACCGGCGCCATCATCATGGGCAGCGCCGGCATTAAGCAGAGCTACGAGACCGGCCGCGGCTCCATTACCGTGCGTGCCAAGGCACATGTGGAGTCCACCAAGACCGGCCGCAGCCGCCTGGTCTTTACCGAGATTCCCTACATGGTCAACAAGGGCACCCTGCAGGAGAAGATCGCCCAACTCGTCAACGACAAGCGCATTGAGGGCATCTCGGATATGCGCGATGAGTCCAACCAGAAGGGCATCCGTCTGGTCATCGAGCTCAAGAAGGGCGTCATTCCGCAGGTCGTGCTCAACAACCTGTATAAGTACACCTCGCTGCAGACGACCTTTGGCGCCAACAACCTGGCGCTCGTCAACGGCGTTCCCAAATGCCTGAGCCTGCGCGAGATGCTGCAGCACTACATCGACCACCAGGTCGACGTCGTCACCCGCCGCACCCGCTTCGACCTTAAGAAGGCCCAGGCCCGCGCGCATATCCTCGAGGGCTACCTGATGGCCCTTGACCATATCGACGAGGTCATTAGCATCATCCGCTCCTCGCAGACCGACTCCGAGGCCAGCAGCCGACTGATCGAACGCTTTGGCTTTACGCCCGAGCAGACCACGGCCATCCTCGAGATGAAGCTGCGCCGCCTGACCGGCCTGGAGCGCGACAAGATCCAAGAAGAGTTGGACGGCCTGCGCCGCGCCATCGCCTACTACGAGGACCTGCTGGCGCACGAGGAGAAGATCCTGGGCGTCATCAAGGAAGAGATGCGCGAGATCTCCAAGAAGTTTGGCGACAAGCGCCGCACCGAGATCAGCCAGGTTGAGAAGGACCTGGATGTCGAGGACCTCATCGCCGACGAGGATATGGTCGTGACCATCACCCACACCGGCTA
This sequence comes from uncultured bacterium, assembly GCA_934865005.1. Lineage (GTDB taxonomy): Bacteria > Actinomycetota > Coriobacteriia > Coriobacteriales > Coriobacteriaceae > Collinsella. The sequence goes on along the minus strand of CAKWZF010000001.1, from coordinate 52,036 downwards.
CGTTAAGCGTATCCCGGTGGCCGCCTACCGTGCCCAAAAGCGCGGTGGCAAGGGCGTGTCGGGCGTCAACCTCAAAGAGGACGACGTCATCGACGAGATGTTCATCGCGTCCACGCACGAGTACGTGCTGTTCTTCTCGAGCAAGGGCAAGGTCTATCGCCTGAAGGTGCACGAGCTGCCGGTGGGTACGCGCCAGGCGCGCGGTACCGCGATCGTCAACCTGCTGCCCTTCGAGGAGGGCGAGAAGATCGCGAGCGTCATCAGCTGCCGCGAGTTCCCAGCCGACGAGTACCTGATGTTTGCCACCAAGAGCGGCATGGTCAAGAAGACCGTGATGAGCGCATATGACCGCAGCCGTCGCGACGGCCTGATCGCTATCAACCTGCGTGACGACGACGCGCTGCTGAACGTGCGCCGCGTGCGCGAGGGCGACAAGATTATCCTGGCCACCACCGCGGGCAAGGCGATCATGTTCTCCGAGGAGCAGGTGCGCGCCACCGGCCGCGATACCAGCGGCGTTCGCGGTATTGGTATGAAGGACGGCGTGAGCGTTCTGGGCATGGAAGTCACTAACGGCAACGGCGATCTGTTCGTCATCACCGAGCGCGGCTACGGCAAGCGCACGCCGGTCGCGGACTACCCGGAGCAGAATCGCGGCGGTCAGGGCGTCTACACCATTCAAATGACCGAGCGTAAGGGTAACCTCGCGGCCATGAAGACGGTGGGCCCGCAGCACGAGCTGTTCATCGTGACGGAGGGCGCGACGGTCATTCGCGTCAAGACCGACGAGATCAGCCAGACCGGCCGCGCCACCCAGGGCGTCAAGATGATGACCGTCGACGACAACGACCGCATCTGCGCCGTGGCCCGCATGACGACCGCCAAAGAGAAGCCCGAGGGCGAAGCCATAGAAAACGGCTCCGCCCCCGAAGAAACCCCTGTCGATCTAGGCGACGGCAACGACATGCCGGAAGATCTCCTTGACGAGTAAGAGGCCCTAACTGTTAGAAAATATCAGACCCCATATATCGGCGGTCGGCGCACTGCGCGCCGACCGCTTTTTTGAAAACCTTTGAACCCCACGTCGCCCCCGGCTGCCCGGCGGCATGCGAAGTCGATCGCGAGTTCCGCACGAGCAGGAGAGCACTTAATGTGCTCTCCGTGCGAGCAGGACTGTCCGAGCAGGCGACTTCGCATGCCGCCGGGCAGCCGGGGGCGACACCCCTCAAAGATTTTCAAAAAAGTTGTTGACGCGCGCGTAACGACTCGTCTAATATATCCCTTGCGCGATGGACCTGTAGCTCAGTTGGTTAGAGCGTCCGGCTGATAACCGGGAGGTCACAAGTTCGAATCTTGTCAGGTCCACCACTTTCTTTCGCAATAAACACCCCAGCGAGAGCCGAGTCGCCGCTGGGGTGTTTATTACTGTCTCCGTGGGGGTTTAGCTCAGCTGGGAGAGCGCGGGCTTTGCAAGCCTGAGGTCAGGGGTTCGATCCCCCTAACCTCCACCATGATGGACCTGTAGCTCAGTTGGTTAGAGCGTCCGGCTGATAACCGGGAGGTCACAAGTTCGAATCTTGTCAGGTCCACCATCAAAACTGTGAAGAGCCCTGGGGCATTGCCTTGGGGCTTTTTTCTTGTCTGCGATAAATCTCATTTTGGTTTTGTGTGCTGTGCGAAAGATTGGGTAGTATAGCTATTCAATGCGGTGGAGCTGCCGCGTGTTAACCGCTACGTACCGGAGGTGTTCCATGGTTCGTGTCGACATAGAGACCATCGTCATGGCCGCCGGTCCCGTGCCATCGCTTATCGTGCTTCGCGAGCGCTGCAGCAAATCGGACTCGCCCGCGCCGCTGCGTTCCCTTTCCATTCAGACTGGTTCGTTTGAAGCCGCTGCCATCAGCCGCGGCATCGATAGCGGCCGCGCCGAGCGCCCGATTACCCATGACCTGTTGCTCGATACTGTTGGCGCCCTGGGCGCCAAGCTCGAGCGCATCGAGATCGTTCGCGCCGAGCCGCCGGTGTTCTACGCGACGATCGTCGTACTGGCCGATGGTGACGAGCGCAAGATCGACGCCCGCCCCAGTGATGCCATTGCCCTTGCCGTGCGCAGCAATGCCCCCATGTTTGTGGAGGACGACATCATGAATCGCCTGGGCACTGTTTCTACCCACGCCGAGGAAGTCGACGACGAGCAGGAGTTCGAGAAGTTCGACGAGTTCGTCCATACGCTCTCCCCCGATGACTTCTAAATGCGGGGCGTCCAGGTTGCGGAGCGTTCGCTGATGGCCGGCGGGATGTCGGCTGAAGCGGCTGCAATCGCCCGCGAGGCCCAGATGCGCTCGGAGGCTTCTGAGGCGGCTCGCATTGCCTATGTGACGCAGGCCCGCACGCTTCGCGAACGCCGCGGCTCGTTTATCAAGATGGTTGTCATCTCCGCCCTTGTTGCGGCAATCTGCTCGCGCCTTCGTGGTACAGTTGGTGCGCTTGGGTTTTCGATCTCTACGGGCCTGGTGATCTGGGGCGTGGTCGATGCGGTCATGCTGACCAGTCAGATCAAGGTACTCGACAAGCGCGCGATGGATATGATGCGCGCCCGCGACGCTGCCGCTAAGATCGCTGCTGAGGCACAAGAACTGTAACGACGCCAAACTCGATGGGAAGGTCTAAAGATGGCACAGGATATGCAGGACGCCGGTAACGTCTCCGCCGAGCTCGACGCCATGGTGTGCGATCTGATCGGCGCGTTCTTGGACGACCTTGCCGCCGGTGAAAACCCTGGCGTGGTCGTGGCAATTGAGGACGCCGCTTCCAACCGTTATCTGGCGGCGCTCGATGAGGATGGCGAAGAGGCGTGCCTCGAGGCGGCCACCAACTTTATCTCCGAGCACAAGATGGGTCTTAAGGACGAGGGCCTGGGCCGTATCGCTCGCTATGCCATCGGCTACACCGGCTGCGTCGAGATTGACGGCGGCTATCACGATGCTCTGCTCGTGAGCTTCTTTGAGACTACGCTCGAGAGCGGTTTTTCGGCATATGTGCTGTATGAGGGCATGGGCGCCGGCGATGGTTTTATGTGGAGCGACCCTGAACCTGCAGGTGAGGAAACCCCTCTCATCTAAAATCGCTAAAATAAACGAGTTTTCGGTAAAAGGCTCAATATTCCCGCTGAGCGTTGTATCGCTGGGCGGGCCGCATACGCGTGCCGGTTGTATATAGATAGAAGATAGGGGAACTACATGCGCGTAGACAATCTGAGGAACATCGCCATCATCGCTCACGTCGACCACGGCAAGACGACGATGGTCGACAAGCTCCTGCGTGCCACGGACGCCTTCCGTGCCAACCAGCAGGTCGAGGACCGCGTCCTGGATTCCAACGACCAGGAGCGCGAGCGCGGCATTACGATTCTCGCCAAGAACATCTCTATCGAGTACAAGGACGTCAAGATCAACGTCATCGACACCCCGGGCCACGCCGACTTCGGCGGCGAGGTCGAGCGCGTGCTGCGTATGGCCGACGGCGCCCTGCTGCTGGTCGACGCTTTTGAGGGCCCCATGCCCCAGACCCGCTTCGTGCTGCGTCACGCTATCGACACCGGCCTTAAGATCATGATCGTCATCAACAAGATCGATCGTCCGGGCGCCAACCCCGAGAAGGCCTACAACGACTGCCTGGACCTCATGGCCGACCTGGGCGCCACCGACGACCAGCTTGAGTTCGCCATGGAGCACGTGGTCTACGCCAGCGCCATGAATGGCTTTGCCCGCCTTGACCCTAACGACGGCAATATGGACATGTACCCGCTGCTCGACATGATCATCGACGATATGCCCGCGCCCGAGGTTGACGAGAACGCCCCGCTGGCCATGCAATGCGTGACCATCGACCACTCCAACTTCGTTGGTCGTATCGGCATCGGTCGCGTGTACTCCGGCACCATCCACCAGGGCGACCAGATCCTGGTTGTCAAGAACGATGGCTCCAGTGCCACCGCTACCGTCAAGCAGCTCTTTACCTTCGACTACCTGGGCCGTACCGAGTGCCAGGAAGTCGGCGCTGGCGATATCGCTGCTGTCGTGGGTATTGACCGCACCGATATCGGCGATGTTTACACCGACCCCGAGAACCCCGTCGAGCTCGAGCCCATCGAGATCGACCCGCCGACCCTGTCCATCGTCTTTGAGGCCTCGACCTCCCCGCTCGTCGGCCGCGATGGCGACATCGTGGGCGCCCGTCAGCTTAAGGAGCGCCTGTTCAACGAGGCCGAGAACAACGTGACCATGAAGATCGAGGAGCTCGAGGACAAGAGCGGCGTCGAGGTCTCGGGCCGCGGCATCCTGCACCTGTCCGTCCTGATGGAGTCCATGCGCCGCGAGGGCTTTGAGTTCCAGGTCGGCCGTCCCCGCGTTCTGTTTAAGAAGGACGAGAACGGCAACAAGATGGAGCCCGTCGAGCAGGCTGTCGTCGAGTGCCCGGACGAGTACTCGGGCAAGGTCGTTGAGGTCTTCGGTACCTCCGGCGGCATCATGACGAGTATGGACACCTCGGGCATCGTGACGCACCTCGAGTTTAAGATCCCGACCCGCGGCATCATGGGTCTTAAGAACCGCATCATGAATGTCACCCACGGCGAGGGCGTGTTCTACCACACCTTCCTGGAGTACGGTCCCTACGCCGGCGAGATCGGCAACCGTCAGAACGGCGCCATGATCTCCATGACCACCGAGAAGGCCGTTGCCTACGCTCTGGGTACGCTGCAGGAGCGCGGCCAGCTGTTTGTTGAGCCGGGCACCGAGTGCTACGAGGGCATGATCGTGGGCGAGCGCAGCAAGGCTGGCGACATGGTCGTCAACATCGCCCGTACCAAGAACCTGGGCAACCAGCGTTCCTCGACCTCCGATATCTCCGTCCAGCTGGTGCCGCCCCGCACCTTCTCGCTGGAGGAGGCGCTGGAGTACATCGCCGACGACGAGCTGGTCGAGATTACTCCCAAGAACATCCGCCTACGCAAGCGTCTGCTCAACGCCACCGACCGCAAGAAGGCTGCCGTCCGCGCCGGCCAGGTCAACAAATAAGCGCTGGGCTTTATAGCGTCTAACAAGAAAGGGCGTCGACCGCGATGGTCGGCGCCCTTTTTGGTTCAGGGGGCAGGTTCGTTTGCGCCGCCACAAAGGTGCTTGGCATCTTTGTGGCAGTTAGCTGCTAAGCGGTGGGGAGTCCCGGCGTGTTAGTCGGCTGCTGCGGCTTGAGGCGGGCGTTGCGCCAGATGATCTGGATGATGTAGCCGAGCATAAAGACAAAGGCCACACCGCTGATGAAGCCGCCTACGAGGGGAAGCCCTGTGAGGGCGCCTGCGGCGATGCCACCCACGGCTGCCATGGCGTAGCGGTTTTGGCTGTGTCCGACCATGCGGGCGATCGCGCACCCCGCAAAGGCGTTCGACACCAATGCGATGCCGATAACGCCGCACATGAGGGCTCCGGCAAGCGATAGACCAGCGATGGAGATAATCAGCAGTAGGACGGCGGGGACGATAGCAATCGTGCCCAGAAGACCGCTCACCCACAGGGGCGTGGGGCGCTGGTGGAGCATGCCGGCGGCGCTGGCGGTCGCGCGCGGAAAGACGAGCTCGAGTAGCAGGGCGACAAAGCAGGTGGAAAGCGCCGCGGCGACGGTGCCGCCGATGACATCGTTAACGGTGGAAGTATCCTCGTTTTCGGTGCGGTCGATCTTGAGCGCGCCGACCTCGGCTCCCGCGGCGCGCTCGGGGTCCTCGGAGACGTGCGCGTTCACGGTGCCGGTGATGTGGGCGTTCTTGCCCAGGATGAGCTTGTCGGCCCAAACCTCGACATCGCCATCGACGGTGCCATCGATGGTTACCGTGTCGCCCGCAAGCGCTGCCGACCTGGCGGAGCCGCGCAGGGCAACCGTCTCGCCCATCGCATAGAAACAGTTGGCGGTGCTACCGGTGTTGAGCACAACGTGCTGGCCGGCCACCGTGACGCTGCCATCAACCGTGGTCTTGGCGATGTCGATGGTGCGCGCCGCAAGACGAATGGCGCCGCCCACTGTGCAGTCGCGAATCGAGAGGGTATCGCCCGCGGCGATGATATCGCGGTCGATGGACGTATCGTCCAAGTTGAGGGCCTGACCGGCCCAGTACAGGTCGCCTTCGACGCCGGACGGATTGGCGTCATTGTCGGTCGCAAGTACGTTTCCAGCGGTGTCCGTGCCGGCGAACGACGCCGTGGGAAGTGCGGTGAGCGCGAGCGCGATGAGCGCGAATGCCATAAGCAGGCAGCGACGCATCTTGTGTGACGGCGCCGTCACGGTTTGATTGAAAGCCATGGTTGATCCTTTTGTTAGGTGTTCGGCATATACCTAACAGGGTACCCAACGCGTGGGCGCTCTAAAAGAGCCTCTCGGTTGCATTTCGAAGGGTCGTGCCATGCTGTCTACTTTTTACGGTGCAAGAAGCGCGCGATATCTTCTTCGGTGGGGCTTTTGATATCAAAGCGCAGCGAGAGCCAGCGCAGACCCATGGTCACGACAACGCATACGACCAGCGCGGCGACATTGCTCATGATGCCGCTCATAACGAGGCACACATAGCTTGTCGATCCGGCGATGGCGGCGATGGCATAAAAGTTAGTACGTTGGAAAATGCCCGGAACCACGCCCATAAAGCCGTCGCGCAACATGCCGCCGCCCACCGCGGTGAAAAAGCCCATCATGATGCACACCGCCGGCGCAAAGCCGTAGACCAGCGCCTTGTCTGCTCCAGTGGCGGCGTAGATGCCGACCGAGATGATGTCGAGCAGGGGAATGAGTTTTTCGGGTTTGTCGACGATTGCCGGGAAAATATAGATGATGGCTGCCGTGGCAATGGAAAGCGGGAGTGCCATCGGCTGGTTGAGGATGTAGACGTTGCCCACCTGTAGCGTCATGTCGCGCAAGAGACCGCCGCCCAGACCGCAGACTACCGCGAGCGCGACGGCGCCCACCAGGTCGAGCTTGTGCTCGCGCGCAACCAGTACACCCGAGATCGATGCAGCGACAACAGCGAACATCTCGAGCCAAAACGGAATAGCGACCATGGCATCTGAGGCATGTGAGGTAATGGTTATAGCGGCGACGACGGGCAAGATGGGGTCCTTTGGGTTGTGGGTTTGGACAATGCCCGTACATAGTACATGGTTGGCGGGCCTGGCGACCCTATTGCTCGGTAAACGGTTGGCAGCGGATGCTGACATGGCATTGCTGGAATGCCAGGGATCCAAAACATGTACGTCACCCTCCAAAAACGGCATTTTTCGACATCTTTGGAGGCGGACGTACATGTTTGGATTGAGCTCACAGCATGAGTGAGTTGATTTACTCACATCCGGTATATTTCCCCACTTCAACGGACATAAGAGTTGGATACCGGCTCAGAGCGAGAGGCCCTCAATGGATACCCCTGTTCTCATTTCGCATAAAACCGCATGGCTTGTCCATCATGCACCCCAGAATTTGGTTCAGTCTCTTGCGCGGCACGACTACCAGATAGGCGCACAAGGCATCTCCACCCAGCAACGTGTTGCGCGCATACGACAGGCTCTTACCGACTGCGGCATTCCGTCCGATATGCTTAAGACTATCGATATCGCGGTTGTATTCGAATTCGAGCGAATTCGTACCAAAGGCGTCGTTTGTTACATTCTTGGACAAAATCTTCCCTACGAGCATATTAACGAGTTGACGCCCGGAATCTTCATCACCGACGAAGCCTTCACCTTTGTGCTCGCTGCCGAGTGGATGGATAGGATCGAATATCTCGAATATGGCTATGAAGTTTGCGGCGATTATCGCATGAGGCTCAATCCCGCCGACCCTTATACCGGGCAACCAGCCACTACCTCCAAGGATGAAATAACCAAACTGCTCGATCGGCGCCCCGGCAAACCCGGTGCCACACGTGCACGGCTCGCGCTCAGGCACATCTACGATCACTCGGCCTCGCCTATGGAGACCGCTTCGGCAATCGCCCTCTCGCTCCCAACAAGCGAAGGCGGCGTTGGTATCCGAGGTATCGAACTCAACAAACCGCTCGAGATCCCTCAACGTCTCTGGCATTGCACAAAAGCCCGAACACTCAAAATCGATGCCCTCATTACCTATAAGCGCAGGGAGCTCGGTATCGAATATAAGGGCGGTTTTCACGATGAGCTCGAGCGCAAGGGAGCAGATGCGGAGCGAGAAGCCGTTCTCTCCCAAATGGGATATCGAATCGTTACGCTCACTTCGGCTCAGTTCGGCAGCCAGCTCGCCTTTCACCGCGCCATGAACAACATTCGCGAAGCACTCGGCATGCCTCGCTGTACCGACACCGGGTACCAGCGAGAGCAAAACGAACTACGCAAGGCGCTTATCCGCAACTGGAAGGGCATGCGAGACGAAGAGGCGCCTTCCGAATAGTGCCACTCCCGTGAACTCAATCCAAACGTGTACGTCAGCCTCCAAACATGTCGAAAAATGTCGGTTTTGGAGGGTGACGTACATGTTTGGGGAAGCGTGGGATCGAGACGTATTTCGATAACAAAAAAGCTCCCATTGTTGGGAGCTTTCTCAACCAAAATGGCGGAGGAGGAGGGATTCGAACCCTCGTGACCTTATACAGGCCAAACGGTTTTCGAGACCGCCGCATTCAACCACTCTGCCACCCCTCCGCGTGGGGTAAAAACAAAGCAGGCTCAAAGGCCTGCTTTGGAATTAACTGGCGGAGAGTCAGGGATTTGAACCCTGGAGACGCTTTTGACGCCTACACGATTTCCAATCGTGCTCCTTCGGCCACTCGGACAACTCTCCGTTAAATGCGAAAGTCAGTATACACGAGGAATCGCAAAGTGCAAACAGAAAAGTTGGCATTTTTTAAAACGCTTGGCCGCGCTTGGCGTTGCGGTGGGGTTTGAGGTACCAAAAAAACGGCTTTCGACCAGCGTGGTTGATCAGCTCAATTGTTCAAAAGGGGTATTCATAAGCGACTTGGCAATGAATATAAAAATCTTTGGGTGGTGTTGTGAACCACTGGTATGCATTTTGCGACCACAGCCTTGTGCCCGTTGACCTGTGGCTTGGCTCAGCTTGTCCCCACGGCACCGTATCTTGTCTACAGATCCGTCAAGCTTTTGGTCAGCATTTGGTTGGAATGCGCATGAAACGTCGTGCGAGTATGGACATATGTGGAGGTCATGAGGTTGTAGCTGCATATTCTTGCGGCCTGGGAGGTTGAAAGATATTATTACCAAGTCTTTTCCTGCTTCAGGCGCACCTTCACGACCTGAAGCCACATTTGCCCAGAGGAGGTGACAATATGAAGGCTTATGAACTGCTGTTCTTTGTTGACCCGTCGCTCGACCCCGAGACTCGTCTCGCTGTTATGAAGCGTATCGATACCACGATCGCTGAGGGCGCTGGCAAGGTCGACTCCGTTGACGAGTGGGGCAAGCGCAAGCTCGCCTACGAGATCAACGACCTCACCGATGGTGACTACACCCTCATCAACTTCCACGCAGATCCTACCCAGATCGCCGAGCTTGATCGCGTCCTGCGCATCACCGACGCTGTGGTCCGCCACATGATCGTCCGTCGCGACGACCAGGAGTAAGACTGTCGTTTTGGACTGGGCTTGTGCCCCAAGAGGAAGTAGTGAGTTATGAGCATCAATCGAGTGAACATCACCGGTAACCTCACCCGCGATCCCGAGCTGCGCGCCACCGCCGGCGGAACCCAGGTTCTGTCCTTTGGCGTCGCCGTGAACGATCGTCGCCGCAACGCGCAGACTGGCGAGTGGGAGGACTATCCCAACTTTGTCGACTGCACCATGTTCGGCACCCGCGCCGAGGCCGTGAGCCGTTTCCTGGCAAAGGGAAACAAGGTCGCGATCGAGGGCAAGCTGCGCTACAGCTCTTGGGAGCGCGACGGCCAGCGCCGGAGCAAGCTTGAGGTCATCGTCGATGAGATCGAGTTTATGAGCTCCCGTGGTGGCCAGGGTGGCTACGATCAGGGCGGTTACGCCCCCGCAGCTCCCGCGCCCGCAGCACGTCCTGCCGCACCGGTGGCTACGCCGCCCGCGGTCGACGTCTACGATGAGGACATCCCGTTCTAAGGGTTGTTCACCTATTTTTGAGTGAGAGGCGGCTTCGGTTCGCCGAAGTTGCCAAATGAAAGGTATTTTGACATGGCTAATGATTTTTCTGCACGTCAGCCGCGTCGTAAGTACTGCCAGTTCTGCAAGGAGAACACTGAGTTCATCGACTATAAGGACACTCAGCTTCTCCGTAAGTACATGACCGACCGTGGCAAGATCAAGCCCCGTCGCGTCACTGGCGCTTGCACGCAGCATCAGCATGACATCGCCAACGCCATCAAGCGCGCCCGCGAGATGGCTCTCCTGCCGTACACCGTCCCCGTGGTTTCCTCTCGTGGCAACCGCGACCGCGGCTAAGAAGGGAGACGCATCATGAAGGTTATTCTTCTCGATGAGATCAAGGGCAAGGGCGGCGAGGGTGACGTCGTAGAGGTCGCTCAGGGTTACGCTGAGAACTTCCTGTTCCCCAAGAAGCTCGCTGTTGCCGCCACCAAGGGCAACCTCAAGCAGCTTGACGAGCGTCGCAACAACATCGCCAAGCGCGAGGCCGTCCGTCTGGCTACCGCCAACGAGACCAAGGCTGCCTTCGAGGGCAAGACGGTCACCGTTGACGTCAAGGTCGGCGACGAGGGCATCCTCTTTGGCTCCGTTACCGCCGCTATGGTCGCTGACGCCATCAAGGCTCAGCTCGGTATGGACATCGACCGCAAGCGCGTCGAGCTCGGTAAGCCCATTAAGGTTGCCGGTGCCCACACCGTTGCCATCTCGCTGTACCGCGAGATCAAGGCCGAGGTTGTCGTTCTCGTCGGCGTTACCGCCGAGGAGCTCGCTGCCGAGGCTGAGGTCGAGGAGGCCGCTGAGGTCGCCGAGGCCGAGACCGCCGAGGTCGAGACTGAGGCTGCTGCCGAGTAGCATTTGCTGCAACGCAACAATCTTGTTCTAAGAAGGGCGCTCTGGGAAACCAGGGCGCCCTTTTGTTTTTTGCGCTGAGTGAGTGTCATGGTGAACGTTGCGTCGAAGTCCTATATACAGGACCGTTCATCCGTTTGGTTCGGTGATGATTGTCGGCGTGCGGCGCGTTTTGGGACCGTGGCTGATACTATGGATGCTCGCAAGCGATATGAATGAGGATGCTCATGGCATATGACGATAGGGAGACCGGGCTGACGGTCGAGGACCGCGGCTCAAAGTTGGGTCTTCCCCAAAACCAAGATGCAGAGGCCAATGTACTGGCCGCTATGCTGCTATCGCCCGAGGTGGTCGAAGAGGCCCAGGTCGAGCTGCAGCCCGATGACTTCTACCGGCCCATTCATAAGACCATCTATACTGCGATGGTCGATATGTACAACAGCCGCATTCCCATCGACTCCATCTCGCTGATCGATTACCTGCGAAGCATCAACAAGCTCGATGCCGTGGGCGGCGAGGCGTACATTTTGGAGCTGATGGGTCAGACCCTGTCGCTCGTCAACTGGCAGCACCATGCCGCCATCGTTCGCCGCGATTCGATGCTGCGCGAGCTGATCGGCGCCACCAACGAGATCAACGCGCTGGCATATAACGCCCCCACCGACACCAAAGAGGTTGTCGAGCTGGCCGAGAGCAAGCTGCTCAAGGTCACGGCACGCGAGGTCAAGTCGAGCTACAAGACGCTGACCGAGTTTATGGTCGAGGCCTATAACGAGGCCGAGGAAGTGTGCCAGGCCGGTGGCCAGGCTGCGGGCGTGCCCACGGGCTTCCCGTCGCTCGACCGCATGCTCATGGGTTTTCGCGAAGGCCAGCTCATCATCATCGGTGCCCGTCCTGCCGTGGGTAAGACGTCGTTCGCTCTGAATCTGGCACTCAACGCTGCCGCTGCCGGTTATACCGTCGGCTTCTTCTCTCTGGAGATGTCGGGCAAGGAAATTGCCCAGCGTCTGATTTGCGCCTACGCCATGATCTCGATCAGTGACTTCCGCATGGGCCGCATTAGCCCCGAGCAGTGGGCCAATATCAACGAGGCCACGCAGACCTTGTCCAAGCTCGATATTCTGATTGACGATACGCCCGGCACCACAGTGACCGAGATTCGCGCCAAGAGCCGCCGTATGCTCCATAACAAGGAGAAGGCAATTATCATCCTGGACTACCTGCAGCTGGTGAGTCCTCCGCCGGGACGCCGCTCCGAGAGCCGTACCGTCGAGGTCTCGGAGATGTCGCGTGGTTTGAAGATCATGGCCAAGGAGCTCAAGATCCCGCTCATCGCGCTGTCGCAGCTCTCACGTCAGGTCGAATCCCGTACCGGCAAGCGCCCGCAGCTTTCCGACCTTCGTGAATCGGGCTCCATCGAGCAGGACGCCGATATCGTTATGTTCTTGGACCGTTCCGCCGACGAGGCCGAGGCCTCGCGCGACGATCGACCCGACGAGGGCGTTACGCGTATCGTCGTGGCCAAGAACCGTTCGGGCCCGATCGGCGACGTCGACCTGATGTTCCTGCCGGCATCCACCAAGTTCTATGAGCTTGATGGGGCGCATGCCGAGGAGTAGGACAGGCGCCCGTTGCACGGGTATACTGGGAATGTTTTGTGCTTCTGCGTGCCGGCGTGGTGCGTAGACAGTCCATGAATGTAAGGAGTAAACATGCCGTCAACCGTTTTGGTCGGTGCCCAGTGGGGCGATGAGGGCAAGGGTAAGATTTGCGATCTGGTCGCCGGCGACTTCGATGCTGTCGTGCGCTACTCGGGCGGCAACAACGCCGGTCACACCATCGTCGTCAACGGCAAGAAGTACGGCCTGCACCAGGTGCCCTCCGGCATCATGTATTCCGACCACGTGTCGGTGATCGGTAACGGCTGCGTCGTCAACCCCAAGGTTGTCCTTGAGGAGATCGATATGTTCGAGGCCGACGGCATCACCACCAAGAACCTCAAGATTAGCGGCAACGCGCATGTCATCATGCCGTACCACATCGATCTGGATGGCGCCTTTGAGCAGAAGCTCGGCAAGAAGAACATCGGTACCACCAAGCGCGGCATCGGTCCGTGCTATCAGGACAAGATGGCGCGCATTGGCCTGCGCATGCAGGACATGCTGGACGAGGCACTGTTCCGCGACAAGCTGGAGACCGCTCTCGCCCGCGTGAACCCCGAGCTCGAGCTCATCTACAACCTGCCCACCTACACCGTGGACCAGATTTGCGACGAGTACCTGCCGATGGCCGAGCGCCTGCGTCCCTACATCACCGAGACGAGCCTGCTGCTCAACAACATGATCGATGAGGGCAAGAACCTGCTGTTTGAGGGCGCCCAGGCGACGCTGCTCGACATCGACCACGGCACCTATCCGTACGTGACGTCTTCCAACTGCACCGCCGGCGGTGCCATCACCGGCTCTGGCGTGGGCATGAAGAACGTCGACCGCGTGCTGGGCGTCATGAAGGCCTATATCACCCGCGTCGGTTCGGGCCCCATGCCCACCGAGCTTTCCTATGAGTCCGAGGCTGGCCACACGCTGACCGAGGAGGGCTATGAGTACGGCGTGACCACCGGTCGCCGTCGTCGTTGCGGCTGGTTTGACGGCCCTATCGCCAACTATGCCTCGTGCGTCAACGGCCTCACCGACATCGCCGTGACCAAGCTCGACGTGCTTTCGGCCTTCGACACCATCAAGGTGTGCGTGGCCTACGACGTCGATGGCGAGCGCTACACCAGCGTGCCCGAGCATCAGGTGCGCTTTGAGCATGCCAAGCCCATCTACGAGGAGCTCCCTGGCTGGAAGTGCGATATCACCGGTTGCCGCAGCTTTGACGAGCTGCCGCAAGAGGCTCAGGACTACGTGGCGTTTATCGAGGATCTGGCACACACCCGTGTGACGTTCATTGGCGTTGGCGCTGGTCGCGAGCAGATCATCAACCGATTCTGGAAGTAATCGGGACTATTTGGTTATTGCGATATACCCCTTTGCAGCCCGGACGGGCGGCCGAGGGGTATATTTGCTTGCAAAGGGCTCGCGCGGAGCGGGCCGTTAATCCATAGAGGAGGCACCCTTGAAGGCGGACACTCAAACCATCGACATCCTGTTGTTGGGCAGCGGCGGCCGTGAGCATGCTTTGGCAGCCAAGCTCGCAGCATCACCGCGCGCCGGCAAGCTCTACATTGCGCCGGGTAACGGCGGCACCGCGAGCTGTGGCGAGAACGTTGTTCTCGACGACTGCGATCCTGCGGCCGTGGCGGCGTTTGCCCAGAGCCACGGATGCGGACTCGTGGTAATTGGCCCCGAGGCTCCGCTTGTGGCGGGCGTGGCCGACGCCGTGCGTGCGGCGGGTATTCCCTGCTTTGGCCCGGGTGCCGAGGGCGCCCAGATGGAGGGCTCCAAGCTGTTCTCCAAGCAGCTCATGGAGCGCGCGGGTATTCCGACGGCAGCCTACGGCTCGTTTACCGACGAGGCTTCGGCTCTCGCCTACGTACGCGAGCAAGGCGCCCCGCTGGTCGTTAAGGCCGACGGCCTTGCCGCGGGCAAGGGCGTTATCGTGGCGACCGAACTTGAGCAGGCCGAGGAGGCCGTGCGCGAGTGCTTTGGCGGCACCTTTGGCGATGCCGGCAACACCGTGGTCATCGAGGAGATGCTGACCGGCCCCGAGTGCTCGCTGTTGGCCTTTACCGACGGCAAGACCGTGCGCCCCATGGCCACCTCGCAGGACCACAAGCGCGCGCTCGAGGGCGACAAGGGCCCCAACACCGGCGGCATGGGCGTCTACAGCCCGGTGCCCATCGTGACTGACGAGGAGCACGCCACCATGGTGGCGGTCATGGAGCAGACCGTGGCCGAGCTCGCTGCCGAGGGTATCGACTACCGCGGCTGCCTGTACGGTGGCTTTATGCTCACGCCTGCCGGCCCCAAGGTGCTGGAGTTCAATGCCCGCTTTGGCGACCCCGAGACGCAGGTCGTGCTGCCGCGCCTTAAGAACGACCTGGTTGAGGTCATGCTGGCTTGTGCCAACTGCGAGCTCGACCAGATTGAACTCGACTGGCGCGACGAGTGGGCCGTGGCCGTTGTCCTGACGAGCGCGGGCTATCCCGGCAGCTACGAGAAAGGCAAGGTCATCACCGGTATTGAGGATGTCGAGGCCATGGAGAACGTGACCGTGTACCACGCGGGCACTGCTGTGGTGGACGGCCAGCTCGTGACCAATGGTGGCCGCGTGCTTGCCGTGACCGCTTTGGGCGACACGTTCGAGAACGCTCGCAACCTTGCCTACGAGGCCTGTGAGAAGATTGATTTTGAGGGCAAGACCCTGCGTCACGACATCGGCCTGCGCGCGCTGCGCGGCCGCGACGCCTGGGATGCCTAAAGTCCGAGAGGAATGAGACGGATGGACGAGAAGAACGAAGAGCTCGTGGACGCGCAGATCGTCGAGGAGGACAGCCGCGTGTATGGGCACGCCGAGGGCGAGCCTGGTGGCGAGGTCGCTGACGAGCCGGCGCTGGTGCTGGGCGATGACGACCCGCACGATGCCGAGCTGCACGAGAAGATTCTTTCGGAGGAGTGCGCCTGGAAGGGCAAGATCCTTGACGTCCACCGTCTTGAAGTTGAGCTGCCCAACGGTCACCGCAGCGCCCGCGATATCGTTCGCCATCCGGGCGCGGCGGCCGTTGTGGCGCTTACCGAGAGCGGCAAGATCGTACTGGTGCGTCAGTACCGCACCGCCATCGACCGCGTGACGGTCGAGATTCCCGCCGGCAAGCTCGATCCAGGCGAGGACCCGCTCGATTGCGCCAAGCGCGAACTGCATGAGGAGACGGGCTTTAGGGCCGGTCGCATTCGCTTTTTGACGTCGATTGTCACGTCCTGCGGTTTTTGCGATGAGATCATCCACATCTACTTGGCTACCAAGCTCGAGTTTGATGCGCCCAACCCCGATGATGACGAGTTTGTCAACGTGGACCTGGTGCCGCTGCACGAGCTGATTGACGCCGTGCTCGACGGCAAGATCGAAGACGCCAAGACCGTCGTAGGCGCGCTTGCCTGCGACAGCATCGCGCACCGACTAGGCGGGGCCGAGCTTTAACGAGCGGGGATGATCCCGCAGGTTTGTGTAAGTCAGCGAAAGTGCTCCATTTGAGACAAGGTGGCCTAAAAGAGGAGGGAAGCGTATGGATATACGCGACCGACGATTGAAGGCCAGATTGTCCAAATGGAGCACTTGCAGCGTCGAGACGAAACGCGGTTTGGTAAAACCGCGTAAGGTGATTATGCTGAAGAGGTTTTTGTCTTATTACAAGCCCCAGATGGGGCTTTTTGTTGCTGATACTGTTTGTGCTCTGGTGCTTGCCGCCATTGACCTGGCGTTCCCCATTATTCTGCGCAATTTGACCGGTGGGCTATTTACTCAGGGTCAGGCTGCCATTATGCAGGCGCTCGGCATGATCGCGGTGGGCTTGGTGCTGATGTATGCCGTCCGCTGCGCCTGCCGCTATTTTGTGAGCTATTGGGGTCACGTGATGGGCGCGCGTATGGAGTCCAAAATGCGCGAGGACCTGTTCGACCAGTATGAGCGCTTTAGCTTTGCATACTTCGACCGCAACAGCTCGGGCGACATGATGAGCCGCGTGGTCAACGACCTGTTCGATATCTGCGAGGCGGCGCACCACGTGCCCGAGTGGATCATCATCTGCGGCATCGAGATCATCGGCTCATTTGTGATCCTCTTTACCATTGCCCCGGTGCTGGCGCTCGCCATGGCCGTGGTGACGGCGGCGTTTGCGGTCATCATGTTTTGGCAGAACATGCGCATGCGCGAGGTCTTTAGCGACAACCGCAAAAAAATCAGCGGCATCAATGCGCAGCTGCAGGATTCGCTGGCGGGCATGCGTGTGGTCAAGAGCTTTGCCAATGAGGAGACCGAACGCTTCAAGTTCCGCGCCTCAAACAATCGCTATCTTTCGTCCAAGGAGAACATGTATCACGCCATGGGCGTCTATACCGCGACGTATGGCCTGCTCTCGGGTGTGCTCTATGTGATCGTGGTGCTGCTGGGCGGCTGGCTGGTCGCCCAGGGACAGCTGCAGGCGGTCGATATGGCGACCTTTGCACTCTATATTTCGCTGTTCTGCACGCCGCTTGAGACGCTCGTCAATTCGGCCGAAACGTATCAGAAGGCTATCGCCGGCTTTAAGCGTATGGACGAGGTGCTCTCGACCGCGCCGGATATCCAGGACAAGCCGGGCGCCACGGATCTGCAGGTGACTGCCGGCGCCGTGGAGTATCACGACGTGTGCTTTAACTACGAGGACGTTGAGCTGGGCGAGGGCGATGCCGACGAGCGTCCCGTTATCGACCATATGGACCTGTCCATCAAGCCCGGGCAGACCATCGCTTTGGTTGGCCCTTCGGGCGGTGGCAAGTCCACGACCTGTTCGCTGCTGCCGCGCTTTTATGACGTGGCTGCCGGATCCATTAGCATCGACGGCCAAGACGTGCGCGATGTGACGCAGCAGAGCCTGCGCCGTGCCATCGGCCTGGTGCAGCAGGATGTCTATCTGTTTGACGGTACGATTGGCGAGAACATCGCCTACGGCAAGCCGGGCGCTACAGCGGAAGAGATCGCCGAGGCCGCCCGTCGCGCCAACATCGATGCCTTTATCGAGTCGCTTCCACAGGGCTACGACACCGTGGTGGGCGAGCGTGGCAGCCGTCTTTCGGGCGGACAGAAGCAGCGCATTGCCATCGCGCGCGTGTTTCTCAAGAATCCCAAAATCTTGATCTTGGACGAGGCGACGAGTGCTTTGGATAACGAGAGCGAGGAGGCGGTGCAGGAGTCACTCGAAGAACTGGCGCGCGGCCGCACCACGATTATCATCGCCCACCGTCTTTCGACCATTAAGCATGCCGATGAGATTGCGACCGTTGAGCATGGTCGCGTTGTGGAGCGTGGCACGCACGAGGAGCTTCTCGCCCGTGGCGGCACCTATGCCCGTTACTATCGAATGCAGTTCGAAGGTGCGCGTGCGCACGAGCTCGACTGATTGATATGACAGGAAGTTTATGGCTGACAAGAACCCTTTGACTCCGGAAGAAGTGACGGAGTTATTCTCCGAAATCGATGCATCCGGTGTCTTGGATCCCACGCTTGCCAAAAAGCGAACCGAGCGCATGCGCGAGAAGGAGGCTGCGGCCAAGCGCGGTGACAAAGCTGCGCTAGCGCAGCTGCGCAGCGAGGACCGCGCGAGCCAGGCAAAACATATCGACCCGCTGTCCGAGGACGATCCTTCGGGTTCGCAGGTGAGTCATACCATTACGAAGACCGCGATGGCCGTGGTCATCGGTATTTTGGTGCTGATCGTGGGCATGCAGATCGGCTACGGCGTGATGCGCCGTCTGAATACCGCCAACCTGTCCGAGAGCGTTTCGGTTGATACCGTTTCTACAGCACTCAAGGGTGGACTCGAGTGGGGCAACGGCTTTATGCAGTTCCCGCTCGACTTTACCGTCGATGAAGCCGATGAGCGTACGGGCACGGTCGAGGTGACGGTGTTGGACACATCGTCTGCCAACGAGCTCGAGCTGCTGTCCAACGGGCAGATCCAGGCCGCGGCGCTTGCGACCAACGCGCTGCTCAACGATAAGATCGACCGCGTGGTGTATAACGTTCACGCCTATATCGACGAGGATAGCAACATTCAGCACGATTCCTTCTTTGGCATGTTCCCCGCGCGGGGCCACCAGAGCGCCATTTTGACGTTCGTGTGGACCAAGAGCTCATCCAACGCCACGAGTATCGACTGGAAGATGCGCATCGTGAGTATGGATGACACCATCGCCGAGCGCATTCAGAAGCAGGTGAACTCGGTGTCGTCGTTGATTGAGGACCCGGTGGTGAGCCAGACCAAGATTGACGAGGAAAAGGCCGAGCGCGATCTGGAGCATCGTCTGCATGGTCGCGAGATTTTCCGCGGCGGCAAGCCCGATCGCACACCGTCCGAACTGCTGGAGCAGGACAAGAAAAAGTAAGACGCCATCATCCCGCGTGAGCCACAAGCCCCGCGGGATGATTTTTCTGGGACGGGGATTAAAAAATCATTATGCATAGAAAGTCATAATTATCATTTCGTAAACATTTCGATGAAATTAACGCCATGAGGCATGCTTGCGGTTACAATACCGCGAGGCCTAACTACACACCTTTAAGCCGGTCCTGTGAGACCGGGAAGGAGAATTATGGCGAACAACCATACCGCGGGCGCTGCCGCCCGCACCTTCGCGCCCAGCGAGCTTTGCCAGCGTATGCTGGCCAAAACCAGCAAGGGCACCTGCGGTCCCTGCATCCTGTATCTTGAGGATGGGACCATTTTTTATGGACGTGCATGCGGCGCCGAGGGCACCGCGACCGGCGAAGTCTGCTTCAACACCTCGCTCGAGGGCTACTTTGAGGTCATGACCGACCCGAGTTATGCCGGGCAAATCGTAACCATGACCTATCCGCAGATCGGCAACTACGGTATCGACGAGACCGACGTCCAGTCGGCCTTCCCCGGCGACGCCGTACGCCCTGCGAGCGCTCCGGCTATGCGCGGCATGATCGTTCGCGACATGTGCGCCACGCCTTCTAACTGGCGCTCGGCCGTCGGCGTGCCGGAGTACCTGCGCGCCCACGGCATCGTCGCTATCGAGGGTGTCGACACCCGCGCTCTGGTGCGCCATCTGCGCGACAACGGTTCCAAGATGGGCATTATCTCGACCGAGATCTTCGACGTCGACGAGCTTGCCGAGCGTCTGGCCGCAGCGCCCACGCTGGTGGGCGAGAATTTGGTCAAGACCGTGAGCTGCCCCGCGCCTCACGAGTTTGTGTCCGCCGACCTGCCTGTCACGCATGACTTTGCACTTGCGGCTGCCGCTCCTGCCCGTCACAAGGTGGTCGCCTACGACTGCGGCGTCAAGCGCGGCATTCTGGAAGGCCTCGTCCGCGCCGGCTGCGACCTTACCGTCGTGCCGTGGGATACGCCCGCGAGTGAGGTGCTCGACATGAATCCCGATGGCGTCTTTTTGTCCAACGGCCCCGGCGACCCCGATGCCGTGGTGGAGACCTACGAGCAGGTGCAGCAGCTGATCGGCAAGGTGCCGGTCTTTGGTATTTGTCTTGGTCACCAGATGATCAGCCTGGCCTGCGGCGCCCAGATGGAAAAGCTTAAGTTCGGTCACCGCGGTGGCAACCAGCCGGTCATGAACCTGGTAAGCCGTCGCGTGGAGATCACCGCACAAAACCATGGCTTTGGCCTGCTGTTCCCCAGCTTGGGCAAGCTTGTCCCCGAGCTTTCCGGCGGCGAGACCGAGCATGCGGCCGATGGCGACCTGCGCGTCTGGGTGCGCCGCGGAATCGCGCCGGTCGTGATGAACGAGCGCTTTGGCCGCATTCGCCTAACACATGTGAACCTCAACGACGGCACCGCCGAGGGCATCCAACTGCTCGACGCCCCGTGCTTCTCGGTCCAGTACCACCCCGAGGCTTCGCCTGGCCCCACCGATGCCCACTATCTCTTTACCGCCTTTACGCGACTCATGGACGGCGAGGGGAACTACCTGGACATCGACACCGCGAAGGACCGCCTGGCTGGCTGGAATTTCGCCGAGACTGAGACCGAGGAGAACTAACATGCCTAAACGTACTGACATCAAGCGCATCCTCGTCATTGGTTCGGGCCCCATCGTTATCGGTCAGGCCTGTGAGTTCGACTACTCCGGCGCCCAGGCCTGCAAGGTGCTCAAAGAGGATGGCTTTGAGGTTATCCTGGTCAACTCCAACCCGGCGACCATCATGACCGACCCGGGCTTGGCCGACCGCACCTACGTCGAGCCCATCACCGCCGAGTTTATCGAGCGCGTAATCAAGAAAGAGCGCCCGGACGCGCTGCTGCCCACGCTGGGCGGCCAGACCGGCCTGAACGCCGCCGTCGAGCTGGCGAAAGACGGTACGCTCGACAAGTACGGCGTCGAGATGATCGGCTGCGACCTGGCCGCCATCGAGCGCGGCGAGGACCGCAAGCTCTTTAACGAGGCTATGGCCGAGATCGGCCTGGAGGTCGCGCGCTCGGGCTATGCCTACAGCGTGGCCGACGCCGAGGCCATCGCCGAGCGCGTGGGCTATCCCTGCGTACTGCGCCCGAGCTTTACCCTCGGTGGCGCCGGCGGCGGCATCGCGCACACCCACGAGGAGCTCGTCTCCATCGTGAGCCAGGGCCTCGAGCTCTCGCCCGCCCATGAGGTGCTGGTCGAGGAGTCCATCGAGGGTTGGAAAGAGTACGAGATGGAGGTCATGCGTGACCACGCCGGCAACGGCATCATCGTGTGCTCCATCGAGAATCTCGACCCCATGGGCGTGCATACCGGCGACTCCATCACCGTGGCGCCGGCGCAAACCCTCTCCGACCTTGAGTATCAGCGCATGCGCGTGGCCTCGCTCGCCATTCTGGAGAAGATCGGCGTCGAGACCGGTGGCTCCAACGTGCAGTTTGCCGTGAACCCCAACACCGGCCGCCTGATCGTCATCGAGATGAACCCGCGCGTGAGCCGTTCGTCCGCGCTGGCCTCCAAGGCCACGGGTTTTCCCATCGCCAAGGCCGCCGCGCGCCTGGCTGTGGGCTACACGCTTGACGAGATCGTCAACGACATCACCAAGGCAACGCCCGCCTGCTTTGAGCCCACGATCGACTACTGTGTGGTCAAGGTGCCGCGCTTTGCCTTCGAGAAGTTCAAGGGTACCGACCCCACGCTCACCACGCGCATGAAGGCCGTGGGCGAGATCATGGCGATCGGCCGCACCTTTGAGGAGGCCTTTGGCAAGGCCATGCGTTCGCTGGAGGATGGCCACCAGGGCATTTGCGCCGGTGGCAAAGAGGGTGCCGACAAGCTAAGCGACGACGAGCTTGCTCAGGCCGTGGCAACCCCGACCGAGCACCGCATCTTCTTTGTGGTCGAGGCCCTGCGCCGTGGCTGGGACATCGCTCGCATCCATGCCACCTGCGGCATCGACCCGTGGTACCTCAACCGCATCAACGACATGGTGCAGGTTCAGGAGAGCATCCGCGGCCTGCGTGTGGAGGATATTGACGCCGACGCGATGCGCCTGCTCAAGCAGTATGGCACGAGCGACGTCGAGATTGCCGCTCTGACCGGCTCGGACGAGCGCTTTGTGCGCGCCTACCGCAAGGGTCTGGGCGTGGTTCCCAGCATGAAGACGGTCGATACCTGCGCTGCGGAGTTCTCGAGCGCCACGGAGTACCACTACAAGACGTACGAGAACATCTACCGCACGAGCCCGGATGCCAAGAAGTGCGTGGCTCCCGACGAGACCACGCCGGCGGACAAGCCCAAGGCGATGATCCTGGGCGCCGGCCCCAACCGCATTGGCCAGGGTATCGAGTTCGATTACTGCTGCGTGCACGCGAGCTACGCGCTGGCGGCCCGCGGCTTTGAGACCATCATGGTCAACTGCAACCCCGAGACCGTCTCGACTGACTACGACACGTCCGACCGCCTTTACTTTGAGCCGCTCACCTACGAGGACGTCATGGATGTCATTGATGTTGAGCGACCCGACGGCGTCGTGGTGACGCTCGGCGGCCAGACCCCGCTTAAGCTGGCGCGCATGCTCGAGGAGAGTGGCGTCAACATCATGGGCACCAAGCCCGATGCCATCGACTTTGCCGAGGACCGCGAGCGCTTTGCCGCTCTGCTCGACAAGCTGGGCATCATGTACCCGCCGGCGGGCCAGGCCACCTCGTTTGAGGAGGCCGAGGCCGTGGCCGCGCACATCGGCTACCCGCTGCTGGTGCGTCCGAGCTACGTGCTGGGCGGCCGCGGCATGATGATCGCCTACGATGCCGAGCATCTGCGCGATTACATGGCCGAGGCTGCGCGCATTAGCCCCGACTACCCGGTGTACCTGGACCGCTTCCTGGAGGGCGCGATCGAGTCTGACGTCGACGCCCTGTGCGATGGTGAAGAGGTCTACATCGGCGGTATCCTGGAGCATATCGAGGAGGCCGGTATTCACTCCGGCGACTCCGCGACCTGCATCCCGCCGTTTAGCTTTAGCGAGAGCCTGCAGGCGAAGCTCCGCGAGACCACGCGCCGCATCGCGATGGCGCTGGGAGTCCGCGGCCTGGTCAACGTGCAGTACGCCATCAAGGGCGAGACCGTCTACGTGATCGAGGCAAACCCGCGTGCCAGCCGTACCGTGCCGTTTATCTCCAAGGCCACCGGTGTGCCGCTGGCCAAGTGCGCGGCACGTATCATGGCGGGCGATTCCATCGCCAGCCTGGGCCTGCCGAGCGACGAGCGTCAGCTGGACTGGTTCTGCATGAAGGAAGCCGTTATGCCCTGGGGTCGTTTCCCCGGTGCCGACGTTATCCTGGGGCCCGAGATGAAGTCGACGGGCGAGGTCATGGGTATCGCCAAGAGCTATCCCGAGGCATATGCCAAGACGCAGCTGGCGATTGACTACAAGCTGCCCGATCCGAGCTGCGGCAAGGTGTTCATCAGCGTGTGCGACCGCGACAAGCGCCATATCCTTTCGGTCGCCCGCATCCTGCGCTACCTGGGCTTTGACATCTGCTCTACCGAGGGTACGGCGCGCGTCCTGCGCGGCGGCAACGTGACGTGTGAGGTCGTGGAGAAGATCAGCGGCCCGCACGACGGCGAGTGCCCCAACATCGGCGACCTCATCGCCGATGGCAAGATTGCGGTAATCATCAACACGCCGTACGGCCCGGGTTCGCGTGGCGACGGCTATCTGTTGCGTACCGAGGCGGTGCGCCGCGGCGTGACTTGCGTGACGGCGATGTCTGCCGCCAACACCTACGTGAGTGCCATCGAGGCGGTGCGCGAGGACCAGCAGGGTCACGGCAGCGCCAACGACATGGGCATGGACGTCATCGCCCTGCAGGACCTGCCGCAGCACACGGTGTAGTTGACCTGGCCGGCCGGGGCGGGAGGGGCCGAGATTTCCCCCTTTCGCTCCGGCTGCAAGCAGAGTCGCTCGGGAGAAAACTCGGCCCCTCCCGCCCCGACGCACTGTGTCTAGACGGATTGCACCCGCCCCTGTTTTTAGAGATAAATACCATTTAGCGGTGATATTCAACCGTTCAAGATATTATGTAATGGCATATTACGTCATATGACGTAATATGCCATTAGCAGTCAAGGATGATTGTCTGTGTTCAAGTCGAGAAAGGGGCAAAATGATTAAACTGTGTCGCGTCGATAGCCGGTTAGTGCATGGGCAGACCGTGTTCTCTTGGTATCCAACGCTTGAAGCAAACGCTATTCTTGTGGTTTCAGATGAGTACGCCGCAAGCAAAGAGCGAATTCAAGCGCTGCGAATTGCAAAACCCGCTGATGCCAAATTGGTTGTCAAAAGTGTAGAAGATTCCATCGTGGCCCTTAACGGAAGCGCGGTGGATAAATACGAGCTAATTGTTGTTGCGGGAAATGTACATGACGCCTGTGAAGTTGCGCGTGCGTGTCCAAAAATAACGTCTGTGAATTTAGGCGGCGCTCGACCGTTGGGGGATAGCGTAAAGGAGCTTGGCCCTGCTGTGCGCCTTTCCCAATCCGATATTAATGAAATTAAGAAAGCCATGGCTGATGGAATCGAGTTCGAGGTAAGGCAGGTTGCTAGCGAGAAAAAACGCATCGTAACAAGTTTTGATTTGTAGGAAGAGGGAGAAATATGCTGCTTCAGGCTTTTCTGGTTGGTCTTGCCGCTGCGATAGGTCAATCGGATTATTTACTCGGTACTGCGATGGTCGAGCGGCCGATTGTCCTCGGAGCGATCGTCGGTATTTTTTTGGGTGATATTCCGACTGGCGTTATTGTTGGTTTCCAGCTCGAACTCGCGTTCATGGGGGTCTGGCAGGTTGGTGCTGCCGTGCCGCCCAACGTAATTGTTGGTTCAGTTTTGGGAACAGCCTTTGCGATTACTATGGGTGCGGGTCCCGAGACCGCTCTGACTATTGCTATGCCCACTGCGGTGCTTGCCGGCATGTTTGACAGCCTTATGTATAGCGTTGTTACGCCTCCTATGGCTGTCTGGGCTGATCGTGGTGCCGAAAAAGACGACCCCAAAACGATTGCAGCCGCTATGTGGACCAATGGAATTCTCTACATCATTGCGCTTGGCTTGATTTGCGGCGTGGCTTTTTACGTTGGAAATGATGCTGTTCAGGCACTGATTGACGCCATTCCTGATTGGCTTACGAATGGGCTTACGATCGCAACGGGCATTCTGCCCGCGCTTGGATTTGCGCAGCTTATGTCAATCCTGTCCACCAAGGAGCTGAGCTTCCTATTCTTTGGAGGCTTCTTGCTGAGTGCCTATCTAAACATTCCGACGATCGGTATCGTGGCGTTTTCGCTGATCCTGATTGGGATTCTCAATATGGCTCACATTTTTATGCCTGCCAGTGCGGCGGTCGCTAAGGAGGTTGACGATGACAACGAATTCTAATGATGTTCTTGAGCTCTCGCCGGAGTCAAATAAATCGACCGATAAGAGAATAACCAAGAAAGACTTAAAGGCGTTATTTTGGCGCAGCTTTCCACTCAACATCATGTGGAGCTTTGACCGACAAATGAACGTTGGTTTCTGCTACGACATGATTCCGGTAATCAAGCGGTTATACGATAAGCCTGAAGACCGGATCGAGGCATATAAGCGTCATCTTGAGTTCTACAATATTCAAGTTACGTTTAATCCTCTGGTCGCCGGCATTGTGGCCTCCATGGAGGAGGAAAACGCCAACAATCAGGACTTTGACACCGCCTCAATTAACGCCATGAAAGCATCGCTTATGGCTCCGCTTTCCGGTATTGGAGATTCACTGATTGCCAGTACGCTTCGCATGATTGCGACGGGCGTTGTGACAGGACTTTGCCTTTCGGGCAGTCTGCTCGGCCCAATCCTGTTCCTGCTTCTTTATAATGTCCCAACGATCCTGATCCGCTGGTTTGGGCTTCAGTATGGTTATTCGCTTGGCAGTGGCATGATTTCGAAGCTGAACGATTCTGATGTAATGCACAAAGTTACGTCCGGCCTGGCGATTGTGGGACTAATGGTAGTTGGTGGAATGGTGGCGACCACCGTTGCAGTTACCACTCCGCTCGCTCTTAACTTCGGCGACACCGCGTTTAAGTTGCAGGAAACGCTCGATGGGATATTCCCGGCTCTTTTGCCGCTCTGCGCGTTCGGGATCATGTGTCTTTGCAATAAGAAACAGGTCAAAATTATTTGGCAGATTGTGGGCATTCTCGCTGCGGGTATTGTGCTCGGCGTCCTGGGGATTTTGGGCTAGAGAAGGCGTCCATCTTTTGAGATGCTGAACTCGAAGGACGATGCGTCTGCTCGCCAAACGGTTTTCGAATAGTGGAGCGGCATTTCATTGCAGGCATATGTGACGTGCTCGACAACGCTCACGGGGGCTCCAACGATATAACCGAGAAGGTTTGCTTCTTGGAGCCCCGCTATTCCTGCGGTGATTTTGAGTTTCTCAATACCGGTTGCGATGCTGTAATGGTTGGCGATCAGGTCGAAAAGACTGGCATTGTCTGTGAGAAGCTCCAGTAGTCCGGGTAGAGTGCCCTGCGTTGCATAAATGGTGTCGATGGCGCAGGGGGCATTTTCGATATAAACCAAGCGCGCAACTCGTTGCACTACGGTTCCGTTGTCAATTTTGAGCTCCCGTGCAATGTGGGCATCAGCCTTGATCAAGCCTGTTTCCAAGATGGACTTGGTTGTTTTATCGCCGTATTGGGGGTCGGAGCTCAAATTGAAAATGGTGCTTGTTCCTCGTTTCAGGGTGAGCTTCGATGGGTTTACGAATGTCCCCTTGCCTCGCAGGCGGTAGAGCAAGTTTTGGTCAATGAGATTCTGTACGGCGC
>CAKWZF010000001.1:0-24981 GCA_934865005.1 uncultured bacterium | reverse complement strand
GTCTTACGGTGATCCTGCTTACTTTGTATTGCTTGCAAAGCTCGGTTTCGGTGGGAATCTGACTGCCGCCGGGGAGTTCGCCAGAAACTATTTTCTTGAGGATATCGTTTTCAACGGTCTGATAGAGAAGCTCTGGCTGAGTGAGCTCGTCTTTTGCTGCAGGCATGGTGGACCCCTTGGTCTTCAGTTTCTTTAGTACATAGATATACGACAACTGAGGACATCATAAGCCGTTATCTCAAAAGTTATGGAAATATCGATTTGGCGTTATCGCCGAGAGGGGATTTAAGATGGGCAGACAATACGACGAGGCGTTGATTGGCGCCATCTCCGGTCGCTCGTTTATAACCGAGAAGAGGGGACTCGAGGTTCAAATTCGTCCGGTTCCTGATGATGAAAGAGAGCATGTGCTTGACCCACGAATTCTCGAGGTATCCCGCAAGAAGATGCGGAATGTTAGCATGTCTCCGAGCTGGACGAGCCTTATTGGAATGCGTCATCGCCCGGATAAGCCGACATACCGCCTACTCGATGGTGAGGTTCAGCGCGATGAGGTCCTCATGGAGGCAGCCGATCGCTATATAGATTTATTCGTCTGGACGCCACCAAATCATAAGGAGGCAAGTCCAGCGCTAGTTTACCTGCATGGCGGCGCGTTTATGGCGGGGAATGTTCTGCAATTTGAACATCAGCTCGAGTTCATCGCCGAAAAGTCTGGTGCAGTGGTGGTTTATCCGGAATACCGCTTGGCGCCGGAGACGGCATTTCCCGGGCAGATCGAGGATTGCGTTCTTGCTCTTGATTATGTGCGCGAGCATGCCGGGGATCTCGGAATCGATCCTCATAAAATAATGGTCGCCGGCGACTCTGCGGGAGGAAGCCTTACTAATGCGTGTGTTCAGCTCAGGGGTGCTGGAGCTGTAGCCCATGCCTTCGAAATCTATCCTGAAGTCGACCTTGCGGGCGAACAGGGCGAGGGATATGAGGATTTTCCTGCGATAGCCGATCAAGAGGACGTTGCGCGTTTTCGCATCGACCATCTTCGCGATTCGGACGGCCCGATGGTCGAACTTTGTGCACACGGAAAAATGTCTCCTCATGACCCGTTGATTTCTGCGCTAATGCTTGAGGACTGCACTGATTTCCCCTCGGTGACTATCGTGACATCCGAATACGATCCGCTTCGTATCCCCGATGAAAAATGGGCTACAAAATTACGGTCTTCAGGAATCGATGTCGAGGTCATCGAATATGCCGGATGTGACCATGGTTTCTTCGATCATTTTGGCGTGTACCCGCAATCGGAAGACGTGTGTTTGTTGATGGCTGAGAAGCTTAAAGAAATGGCTGCACAATAACGTCTCTCGGCGATAAGGGACTGAAGTCGCCTGTGTTTCTGCATTCGTGGTTCTCAGTCTGATTAAAAATGAGGCTTGCTCCTTGCCCGAGTGGGTGGGGAGCAGTTTGTTTTTTGTAGCGATGCGAGGTGAGTGCCGCGCACTTTAGGTCGCCATTTTGCTTCGCTGTATACCACTTGACGTAATAAAAGAGGCAAGGGCGGTGCGAGGGCCAACAGTCATTCTAAGCTCGGATTCGTATCCTAAAAGGTTGTTTCGGTTGCGTGGTACAATATAGCAAAAAAGAATGATAAAATGAATTCGAAAAAGAATTCATTTTTAGGAGGTATGTATGCCTGCTTTGCAGATGCTCGACAACCTTGTTCCAATTAGCGATTTCAGCCACGGTAAGGGCTCGGCTGCATTTTCGAAGGTTGGGGACGACAATCCAGTTGTGGTTCTCAAACACAACAAGCCAGCGTTTGTGATTGTGACACCCGATGAATATAGGGAAGCGAAGCAAGCGGAGGAGGACCTCGCCTTGTTAACGTTGGCACTTAAGAGAGTGGCTGTGGCAAGTGACGATGCGCTTGTTTCCCTGTCTGATGTTATGGAAGAGCTGGGTGTGAGCCAGGACGAACTCGATCAGATGGATGAGGTCGAGTTTGAATGAGTGGGTACGAAGTCGCTTTCTACCCGGATGCTCTCAAGGATATTAAGCGTCTGGACGGCTCCCAACGAAAGATCGTCCTTAAGGCTATAGAAAAAATCAGAACGAACCCATTGCCGCAGAACGAAGGTGGATTCGGCAAGCCTCTTGGAAACAAGGCAGGTACGGATTTGACTGGCTTTATGAAAATCAAGCTCAGGGGAAGTGGCATTCGAATCGTGTACCGCCTCATCAGAATTAAAGAAAAGATGGCCATCGTAGTGGTAGGCGCTCGCGAAGACATGGAAGTCTACCGAACTGCTCAGAGACGAGAACTCGATTTCGAGAAATGGGCGGAAGAGAATATCTAGCTTTAACGATGAACGACGAGTGAGCGTTGGTGGGGCCCTGACGAATTAGATTCGTCAGGGTTTTTCGCTGAACCAATTGCCTTCAGTCTCCGTTGACCTTTCCTTCCAATTCATCAGCCAACGTACGTCATGGCAATTCCCGGTAGGTCGCAGGGCGCTTCGCGGGCGGGCCAGGCTTTATCTGAACGACTTTGCGAAGCAACCGGAGTGAAGATAAAGCCTGGCCCGCCCGCGAAGCGCCACAAAGACCGCAGGGACGGGAGCAGCTATACTACTCTCAGTAGTTAAGGGTCGCGGATCCGCCGCGTCGCCGTTCTCAACAGGAGGTCTTTGTTTATGGCAGATCAAAAGCCGGTTGTCGGGATCATCATGGGCTCCAAGTCCGATCTGGGCGTTATGGAAGGCTGCACCGCCGAGCTCGAGGCGCTCGGTGTGCCCTATGAGCTTGTCATTGCGAGCGCACACCGCACGCCGGCGAAGGTCCACGAGTGGGCTTCGACTGCTGCCGACCGTGGCATTAAGGTGATCATTGCCGCCGCCGGCAAGGCCGCTCACTTGGGTGGTGTCGTGGCTGCCTTTACGCCGCTACCGGTTATCGGTGTGCCTATGAAGACGAGTGACCTGGGCGGTATGGATTCGCTGCTGTCGATGGTGCAGATGCCTTCGGGCGTGCCCGTGGCCTGCGTTGCCATCAACGGCGCCAAGAACGCCGCCATCTACGCCACGCAGATTCTGGGCGCTTGCGACCCCGAGTACCGCAAGGTTATCGAGAAGATGAAGCAGGAGATGGCCGACGCCTAGGCGTTCCGCCGTTTCACCGCAGTATAAGGAGAGCCATGTCCGACTATCAGGGAAAACGATTCAAGGCTTCTCAGATTTCCGATCCGTCGAAGTCGGGTGCTGCCCATGCGGCACAGCAGGGTCGGACATCCTCTCCTCAGCAGCCGCGCGCGCCGCGCCCCGTGACACCAGCGACGCATTGCCGACAGGACACGCCGGCGGCGTATCGTCCCTCGTCTTATAGCACCGCTAAGAAACCGCCCCGGTCTTCATCGCATACCGTGCCGTCGGATTACACCGAGCCGCCGCGCAAAAAGCGCCGCTCCATTATTCCCATTCTGCTCATCATCATCGGCATCGGCCTGATTGTTGCCGCCGCTGCCATCTTTATCAATGCGCAGATCGGTTACAAGCAGGCGAGCGAGTCGTACCAAAAGATCGAAAAGCAATATGCGCCCGCTAAGGACGCCAGCGGTGTGCCGATTATCGATTTCAATGCTCTTGCCCAGACAAATCCCGAGGTCGTCGGTTGGATTTACGCACCGGGCACCAACATTAACTATCCCGTAGTGCAGGCTACTGATAATTCCAAGTACCTCAACACGTTGTTCGATGGCGCGTCCAACGCATCGGGTGCCATCTTCTTGGATTACGAGGACACTGCGCCCGGCATGGTGGATCAGCAGACTACGATCTACGGCCACCATATGAACGACGGGTCGATGTTCAACGTGATTTCGGACACCACTGATCAGGCGACGTTCGATAGCATCGAGTTTGTGTATTACATCACACGGGATGCTACGTATAAGCTGCGACCGCTGGCGACCAAAGTTGTTGAGGACACGTATGCCAAGGCGCGCACGCGCAATTTTGAGGGCGACGACGGGCTCAAGAACTACCTGTCCGAGATGCTCGACGGTGCCTCTGCCGTGGCGAGCGATGCCACCGATCGTGCCGCTTCGGCAACCAAGGTCGTAGCGCTTGTGACCTGTCGTTCGCTATCGCTGAGCAACACGCGTGCCGTCATGGTGCTCACGCCGGTCGAGGAATAGATAATGGGCTACTCAATGACGGTGAAAGGGGAAATGATGCTCGAGAATGGCAAAACGATGCCTTCGGTTGATGCTTGGCTGCGCGAGGCCAAGGCCGATGCTTCGGCGGCAGGCTGTGGGATGTATCTGACGCATAACGGCGTGGTGCGCGCGACGCCCAAGTCCGAGGTCCGCGGGATCGAAACCGATGGCGTAGCTCCCGGACGCAGGGTGGGCGGCATGGTGTTCGGCTTCGATGCTCAGAAAGTGCAGGCTGCTATCGAGGCCACGCGCGCGATGCCAGGTATCGGCTATGTGCGCGTGTGGTTGGCAAGCGGCGAGCTTGCCGTAGGTGACGACATCATGCTCGTGCTCATCGGCGGGGACATTCGCCCGCACGTGGTCGATGCGCTGCAGGCGCTCGTCGGCACCATCAAGAATGAATGCGTGAGTGAGGTCGAGTGCGAGGCGTAGAGGCTTGCGTCGATAGAAGGCTCGTTTATAAAAATGCCCGCCGGTACGTGTGATACCGGCGGGCATTTTGCGTTTTGGGCGCGGTTGGCGCTACACGCGCGTCGCATCCTTGGGGCTCATGGTCATGCTCTGGAAGCGATTCTCCATAAAGTCATTATCGAAGTACTTGCCGTAGAACTGCGCAACGGGAATATCCGGTTCCGTGCCGTTGACGCGCTGATACCAATAATCGAGCGACTGCAGCGTCATGACGCCATCGACCAGCATAATGATGGTGAAGATGACGGTAGCCGAGTAGCGGCTCTTCCACGGAATCATGTTGATGAGTTTGAGCAATCTGGGCAGAAGCAGCTTGATCCAGATGAGGCCACCCAGGCCCCACAGGCAGGCGAAGCCCGTGCAGGTACGTCCGCCGGTAAGGACGGCGAGCGGATCGGGCATGCCAAAGAGCTTCATATGCGAGTAGCTCCACGAGACCACGCCAAACGAGGTCTGCATAAACCAGCCCACGAACACCTCAAAGCTTGCGCCGAGCAGCGCGCTCACCAAAAAGATAATGATGGGGTTCTTTTTGTAGAAGCGGTTGAGCACCATGGTCATGAGCACGGCGCCAAATCCGTAGATGGGGCTGAAGGGGCCAAACAGCATGCCGGCGCGGTTCTGGTAGACGCCCGGGTCGTCGACCGTCATGTGCCAGATGTCCTCGGCGATCAGGCCGAGTATGCAGCAGACAAAGAATACCCAGAACAGGTTGAAGTAGTTGAGCTTAATGTAGCCTTCGCCGGTTTCATCGCGCCCGAGCATGCCCTCGGCGGCGGCGTCGCGATCGAGCATTTCCTGCAGGCGGCGCTGCAGCTCGCGCTCCTGGCGCAGCGTGGGGTCGACGGTGGCCGAAAGCGCGACGAGGATGCCGAGCTGGATGGCAGGGCGCAGCAAGAAGGGCCCGATGCCCTGGAGCATCACGTCAACCAAAAGCTCGACGACGGTAAACGCGATAAGGATATAGGACAGACGGGCAGCGTTGCGGCGCTGGTTTTTGATAAGGTCCAGGCCAAAGATAATCAGGATGACGGCGCTTGCCGCAGAGAGCATGATGCCGGCGACGATAAGGCCGACCGCGACGAGTGTGTTGTCGCCGAGCTTGGCGGCGGCGTTGCCATTGATGAGCGCGGTGATGACCTGCCACATAAAGGCGCCGACCGAGGGGAGCGTGCCCACGCCGGACAGGATGCACAGGACGGCGTACACCTTAATGATGAGGGGGATCTTCTTGACCTCCGTGGCGCTGGGGACGCTGGGGTCGAGTTCGTTTCGATCCATACATAACCTTTCTCGTTTTGCTGTAGGTACAAGGATACGCCGCCGACCTGCCAAAAGACAGGACGAACGTCCCGATTGTAACAATGCAAGCCCTAACGGCGGGCGAGACACGTCGCAACGAAAGCATGCGGGATCGTCGGCCCCGAGGCGGTTGCCCAATAAAATGTTTGGCTGCAAAACGGATTATAAGCTCGGTGGGCTTTTAAAAAGCGCTGTTCATGCGCGGGAGTGCTTGTCTTGCCGTGCGTATAATAGGGCAGGTAACGCCAAATAACGAGGCTCTGAGGGGATGCCATGTCTCAAGAAACCATCCACGCGGCCGAGCGCGCCGCGGGACAGGTGAAGACCATGTCGACGTATGATCCGGACTCCGACCAGCTGCATGAGGAATGCGGCATTTTTGGTGTGTGGGCGCCCGATCGCGATGTGGCTCGACTGACGTACTTTGGTCTGCGCGCGCTGCAGCATCGCGGCCAGGAATCGGCGGGAATCGCCGTGGGCGACGGCGGCACGGTTATGGTTCGCAAAGACCTGGGACTGCTCGATCGCGTGTTCTCCAACGCCGACCTGTCGACGCTCTCCGGTCAGCTGGCCGTGGGCCACGTGCGCTATGGCACTGCCGGTGCCAAGAGCTGGGAAGCCTCGCAGCCGCATCTTTCTACCATCAACAGCGTCATTATCGCGCTTGCTCACAACGGCACTCTGGTCAACACCGACGAGCTGCGCCGCCAGCTAATCGAGCTGGGCGTGCCGTTCCTCTCCAATTCGGATTCCGAGGTCGCGACCAAGCTTATCGGCTACTTTACTCAGCGTACAGGCCATCTGCGCGAGGGCATTCGCAAGACCATGGAGCTCGTGCGCGGCGGCTACGCCATGACGCTCATCAACGAGCAGGCGCTCTACGCATTCCGCGATCCGCACGGCATTCGCCCGCTCGTGCTGGGCAAGCTGGTGGACGAGGGTCTGGACCAGGCCGATGCCGCATCCGTTTCGCAGCTGCCCTCGCAAGACGGCGCCACGACGGTCGACTCCGCCGTCCATGTCACGCGCGCCGGCGGCTGGGTCGTTGCTTCCGAGACCTGCGCACTTGACATCGTGGGTGCCGAGTACGTTCGCGACGTCCGTCCCGGCGAGATCTTGCGCATCAGCGCCGAGGGTCTGGTATCCGAGCAGGGCGTGCCTGCAGCCGAAGAGCCCGCCAACTGCATCTTTGAGCAGGTCTACTTCGCCCGTCCCGACTCCATCATGAACGGCAAGAGCGTCTATGCCTGCCGTTACGACATGGGTCGCCAGCTGGCACACGAGGAGCCCGTCGATGCCGACCTGGTCATTGGCGTGCCCGACTCCGGCCTGCCGCCCGCGGAGGGCTATTCGCACGAGAGCGGCATTCCCTTTGGTGAGGGCCTTATCAAGAACCGCTACGTGGGCCGCACGTTTATCGAGCCCACGCAGGAGTTACGCGCCATGGGCGTGCGTATGAAACTCAACCCGCTGCGCGACAACATCGAGGGCAAGCGCCTGGTCGTCATCGACGACTCCATCGTGCGCGGCACCACCATGGTGCAGCTCGTCAAGATGCTGCGCAACGCCGGTGCCAAGGAGATTCATATCCGCATCAACTCGCCCGAGGTCATCTGGCCGTGCTTCTACGGTATCGATACCGACGTGCAGTCGCAGCTTATCAGCGCCAACAAGACAGTCGACGAGATTTGCGAGTACATCGGCGCCGATTCGCTGGCCTTCCTTTCGGTCGAGGGCCTGCTGAAGGTCATGCCCAAGGGCGGTTACTGCGATGCGTGTTTTACCGGCCGCTACCCCGTGGCGATTCCCGAGAGCTTTGGCCGCGATAAGTTCATGGAGGGCTTTAAGCCCCGCAACCTGGATAAGCCGCTGCACTTTGACGACGACGCCGTGGTCGAGAAATACGACGACCGCAGCTGGGAAGAGGAGCACGGCGAGGCCTAAAACCTGCCATGTAGGGACAGGTTCATTTTGGTAGGTTTTACCTGCTGTTTTATTGATTGAGCGGCGTGTGCTGTTATGGCACGCGCCGAAATGAACACAACTATGAGCACCGTTTGGCGCCCGCGCGGCGGACGGTAGTGGGAGAGGAAGGCTCAGATGAGCGACAGCAAGCATGTGACGTATGAGGATGCCGGCGTCGATACCGCTGAGGGCGGCCGCGCCGTTGACGCTATTAAGCAGATGGTCAAGGACACCAACCGCCCCGAGGTTATCGGCGGCATCGGTGGCTTTGGTGGCCTGTTCTCGGCCTCCGCGCTTAAGGATATGGAAGATCCGATTCTGATTAGCGGTACCGACGGCGTGGGCACCAAGCTCGTGCTCGCCCAGATCATGGACCGTCACGAGACGGTGGGCCAGGACCTGGTCGCTATGTGCGTCAACGACATTTTGGCTTCGGGCGCCGAGCCGCTGTTCTTCCTGGACTACGTTGCCATCGGTCACATCGAGGCCGAGCACATGGCAAAGATCATCAAGGGTGTGGCCGACGGCTGCAAGCTCGCGGGCTGCGCGCTCGTGGGCGGCGAGATGGCCGAGCACCCGGGCGTCATGGCTCCGGCCGACTACGACCTCGCCGGCTTTACCGTGGGCGTCGTCGATCGTCCCAAGATGCTCGACCCCGCGAATGTCCGTCCCGGCGACGTGATCCTGGGCCTGCCTTCCACCGGCGTGCATTCCAACGGCTACTCGCTCGTGCGCAAGGTCATTGGCGTCGACGGCATCAAGCCGGGCACGCCCGAGGCCGCCACTAAGGCCGAGGAGCTGAGCCGCCCGCTCGAGGAGCTCGGCGGCGCATCGCTGGCCGACGCCCTGCTGGCCCCCACGCGCATTTATGTGAAGCCGATTCTTGAGCTGCTCCGCGGCGGCGCTCCGGTGCACGCTATCGCCCACATCACCGGCGGCGGCATCACCGAGAACCTCAACCGCGCGCTTGCCGACGACGTCGACGCCGTGGTCACCCGTAGCGGTGCCGAGATGGGCTGGGACGTTCCGCCCGTCATCACCTACGTGTCGCGCCAGGCCGAGCTCGCGCCCAACGAGGCGTGCAAGACCTTCAACATGGGCGTTGGCCTGTGCCTGATCGTCGCCCCCGAGGACGAGGCCACGGTTACCGAGGCCCTGGTCGCGCTGGGCGAGAAGCCGTTCC
This sequence comes from uncultured bacterium, assembly GCA_934865005.1. Taxonomy (GTDB): domain Bacteria; phylum Actinomycetota; class Coriobacteriia; order Coriobacteriales; family Coriobacteriaceae; genus Collinsella. The sequence goes on along the minus strand of CAKWZF010000001.1, from coordinate 15,847 downwards.
GCGTGGGTGAGTGCGTCGAGGGCTCCGGTAAGGTCGTGTACTCCGATGAGCGCTAACGAGCAGATGGCTGCTGCCGAGGGCCTGGGCTTTGTGCCCTACGCCCGTCCGACCGGCACCGATACGGCCGAGCCGCTCAAGATCGGTGTGCTCATCAGCGGTTCGGGTACCAACCTGCAGGCGCTGATCGATCTGATCGCTGCCGGCAAGCTCAACGCTTCGATTGAGCTTGTGGTGTCGAGCCGTCCTTCGGCTAAGGGTTTGCAGCGCGCTGAGCGCGCGGGCATCCAGACGCTCACGCTGTCCAAGGATGTCTATGCCGACCCTATTGCCGCCGATGAGATCATCGCGCACGAGCTGCTGGAGCGCGGCTGCGAGTATGTGGTCATGGCCGGCTACATGCGCATGGTGCACACGCCTCTGCTGGCGGCGTTTCCCAACCGCGTGGTCAACTTGCATCCGGCGCTGCTGCCGAGCTTTACCGGTGCGCATGCGATTGACGATGCCTTTGCGCGCGGCGTCAAGGTAACTGGCGTGACCGTGCATTTTGCCAACGAGATCTACGACAACGGTCCCATCATCGCCCAGCGTGCGCTGGCTGTTGAGGAGGGCTGGGATGTCGACACGCTCGAGGAACACATCCACGCGATTGAGCACGTGCTGTATCCCGAGGTCGTGCAAATGCTCGCCGACGGCCGCGTCCACGTGCTGGAGAGCGGCAAGGTCGCAATTGACGCGCCTCGCGGCTAGCGGCGCACAGTACAATTTAGCCGAGTAGTCAGGGTGGTCATTGGCGCCAAGGCGCGCGTGGCCACCTTTTGTTTTGGGTAGTCATCGGGAACGGTCTTTAACGGCTGGTCATTCAAGAACGTCGCAGGTGACTAGATGAGAGAGGTGAGCGCATGGCGGATAACGAAGTGCTGTTTACGCCTGAGCTGGTGTTTTTTGATTGGGAGTGTGCAACGCCGGATGAGGTGTTTGCGCGGCTCGAGGGCGAGCTTGCACCACGTGGCTACATTGCGTCCGGTTGGCTCGACGCCGTTCGCACGCGCGAGGATGCCTATCCCACGGGTCTTGCCATGCCGGCAGCAAACATTGCTATTCCGCATACCGATCCGGGATTTGTGGCCAAGCCCTATATCGCGGTGGTGAAGCCCGCCGCGCCCGTGACATTTAACGCTATGGCTGGCATGGGCGCTCCGGTGCCGGCGCAGATCGTCATCAATCTGGGCATCGCAGAGCCGGGCGGTCAGGTCGAGGCCCTGCAGGCGCTCATGAACATCTTTATGGACGCCAATGCCGCAGCCGACGTGCTCGGCCAGACCACGCCCCAGGGCATGGTCGACGCCATCCGCCGTCACTTCTAAGGTGGGGCTGAGCCGGCACTTGGGGACTGTCCCTAACTGCCGGCTGCCAGAGCTGTCCCCTTTGCACCAAAATGGTGCAGATTAACCTGTCCCCAATGCACCAAGCGTGCCGCGGGGGCTGCGTTGTGACACAATGGCGTTTGTTCGATTCGTTATGCGAAAGGCCAACTATGGCAAATAAGAAAAAGAACTCCGAGGCCGCGCCGACGCCCGAGCAGCAGGCCCGCGCTGCCTCCAGCTCTCGCAAGAAGCAGCGCAAGACGTACGTGTCTAAGACCGTCAAGATCGTCCTGGTGGTCATCGGCGTGCTGGCAATGCTGCTTTCCGTCTCGGCGATGGCGTGCTCCGGCCTTATGTCGCAGGCCGAGGACACCTCGGGCTACAAGCTGACCGGCGGTGTCGCTGCTACTATCAACGGCACCAACCTCACCGAGGACACCGTGACCAAGCAGATCATGAGCATGCGCACGTCCTACGGCTACACCAAGGACAAGGACTGGGCGCAGTATCTGGTTGACAACGACCTCACGCCCAAGAAATACCGCAAGCAACTCATCGACTCCTACACGCAGCAGATTCTGCTTCAGCAGGCGCAGAAGGAAAACGGCGTGACGGTGTCGGACGAGGAGGTCGAGAAGGCTTGGAAGGACGCGTGCAAGAGCGCGGGCGGTGCCAAGGCCTTTAAGAAGACCCTCAAGACTTACGGCTATACCGAGGACACCTACAAGGACTCGCTCAAGGAGAGTCTGGCGCAGCAGAAACTCAAGGATGCCGTCGCGCCCACGAGCAAGCCCAAGGACAGCGAGATTGTCGATTACATCAACGAAAACCTGTCCAGCTACAACGACGCCCGCCGCTCGTCGAACATCCTGGTCAAGGTTGATTCCGACGCTTCCGACGAGGACAAGGCTGCCGCCAAGGCCAAGGCGCAGGAGTGCCTGGACAAGATCAACTCCGGTGAGCTGAGCTTTGAGGACGCCGTTGAGCAGTACTCCGAAGACACCGGTTCCAAGGAGAAGAAGGGCGATGTGGGCTGGGATAAGCTCACCACCTTTGTCGACAGCTACCAGACGGCGCTCGAGGGGCTCAACAAGGGCGACGTGAGCGAAGTCGTCGAGTCGACCTATGGTTACCACATCATCAAGTGCACCGACTACTTCCATGTCGATAATCAGGTCGATGACATTAAGCAGGTGCCCAAGGACATCAAGAAGTACGTCTCCAACGTGGTGAAGACGCAGGCGGCAAGCACTGCGTACAGCGAGTGGCTGGAGCAGTACAAGAAGGACGCCGACATCACCGTTAACCCCATGCCCAAGGACGTGCCGTACAACGTGAGCCTGAAGGGTGTCACCAAGAGTTCGACCGATGACGCGTCGACAACTGAGTAATCATGGGGCGGTACCCGTGCGAGTGCCGCCCACGCTATTGAGGAGGATTTGCAGATGACCAACGAAGAGCTGCAGAAGGAAATGATCGCGGCCATGAAGGCCAAGGACAAGGTTCGCCTGTCCATCATTCGCCAGGTCAAGGCCGAGGTGAAGAATATCGAGGTCAACGAGCGCCGCGATGTGACCGAGGAAGACGTCAACAGCATGATCAAGCGTCTGATCAAGCAGACGAGCGAGACGCTGGAGATGTCCATCAAGGCCGGCACCGACCAAGAGCGTACCGACAACCTGACCGAGCAGGTCAAGATTCTGGAGAGCCTGCTGCCCGCGCAGGTTTCGGGCGAGGAGCTCGAGGCCCTGATTGAGCAGGTCATCGCCGAGCTGGGCGCCACGTCCAAGAAGCAGATGGGCCAGGTCATGGGAGCACTCGGCAAGGCCACCGGCGGCAACTTCGATAAGCCGGCCGCGGCAAAGATCGTCGGTGCAAAGCTTGCGTAATTTGTTACGCGGTTTTACCAAACCGCGTAACGGCTCGACGCTGCAAACCCGTACACGCGGCAATCTGACGTTCAATTTCAAGGGCGCGACCATAAGGTCTGCGCCCTTTCATTTCACGTCACCTTGCTCGCGTGTACGGGTTTTCGCTGACTTATGCTCAACAAGGACGGTTGTACTATTTTCGGCGCTCATTGGGGACGGGCTTAAATGAGTGCCCAATGAGCAGGTACTCATTTAAGCCTGTCCCCAATGAGTGGGTTAAAGGTTGCGGGTTCTTTACGGGAATGTAGTGTGGGCTGCGGAAACGCGGTTCTTTCCGTACAATAGTTCAACTCGTGTAAACGCAGGGAAGGGACATTCATGGCAGACATGATCGAGATCAAGCATCTCAACAAGTACTTTGGCGACCTGCATGTGCTCAAAGATATCAATCTCACCGTCAAGCGCGGCGAGAAGCTCGTAATGATCGGGCCTTCCGGCTCGGGTAAGTCGACGCTCATCCGTTGCGTCGATTATCTGGAGGAGCCCACGTCGGGCGAGGTCGTCATCGACGGTACGCCGCTCACCAAAAAGAATCACCTGGAGATGGCTCGCAAGTACAGTTCCATGGTGTTTCAGCAGTTCAACCTGTATCCCAACATGACGGTGCTGGGCAACCTGACGCTCGCGCCCATCAAACTGCAAAAGAAGAGCAAGGAGGAGGCGACCGAGATCGCCATCGCCGCGCTCAAGCGCGTTGGCATGGCGCATAAGGCCGGCGAGTATCCGCAGAATCTCTCGGGCGGTCAGCAGCAACGCATCGCCATCGCCCGTGCCCTGTGCACCAAGCAGCCCATCATCCTGTTTGACGAACCGACCTCGGCGCTCGACCCCGAGATGGTCCAGGAAGTCCTAGACGTTATGATTGAGCTCGCGCAGGAGGACATCACCATGATCTGCGTGACGCACGAGATGGGCTTTGCGCGCCAGGTGGCCGACCGCGTCATCTTTATGGAGGACGGCCGTATCCTGGAGGAGGGCACGCCCGAGCACTTCTTCGATAACCCCGAGAACCCGCGCTGCCGCGAGTTCCTGTCCAAGATTCTGCACTAGGCGCGGTGATGGACATGACGGACATGACGAGGACGGCCGTGTCGCGCCGTCACTTTTTGCAGCTGGCGGGCGCCAGTATGCTTGCGCTGACGGGGACTGCGCTTGCCGGTTGCGGCAACTCCACCAGCGGCGAGGGCTCCGACAAGGGGTCTAAGCTTGCGGCCATTAAGTCGCGTGGCCATCTGAATGCCGGCGTTAAGAAGGACGTTCCCGGTTACGGCTATTACGACACCGCCAAGGGCCGCTTTGAGGGCATGGAAGTCGATTTGTGCTACCAGATCGCCGCTGCCGTCTTTGGCGTGAGCTACAAGGATGCCCGTGCCCAGGAGCTTGTCGAGTTTACCGACGTAACGCCCAAGACGCGCGGCCCGCTGATCGATAACGGCCAGCTTGACGTGGTCGCGGCGACCTACACCATCACCGATGAGCGCAAGAAGAGCTGGGATTTCTCGACGCCGTACCGCACCGACTACGTGGGACTCATGGTCAAGAAGCGTTCGGGCTTTACCTCGATTGAGGATCTGGACGGCAAGGTCATTGGCGTGAGCCAGGGTGCTACCACGCAGGGCCTGATTGAGCAGATGATCAAGGACAACGGCTTTAGCTGCAAGCCCGAATTTAGGGCCTTTAGCGGCTACCCCATCATCAAGAGTTCGCTCGACGCCGGCAATATCGACGTCTTTGCCATGGACCGCTCCACGCTGGCCGGTTACATGAACGAGACCGTTGAGCTGCTGCAGCCCGAGGTCAAGTTTGGTGAGCAGGGCTACGGCGTGGCGACCAAGAAGGGCTGCGACCTTTCGGCCGTGGTCGATCAGGTGATTTGCGATCGCCTGGCCGACGGCTGGCTCGACCAAGAGGTCAAGACCTGGGGTCTTGTATAGGCGCATCGTCCAAGGAAGGAATCAAATGCTCGAAGGATTATTTGACGCCGACCGTTGGTCGACGACATTCCAAAACATGGGGCCCTTCTGGGAGGGCTTTGGCGTGACGCTGCAGGTGGTCGTTGCCGGCCTGCTGCTGTCGCTGGTGCTGGGCACGCTGCTGGGCGTGTTCTCTACCACTCGTTCGCGCGTGCTGCGCGCCATAAGCCGCGTGTACGTGGAGTTTTACCAGAACACCCCGTTGCCCGTGCAGGTGCTCTTTATGTACATGGCCGGTCCGCAGTTTTTGCAGGCCATAACTGGTGCCGATCAGCCGGTGCGTATCGCGCCGTTCATGCTGGGCTTCTTGGGCGTGGGCCTGTATCACGCTGCCTACATTTCGGAGGTCATCCGCACTGGTATCGAGGCGGTTCCGCGCGGTCAGATGGAGGCGGCCCAGAGCCAGGGCTTCACCCGTGCGCAGGCCTACTGGTACATCGTGCTGCCCCAGACGTTCAAGATCATTCTGCCGCCGCTGTGTAACCAGGCGCTCAACCTGGTCAAGAACACGTCGGTGCTGGCGCTCGTGGCCGGCGGCGACCTTATGTACCGTTCCGACAACTTTGTGAGTCTGTACGGTTACCTGCAGGGATACATCGTCTGCTGCCTTATGTACTTCATCATCTGCTTTCCGCTCGCCATGCTGGTGCAGTGGCTCGAGCGCCGCTCCAAGGAGCGTCCGCGCGGCGTGAGCCTGGCCGAGCTGGGGCTCGACAACGTAGAGGAGGCCTAGCGCATGGAAATCTTCAACGCGACCAACCTGCTCTACATTTGGGGCGGCTTTGTTAAGACAATCGAGATCTCGGCGCTGTCGATTTTTTTCTCGCTCATCTTTGGCACGGTGCTGGCGCTCGTTAAGAGCTATGCGCCCCGTCCATTCCGTATTTTGGTGAGCGCCTATATCGAGCTGTTCCGTTGCACGCCAAACCTGCTGTGGATTCTGTTTATCTACTTTACGGTGCAGGGTTTGGACATTGTGATTTCGACCATCGCCTTTACGCTGTTTACCAGCGCTGTTATGGCCGAGATTGTGCGCGGCGGCCTCAACTCGATTCCGCGCGGCCAGTTTGAGGCAGCGCAGAGCCAGGGCTTTGGCTTCTTTGCCACCATGCGCTACATCATTCTGCCTCAGACGTTTAAGACGATCATTCCAGCGCTGTTTAGCCAGTGCACGACTGTCATCAAGGACAGCTCGTATCTTTCGGGCATTAACGTGGCCGAGCTCATGTACACGGCAAACGTGGTGATGGCCCACGCGATCGACCTGTCGCAGGTGCTTATGCTCTACGGCCTGGTGTTTGCGATGTACTTTGTGCTCAACTTTGGTATCTCGCTGCTGGTCCGAGCGTATCAGCGCCGCATCGTGGCCGCATAGCCTGGCTTTCCCTGATACGCTATCGTGAGAAAAGGCGATAGACAGCCTTTTTCTCATCTGTTAGAAAGGAATCGCGATGAGCGATCTGGAGAACAAGAAGAGTCCTGTGGTCATTACCATCGCGCGCGACTTTGGTGCCGAGGGCCACGAGATTGGCCGTATCCTTGCCGATGAGCTGGGGATTCCGCTGTACGATAACGAGCTGCTGGTGCGTGCGTCGCTGCGCGCGGGCGAGTCGCTCGACAAGATGGCTGCCTACGACGAGCGCCTGGCCGTGGAAAACATGGCGTTTCTGCCCGACCGCTACGATGCGCGTTCGTACTCGGACAAGCTGTTCCAAAAGATGAGCCAGGTGATTTTGGATCTGGGCGAGACCGAGAGTTGCATTATCGAAGGCCGTCTGTCCGATTACCTGCTGCGCAACAACCCCAACCACTTTGCCGTGTTGGTGACCGCACCCTTTGAGGACCGCGTCGAGATTGTGCGCAAGAAGCGTGGCCTTAACAAAAAGAAGGGCGCCAAGCTGGTCAAACAGCAGCAGAAGGCGCGCGAGGCGTTCTATAAGCGCTACAGTGCCGGAAAGTGGAAGATGACGAGCGGCAAGGACATCGTCGTCAACCGCGCCAAGCTGGGCCGCGAGGGCTGTAAAGACGTCATCGCCGCTGCCTACCGCTACAAAGTAGCGCAGCTCGAAGGCTAACCGACCAAAAACCACCACAAAGGGGACAGGCACCTTTGTGGTGGTTTTTGTTTTAGGCCGAGGGGAAGGCCTTGGTGAGACCGGCGCGCGTCTGCGTGTCGGTCTTTTGGTAGATAGAGCTCAGGTGGCGCTGTACCATGCGCATCGAGATGCCGAGCTCCTCGGCGATCTGCTTGAGCGGGCGTTCATCCTGGGTCACGGCTGTGAGCACGTCGACTTCGCGCGGGGTGAGAGCGTGATCGGTGATGAAGGCCTGGCGCTGTTCCTCGATGCTGGGTGCAGCGAGTGCTTCCTCGGCAAGCTGTTGATGTTCGCGCTCCTGCTCGGTTTGGGGCAGGCGGAACAGACCCGCGGCTACAAACGCCACGCTAGCCGCCACAAGCAGCATGAGCGCGCCGATCATGATGAGAGCAACGTTGCCCGAGGTCACGAGGGCAAGCGAGATGCCCGATGTAGTGAACGCGCACACGTTGTTGGCGGCGCGGCCCATGCCGGCCCAGAGGGCGGGCGCATGCATGCGCGGTGCCAGCTGTGTAAAGGTGGCGGTAAAGAACGTGACAAAAAAGCCCGAGCTCAGGTAAAAGACTACAAGGCCCAGGTTGGGATCGGCGCCGGCCTCCACAGCTAGGATGGAAATGGTCGAGAGCACGGCGATGCCGAGCATGACAAGTCCCATGTAGCGGCGCTCGGCAAGATCAAAGATAATGCCGGCGGCAAGGCCGCTTGCCGCCAAAAAGAGGCGCGGCCAAGTCTGCACGGCAATGGTGCCATGAGCGTTGGAGAGCGTGACTACGTTGTCGAGGGTCGAGAACAAGCAGGCAAGAATCATGGCGAGTGCGATGCTCCAACACGCCTGCTTGGCGAGGGCGTGCGAAGGTTCGGCAAAGGGATTGATGGCGGGGTTTGAGCTCTCGGCAGCCTTTTGGGAAACGACGCTGAGGGCGGAGATGGCGATAGTCACTGTGCCAAGAACGATGAGCTCTGCGATGCCGCCGCAGTCGAGCAGGTTGATCGCGAACTGCATCAGGATGCCCGCGGCATAGGACGCTCCCGCGCCGGTGGCGAGCTTGGGGTCATCCTGGAATGCCAACGAAAAGGCGTGGTGCGCTGCGGCGCCTAACAGGCCGAGTCCGAGGAATGCGAGGCAGCCCAGAATCTCGAGGGCAAGCGAACCCGTGGGGGATTGGATCTGGGTCAATCCCAGGATGGCGATGGGGACGGCGGCGCTGACGGCTGCCTGGGGCTGGCCTTTGCGTTGGACGAGACCGAGCAGTGGTGCATATCCGATAAAGCCGATGACGCTGGCGCCGAGGATGAAGCCCTGCGCAATCACAACACGCTCGGCGCCGGCGAGCAGGCCGACATTGATGTCGAAGCGAAACTCGGCGGCAAGGAAGGCGAAGGTGAAGAGCGCGAGTGCCAGAAGCGCGTTGATTTTAGGCTTGCTCAGGTTCAAGGACGGTCCTTTGGGTGGACGGAACAATCGTGTCCTCGATTGTAGACCAGGTCGGTAGGGAGTGGGCCTTTCGGGGGCGGGGCACGCTTGGCAATCGCATGCTCGTTGCCTTTTGCGCTGGCAGATGCGCCACTTGAGAATTTGTGCCCCGGGATCCGGCTATCTTCCCGTAACATGGTGTTACAGAAGCACCCCTTACGACAAGGAGGCTCACATGCGAAAGCAAATCCATGACAACCCAATCGACCACGGCCGCGCATGCTCGCTCTCTCATGGAACGTGGCGCTGCGTGGGGGCAAAACTTGCTTGCGCGGGGGCCTGTGTGCTCATGGTCGGCCAGCTGTTGCTGCCGAGCGTGGCGCTCGCCGCCGAGTGGGTCAACGTCGGCGGCACGCAGTACGACGCGGGCACTGCTGCTGGCGACGAGGCTGGAACCTGGTCTTGGGATGGCGCTAACGACATGAAGCTCAACGGCTACGACGGCGGCTCCATCGGCGCCAAGGGCAACCTCACCATCGGCGTGACGGGCACCAACACCGTCACGGCCGACGCCGGGCAGAGCGCCATTGCTGTTAAGAACGGTAACCTTGCCATTACCGGCGATGGCACCCTTAATGCGACGGCTCAAACCGATGTGATTGCGGCGGAAGGCGACGGCAATGCGGGTGGCGATGTGACCATCAGCGGCGCCAACGTCAACGTGACGGCTTCGGGCGCAGTGAACAGTGCGACGGGCATTCGCGCGACGGCCGGCAGCGTGACGATCGATAAGGGCGCCGATGTCAAAATCGAGGCAAAATCGGCGGAAGGATCTTGGCGTCCAACGGTGGGCACCTACGGTATCTTTGCCGATAACCTTCCCAGTAGACACGCTGCTCAGGAAGGCGAGCAGGAAGAACCGGATTATGTCTCCGTGCACGGGGGCGACGTCACGATCGATGCCGCCAACCTGTCGATCAAGACAGCCGATGCCTGGCAGGTTTCTGTGTGCATCAATACGGTCGGTATCAAAAAGAATACCCTCATGAAAATCGTCAACGGAGCCGATGTCGCGCTTTCCGCCGGCAGTGCGGCTTCGCTCTCGGCGGGCATCAGCGCGCGTTCGCAAAGCGGTGCGGTGTGGATGCTTGTCGAGGAGTCGAATCTTACGTCTCGAAGCCTGTCTGCTGCAAACGGCATCGATGCCGTCCGCAATCAAAGTTTTGGAATCATGGCAGAGGCAAACACCGGGTTTGAAACGCCTCGTATCAAGATTCGCAAATCGAAGATTGAGGCTTCGGGCGCGACTGCGGGAATCTATGCGATCAACTGCAACGACGCGACTGCGACGCTGTTCCGTGCTGCAATGATTGATTTGAGCTGGGGCGAGTCGCGCGGGAACGCGATGATTACGACTCCGACGGATGGTGCCGTGCGCGATGTGAAAAAGGTTGTTGATACGGGGAAATGGCCGAGCTCCCAGAACGGGCAGGTCGTCGGTGTTGCCGGTTCGTCTGCTATTACGGATATCGTCGGTTCTGCCGAGGTCGCCCATGATGTAGTGATTGATTTTGGAGACGGGCAGGAGCCGGAGCCGGCACCGGAGCCCGAGCCGACACCGGAGCCCGATCCCGATCCTATGCCCAATCCCGAGCAGAAGCCTGACCCCAAGCCCGTAGACAAGGACGCAAAGACCACCACGGCGGTTACCAAGACCGTTACGACCAAGACTGCCGCCGGCGCCAAAAGCGCTTCCGGTGTTCTGGCCGCCACGGGCGACAACGCCGCGACGGCGGCAGCCGCACTCGGCATCGCCGGTGCGTCCGTCATCGGCGCCGGCTTCGTCGCGTCCAAGCGTCGCAGCCGCTAGCAGTAGCTTTCACAGCCATTTTCAGCCGCTGTGTGGGCATAAGTGTCTTCGCGGCAGCTTTTTGTATTTCCGTAGGTAGCAGCCTGGGCTCGCATGTACGAACCTAGGCGTACAGGGCCATTTGGCGCACCTTGGTTGTACAGGACCACCGCAAAGGGACAAGCGCCTTTGTAGTGGCGTTAATCCTTCGATTAGGGAGGCCGTTATGAACGGAAGCCACTTTGATAATCAAACCCAGCGCGAGCGCGCTTGCTCGCTGGTTCACGGTACTTGGCGTTGCGTGGGCGTGAAGATTGCCAGCGTCGGTGCGTGCGCACTCATGATCGGCCAGCTGCTGCTGCCGAGCGTGGCGCTCGCGACCGAGTGCGCGGATTCCGCCGCCGCGACGGGCGAGGTTGCCGCGGCTCTGGTGACGCCGGCAGTTGCGGAGGATGCGGCTCCGGCGACCACGCCTGCAACCGACGCTGCTCCGGCGGCACAAACTGTCGCCGAACCTCAGCAGACGACTCCGGCTGACGCCGCCGATGAGTCTAACAATGCGGCACCCGCTGAACAAAACATTCCCAGCGACAACGCCGCCGCGCCGGCAAACGACGCCATTACGTCGCATGGTGTGACCGACGTGACAGATAAGACCGTCGATGGCGTGTTTGCGCCCAATGCGGCCAATATGCTGTGCGAGCAGCCGGTTGATGATTGGCAAACTATCGACGTTATCGAGATTGACGACGCCACCACCATCTTTAGGGCGGGCGATAAACCGGACTTTACGGCAGACACTCCGGCGGGCTCGAACTCCATTCTTCAGTGTGAGTTTTGGACGGGCAGCGATGGCAGTGAAGTGAACTCCGATATATTCTGGGATCGGCAAATCACCAACCACATCGACGCTTTTAAATCTGGTGTGACCTATCGCTATGGCCTGTACTTTAAGCCGGCGTGGGATTTCTTCTTTACGTCTAACATTAAACTGATGGTCAATGGCGTGGAGTGCAGTTATCGGGTGGATAAGGCAAGCGAGCATGCGCCTGTTCCCGGCTTGTTCCGTACGCTATGGCTAATCACCGACCTGACGTTTACGCCCGAGGCTAAGCCGGTCCCGGTCGACCCGGAGATGCCGGCGCCGCAGCCCGAGGCTAAGCCCGAGGTGAAGCCCGAGCAGAAGCCTGAGACCAAGCCCGAGCAGAAACCGGAGGTCAAGCCTGCCGCAACCACCACGGTGGCCAAGACGGTTGAGAAAACCACGCCGGCCAAGAAATCCCACGCCGTCCTGGCTGCCACGGGCGATGCCACCGCGATGACGGTCGCCGCCCTGGGTATCGCCGGTGCAGCCGTTGCCGCCGCCGGTGTCGCCGCGACCAAGCGCCGCAAGCGCTAAGTTTTGGTGACGGCTCCCATCCTCGGCTTCAGTAAAATCTCAATCTGTAACACCTGACCGTCCAAAACGGCCCTAGATGTTACAGGTTTAGATGAATCGTCTGACCGCCTGCGCAATGTCTCGATCTGTAACACGTAGCAAGGAATTTTGCCTCTTACTGTTACAGATTGAGATGAACGGGCGGACGTTCGCACAATGTCTCAATCTGTAACAACTACGGGACTCAACGGGGTCTAACTGTTACAGATTGAGACAAGCTGGCCGGCCAAGTCCGGAACCACCACAAAGGTGCCTGTCCCCTTTGTGGTGGTGGAGCGGCCGGCATAGAAAAAAAGTCCCCGCCGGGCGTGTGCTCGACGGGGACTTTGCCGTTTGGTGGCTAGTGCTGTAGGTGATTACTCGCCCAGCAGGCTCTTGGTGATGGAAGCGGCGGCCTTCTTGCCGGCGCCCATCGCCAGAATGACCGTAGCGGCACCGGTGACGATGTCGCCGCCGGCCCAGATACGGGGATCGGTGGTCTGGCCGGTCTCCTCGTCGGCGACGATGTAGCCCCACTTGTTGAGCTCCATCTTGCCGCCGATCTTCTTTGCGAAGGGGTTGGCGTTGGTGCCGATAGCCGAGATCGCGACGTCGCAGGGGATCTCCTCGATGGCACCCTCGATGGGCACCGGGCGACGACGGCCGGACTCGTCGGGCTCGCCGAGCTCCATCTTCTGGACCTTGACAGCGCACACGGAGCCGTCCTCGCCAGCGACAAACTCGAGCGGGGAGACGAGCGGCAGAACCTCGACGCCCTCGGCCTTAGCATGGTGCAGCTCGGCGCGACGGCAGGGCATCTCGTCCTCGGTACGGCGGTAAGCGATGATGGCGTGCTCGGCGCCCAGACGCTTGGCGGTACGGACGGCGTCCATAGCCACGTTGCCGCCGCCAAAGACGACGACGTTCTTGCCGTGCTTGGTGGGGGTGTCGTACTCGGGGAACTTGTTGGCCTTCATCAGGTTCACGCGGGTGAGGTACTCGTTCGCGAAGAAGACGTTGGGCAGGTTCTCGCCGGGGACGTTGAGGAACTTGGGCAGGCCGGCGCCGGTCGCCACGTAGATGGCGTCGAAGCCCTGCTCGAACAGCTCCTCGGCCGTGGCCATGTTGCCCACGACGGAGTTGTACTCAAATTTGACGCCCATGTCCTCCAGGCCGTCGATCTCGCGCTTGACGACTGCCTTGGGCAGACGGAACTCGGGGATGCCGTAGACCAGCACGCCGCCGCCGGTAAAGAAGGCCTCAAAGACGGTAACGTCAAAGCCGTTGCGGGCGAGCTCGCCGGCGCAGGTGATGCCGGACGGGCCGGAGCCAACGACGGCGACCTTCTTGCCGTTCTTGGGGGCCATCTTGGGCGTGGAGGCGAGCTCGGGGCGGTCACCCAGGAAGCGCTCGAGCTGGCCGATGGCCACGGGCTCGGACTTTTTACCACGGATGCACTTGCCCTCGCACTGGTTCTCCTGCGGGCAGACACGGCCGCAGATGGCGGGAAGCATGGAGTCCTCGCGGATGGTATCGAGAGCGCCGCCGAAGTCCTTCGCGCGGATCTGCTCGATAAAGCGGGGGATGTTGATGTTGACGGGGCAGCCCTCAACACAGAACGGCTTCTTGCAGTTGAGGCAGCGCTCGGCCTCGGCCAGCGCCATCTCCTCGGTGAAGCCCTTGTCGACGGGGCGGAAGTCGCAGGCGCGCTCGGCAGCCGGCTCCTCGTTATCGGGGGTGCGGGGCGACTTCATATCGGCAACGAAACGACCGTTAACTAGTGGCATGCGCAGCTCTTTTCCTCATAGGCCTTGAGGGACTCGCCCTCTTCGGAACGGTAAGCGGCCTGGCGGGCACGAAGGTCATCCCAGTCGACCAGGGTGGCATCGAAGTCGGGGCCGTCGACGCAAGCGAACTTGGTCACGCCGCCCACCTCGACGCGGCAGCAGCCGCACATACCGGTGCCGTCAACCATGATGGGGTTGAGGGACGCGGTGATGGGGGTGTCGTATTTCTGGGCGGTGAGGGTCGAGAACTTCATCATCGGAACGGGGCCGACGCAGAAGACCTGGCTCACGGCCTTGTCCTGCAGCAGGCGCTCCAACGGAGCGGTGACAACGCCCTGCTCGCCGTAGGAGCCGTCGTCAGTGGTGATGTGGATGTGGTCCTCGTCGAGGAGCTCGCGGAACTGGTCCTCCATGAGCAGGAGGTCCTTGGTGCGGGCGCCCATGATGGCGTGAACTTCGTGACCGGTCTCGACCAGGTGCTTGGCGACCGGGAAGGCAATTGCCAGGCCGACGCCGCCGCCAATGACGGCGCAGGGGCCCTCGGCCATCTCGGTGGGAACGCCCAGCGGGCCCACGACGTCGCGCAGCGACTCGCCGGCCTCGTAGGTGGAAAGCATCTCGGTGGTCTTGCCGATCACCATGAAGATGAACTCGACCCAGCCCTCGTCACCGTTCCAGCCGGCCAGGGTAAACGGGACGCGCTCGCCCGTCTCGTTGGCGCGGACCATGAGGAACTGTCCAGCGTGCGCATGCTTGGCGATTGCGGGCGCCTCGATGCGGAACTTGAACACCTTCTCCGAGAACTGCGTCTTCTCCAGGATCTTATACATAGAACCCCTCTCTTGTTAGGGCCGCCGAACCGTGCCTCCACGGAAATGGACGGTAGCCCGAATAAAACCGTACGTGCACAGGCGTTGTGCAGACATACGGTGCAAATTATACCCTCATGGACATGTCACTTACGTGTGTCTTCGGCGGTTGGGAGCAGGGTTTATCCACTTTGGCCTACCAAAGGGGGAGAGGTTTATTTTGGCAGGTTTTATCGGGTAAAACGGCAAAGGGGCCAGCCTCGGGTTGCAATGAGGTCGGCCCCCTTTGGGGTGCTATGTGTGTATGGCGGTGCGCGGTTTATTGCGATGCGGCCGCTGCGGCGTTTCCGCAGTTAAAACCTGCCAAAATAAACCTATCCCTAAATGATAGGTTTTAGTGCTTGCCGTTGGCGGAGGCGGCGCCGTTGACGTGGTCGCGGGCATAGATCACGCCGTGCACGATTGCCAGACCGGCGGCATCTGCGGCGCGGGCGCAGGTGTCCTGGAAATCCTCGGCCTCGCGGGCGCGCAGCTGCTTAAGCACGTAGTCGGCGACGGCCATCTTGCCGGGAGGGTTGCCGATGCCGGTGCGGATGCGGCTGAAGTCGCGGCTGCGCATCTTGTCGATGATGGAGCGCAGGCCGTTGTGACCGGCGTGGCCACCGCCCACCTTAACACGTACGTCGCCGGCGGGAATATCGAGCTCGTCGTGGATTACGAGCAGCTCCTCGGCCTTGATCTTGTACTCGCGACAGAGCTTGGAGATGGGGCCGCCCGAGGTATTCATGTACGACTGCGGCTTGACCAGCACAATCTGGCGCTTGCCACCCTCTTCCTCAGCATCGTTGATATTGATGAGCGCGACCTCGGCGCCCGCCTGGTTTTTCCAGTACGTGACACCGGCCTGACGGGCCAGCTCGTCGATCGCCTTAAAGCCGGCGTTGTGGCGGGTCTCGGCATATTCCTCGCCAGGGTTGCCAAGCCCGGCAACCATGCGAATCTTAAGCGGCTGTGCAGCTGCCATGTTTGTCCTTCCGTTACATAAAAAGTTTAATCAACGACAAAGGCTACCACGCCCGCCGAAGGCGAGGAAAGGTTGCAGCAAAGTCATTTCAGAAAACAGCTGCCCCGAGACAGCAGGAAGCCCCGGACGCGCCGGGAGGGGTTATCAAAGCGAACCTCCCGCAGCCGCAAAGCGGCGAGGACG